>NZ_SUKD01000001.1:0-215375 GCF_013357275.1 Pseudomonas sp. BMW13 | reverse complement strand
GTCCCAGAAGAACTGCACCTTCACCCGGCCGTATTCGTCGCAGTGGATCTCTTCGCCGGCCGGGCCGGTGACGACGGCCGTCTGGCTACCCAGCACCTTGGGTTTGGGATGCTCGAGTGGCGGGCGATAGGGCACATCCCAGGGCGTGGCGAGGAAACGGTTGCGGTAGCCCTGGTGGAAGTCAGCACCCTCGCTGGAGTCCGCTTCGCCAGTCACGCCACGCAGCAGTCTGGAGAGGCCCTTGCCCAGCACCGAATCACTGGTGATGGACTCCTCCAGCACTTGGGGCTGCTTGCCTTCGTGCAGCACTTCGGTGAGCAGCCAGAGGTCGTTCCACTCGCTGCGTGGGTGTTCGGAGATTTCCAGCAGGTGGCCGCTGACCAGGCGCGGTTCGTCGCTATTGCCTTGCAATTGCTGGTAGTCCGCGCGGTGACGCTCCAGAGCGCGCTTGGCCAGGTGCTTGCCGCGCGCTCGGTCGGTGTAGCGACCGGGGTAATCGTAGTCTTCCAGATCCGGCAGGCCGTCGTTCTCACCGGCCTGCTCGCCCTGGTAGGTCGCCTCGAGCAACAGGCGTGGCTGCTCGAAATCATAGTCGCGCCGCGTGGTGCTGCGGGTCCGGGTCTCCAGGCGCAGGGCCAGGCGCTTGATCACCGGGTCGTCGGCGGTCATGCCGCTGTCCTGGATGTAGGGCGTCGGTCGGCCCAGCTTGGCGAATGCCGTCTGATCATCGCCAAAGGTCAGCACGTGGCCGCTTTCGCTGTGCTGGAAGTGATAGTGAATACCTTCCTCTTCGCACAGGCGCTGGACGAAGTGCAGGTCGCTCTCGTCGTACTGCACGCAGTAGTCGCGCTCGGGGTAGACGGTCGGACCGAGCTGGAACTGGTAGCCACCTTCCACGATGCCGTGCTCTTCGAGCACCTGGGCAACGATCTGCGGCACCGTCAGGTGCTGGAAGATACGCTGGTTGGTGCGGTGCGCCAGGTAACTGAGCTGCGGCACGATGGCCAGTCGGTAGCGGGTCATGCGCTTGCCGGACTCGCCCTGCTCGACACGGTGGATGAGGCCGTGAATACCCTCGCCGTTCGGGCTGAAAGCGAGAAAGGCACGCTGGTGCAGCAGGCTTTCCAGATCGATGTCCGGGCGTTCGCTGATCAGCTCCACATCGAAGCGATAGGGCTGGCTGATGGCCTCGCGGCCACTGAACTCGAGCACCTGCAGGTCATGCTCGACGCCTTCGATGTTCAGGCTGAAATGGGTTTCGTTGGCCGGGTTGAACATATACGTATCCTTTCGAGTGAGTCCTTTTCAACAGCCTGTCATGCTCTGCCCAGCCAGCGTTGCAGGCGCGACGCCGGCGGCCGGCGAAATGCCTCCAGCAGCTCGCTGCAACCTATCTGCCGCTGGCCTTCGTCGAAGGCCAGTGCGGTACGCAGGGCCTGCCAGCAATGCAGCGGTACCTGCGCCGGTCGTTGCAGTTGCTTGTCCAGTTCCATGCTCTTGGCCTGCTTGGCGCTGAGGCGACGGAACGGGTGTTGCCCGCAGGCCAGCTCGACCAGGACGCAGGCCACCGCATAGACATCCGCAGCCGCCGACAGGGCGGCGCCCTCGAGCAGTTCCAGGGCGGCGTAGCGTGGCGTCCAGGCGGCGATGCGGTTTCGGCACAAGCGCGGCAGGCCCGGCAACAGGCCCTCCACGGGCTGCCCCAGACCATAGTCGAACAGCCGCAGACCGTCTTCGGCCAACATCACATTGCTGGGTTTCAGGTCGCCGTGCAGCACGCCCAGTTCATGGGAGTAGGCGAGCGCATCGAGCAGGGCGATGGCGATGCTGCGCAACTCGTCCCAGGGCAGGCCCTCGGGACGCTCGCAGAGCAGCTGATCCAGGGTCAGACCGCGCATCAGCTCCAGCGTGATGAAGGCGCGCTCGCACGTCGTATCCACCTCGAAGCCGAACAGCCGCACCACATGCTGGTGGTTGAGCCGCGAGGTGAGGGCGAACTCGCTGTAGAGCAGGGCATTGGCATCCGGGTACTCGGCGAAGTCGTCGCTGAGGGTCTTCAGCGCGACATAGGGTTCGGGGTCGCCGAACTGCTCGCGCAACAGGTCGCGGGCACGGTACACCGCGCCCATGCCGCCCACGCCGAGCAGGCGTTCGATCTTGTACCGGCCGCCGAGCACGTCCGGCAGCTCGCCCGGCGCCTGACGCGGCGTTTCGCGCACGGGCGGGCTGGCTGCGGTAGCGGCCAGGGCAAAGTAGGTGAGGTCACTGGCTTCGGCGGCTTCGGTCATCGGCGAATCACCACGGCGCTGAGGTTGTCACGGGCCGGGCCGTCGAGCACGCGCTGGAACAGTCGCTCCACGGCCAGGTGTGGCGAAGGCAGGTTCAGGCAGGCGCCCAGCTCGTCGGCAGAGAGGCCCTGATAGAGCCCGTCGCTGCACAGCAGGAAGACATCGCCCGGCAATACGTCGAGCTCGAGGATATCCAGCTGCAACGTCTCGCAGGCGCCGATGGCACGCGTCAATGCATGAGCCGCCGGATGGCGCGCGGCTTCCTGCGGGGTCATGCCCTGCTCGTCGATCAGTTGCTGCTCCAGCGAGTGATCCCGGCTCAGCTGATACAGCCGCGAGCCGCGCCACAGGTAGCAGCGACTGTCACCCGCCCAGACGCAGGCGGCGCGCTCGCCCTCCAGCAACAGGGCGACCACGGTACTGCCGATCACCGTGTCCGGGCGCTCGGCAGTCACCGTCAGCTCCTGGCCGAGACGGTGGTTGAGCCGGTGCAGACTCTGGCGCAGCTGCGCCAGGCGCTGCGTCAGGTCACCTTCCGGTATCTCGGCCAGTTGCTCGACGATCAGACGGCTGGCCAGGGCGCCGTTCTGGTGCCCTCCCATACCGTCGGCCACCACCCAGAGGCCCTGCTCGGGCAGGGCCAGGAAGGCATCCTCGTTGCGCGCCCGCACCTTGCCGGTGTCAGTGCGCGCAGCGCTGCGCCAGGCGTTGGCGACTTCACTCATCAGAGTGTCGCCGGCAACTTGAAGCTGCGCAGCAGGCCGATGTCGAACGGGTTCGGCGAGCGCTGGCTGTGCAGCAGGTAGTTGGCGTGCAGACCGCCGAGGTTGGCCTTGAGGATCAGCACGTCACGGCCGCTGTGGTAATCCACGTCCATCAGGTCGAGCAGGCGGAACAGCGACCAGGGGCCGGTGTTCTTCTCGATGCCGACACGGCGACCGCCAAGCTCCTCGACCACCAGGCTGGTACGGTCCTCGTCGCTTGCCGCCGGCCAGCGGAAGGCCGTCGCGACGATCGGGCCATGGCGATACTCCATCTGCTGGTTGCCGAAGCGGAAGTCGGCGCGGCTCAGGCTGGAGTCCAGCGAGTAGGGCTCGAGTTTGAACAGCACCTGCGGCTCGGCCGGGTTCTCGGCGAAGAAGCTGCGGCGGATCACCTGGGCACGGCTCATCTGCAGCAGGAACTCACGCGACAGCGGCAGGCCACGGCCGTCGACGCGACGCAGGCGATACTGGTCGGCGCTGCCGCTGACGAACGGCCGCAGGTAGCTGTCGAAGAAGCGCTCGGCAATGCCCTGGGCCTTGAAGAACTCGCGGAAGTCGGCCACCGCCACGTCGCTCTCGCTGTGCGCACTGAACGGGTAGCGCTGCTTCAACGAGTTGTCGTAGGCCGCGTACAGCTCGCTCTGATAGCGCTGGTTGAGGAACTGGTAGGCGTCGTTCAACACCAGGCTCCAGCTGTCCTCGGCCAGCAGCGCCAGCCAGTTGCCCACCGGCTGCGGCAGGCGTGCCGCGGCGCTGCGCACCTGGTTGATGGCGTCGCGCTTGCCGCCCATGCGTGCCTTGGCCATCTCGAACGCGGCCTGGTCGCTGGCACCGGCATTGGCCAGGCTGGCCAGCTGACGCTGCAGGTCATCCAGCGCCTGCAGGCCAGCGGCCAGATCGACACCCGCGCCACCGTTCTCGTCGAGCAGCTTGTGCAGACTCTCGAAACGGCGCTCCAGGGTCTTGCGCGCGGTATCCGGGGTGTTCTTGGCCAGAGCCTGCTGCGCCTGCTCGGCGGCGGCACTGGCCAGCTTGGCGGCCTTGCCCACCTTGCCCTTGGCGCCTTCCAGCGCGTCGGCGGCAGCGCCGGCGTCATCGGCAGCCTCGGCAAGCCCCTTGAAGCGGGTGTTGTCACGCACCTCGACGAGCATTTGCAGCAGCGGCGAATTGGCTGCCGTCAGGCCGCCCAGCAACGCGGCGCCACGACCGGCGCTGCCGATCGGCTCCAGGCTGAGCTGGGCGATGGCCTCACCCCAGTAGTTGCCGTAGTCGCGGAAGTACAGCTGCTCCAGCTCGACCATCAGGCGGCTGAGGTCGGCGGCGCTGAGGGTTTCACCCTCGCCCAGCACCCAGTTGTCACGCAGGATCTCGCGCACCAGGTTGGCGCCCTGGGCGGTGAAGGTCTTGCTGTAGCCGGTCTGGGTGTAGAAGCCGGGGATGGCGTAGTCGCTGCCCACGATCAGGGCCGCCTGCGGGCCAAGCTTCTGGCTCAGACGATAGTCGGGCAGGCTGCGCGCCTGTTCACGCAGCATGCGATAGACCACGTTGGCCAGCGACTCGCTGCGCAGCACCTGGCGCGCCTGGGCGACCAGCTGGGCGTTGAGCGCGTAAGGCGCGAACGACTCGTCCAGCAGACGGGCGAAGTGCGTGTTCAGGCCATGCTGCGCCGGGCTGTTGCCGGTGTAGCGCAGCGACCAGTCGGCGGCCACCCACTCCTTGAGGAAGTCGGCGTCGCGACGCTCTTCCAGGTTGAGCATCAGGTAGGCACGCAGGCTGCCGAGCAGGCGCTCGCGGTCGCTGAGGTTGGCACGAATCTGCGCCTCCAGCTGACGGGCAACGCGCGGCAGCAGCAGGTTTTCCAGTTCGGCACGGTAGGTCGAGTACACGGGCGGATTGACCGCCTCACCCTGGAACAGGCCGGTACGCTGCAGGTAGGAAACGTCACCCTTGGGCGGGAATACCTGGGTCGCGGCGTAGCTGCTGTCCAGTGCCTTGAGGACCTGCAGGGCGTCGTCCTGAGGATTGACCGCATCATGCTCGCGGGTCAGCTTCTGGGCGATCTCGCGCAGTTCTTCCAGGCGTCCGTGGTTGGCCGAGAAACCCGTGGCCCAGAGCACGCCGAACAGCGCCAGCACCGCGAAAGCGGTGGCGTACATCGCACGCTGGCCCCAGTCGATACGGCGCACTTCCTTCTGGTCCAGGCTGGCCAGGTCGGCCTCGGGGAAGATCACCCGGCTGAGCAGGTGATGGATGAAACGCGCCCGACCACTGCGGAAGGTCGGCAGCGCGCTGCCCGCCAGACCGAGGTTGCGGCCGATGCCGGCGGTCAGCGGATCGAGCTGCTCGTTGAGCTGCGGCGCACTGGTCAGGTAGAAGCCGCGCAGCTTGCTGGCCCGCTGGTAGCGGTTGCCGGCAAAGGCCAGCTCGACGAACAGGCACAGACGCTCGCCGATCTGGCCGAGCTGGTGCGGGAAGTCGAGGATGCGGCCACGGCGCTGGGTGTCGCGCTCCTGGTGCATGCGCAGGATTACCTGGCTGTTCAGGCGGCGCAGCAGTTCTTCGAACTCCTGGCGCACCACGGCCACGTCGGTGGCGTTCTGCTCCTTGCGGAAGCTGGCGCCCAGTACCTGCTCGCTTTCCTCGCGCGACAGCTGGTCGAAGAACTCGTCGAAGCCGAGAATCTTGTCGGCCTTGTTGAGCACCAGATAGACCGGCACGTCGGCGCCCAGGCGCTGATGGATCTCCTGCAGGCGCTGGCGGGTCTGGCGGGCCAGGGTTTCCAGCTCCACCTCGCTGCCGCCTTGCAGCTGCTCGACGGGAATGCTCACCAGCACGCCGTTGAGCGGACGCGCGCGGCGCTGGCGCAGCAGACCGAGCAGGGTGCCCCAGGCACGGCCATCGATCTGCGCATCGGGTTGGGTCAGGTAGCGGCCGGCGGTGTCGATCAGCACGGCGTGATCGGCGAAATACCAGTCGGCGTAGCGGGTACCGGAAACGTCCTTGGTCAGGCGCTGGTTTTCACCGCGATTGAGCGGGAAATCCAGGCCGGAGAAGTCCAGCAGGCTGGTCTTGCCGCTGCCCTGCGGACCGAGGATCAGGTACCAGGGCAGGTCGTTGCGCCACTTCTCGCTGCGCCCGCGATACAGGCTGGAACGCTTGAGGGTGCGCAGGGCGTCCTTGAAGCGGTGACGCAGCTCGGCCTGTTCCTCGTTGATCTGCTCTTCCCGGCGCATGCGCTCCTGGGCATCGGCATCGTTCTCGGCGGCCTTCTTGCGTGCGGTGGCGCGCCAGCTGGCGAACACCATGGCCAGGCCCCAGAGCAGGAACAGCAGGCTGATGGTCAGCAGGCGGCTGGTGGCGGACTCCCAGAACTTGTAGTCGTTGACGGCCAGCAACGGCCCGACGAACCACACCAGCAGCGCGAGAATCAGGACCAGGAGCAGGCTCCAGACCCAGGTCTTGCGGAAAAAGGCGCCAAGTTTGGCGAAGAAGCTCTTCATTTCACGTCATCCATGCTGACACCCGAGGCCGGGTCGAGTTGCTGATACGGCTTGAGGACGGTGTCGCGCTGCTCGCCGAGTACCCAGGCGAAACCGGCGTACATCATCACCAGGCACATCAGGGTGAACAGCGCCACCAGCCACCACGGCACGATGCGCACCAGGCGCCGACGGGTGTCCTTGAGCCCCTGCCAGTGCGGCGAGACTTCACGCGGGACGTCGCCCCGCAGCTGGCGGATCTGCCGGTAGAGGCTGTCGCGCACGGCCTCCAGTTCGAGCATGCCGCGCTGCAGCACGCGGTACTTGCCCTCGAAGCCGAGCGACAGGCACAGGTACATCAGCTCCAGCATCGGCAGGTGCTTGACCGGGTTGCGCGACAGACGCTCGAGCAGCTGGAAGAACTTCTCGCCACCGAAGGTCTCGTTGTGGAACGAGGACAGCAGGCTCATCTGCGACCATTCGCTCTCGTTGCCCCAGGGCGTGGTCACCACGGCCTCGTCGACCACGGTGCACAGCACGTAGCGCGCGGCCATCACCTGGCTGCTCTCGGCGCCATCGTGCAGCGCCCGGTGCTCGAACACCTTGATCTCACGGGTCAGGCGCTGGTTGAGAGCGTCCAGGTCCTCGCTTTCGAAGCTGTGCTTGAGGCGCACCACCTCGGAAAGCAGCGAGGAGGCCGCCGCCACCAGCGGGTTGAGGCTGATATTGAAGCTCTCCGCCGGGCGCAGGCGCGCGGCGAAGATCATGCGCTCTTCCAGCTGTTCGAATTTCGGCGGCGCGCTGAAGTCGGTCAGCGGGCTTTCGGCGCGGGCTTCACCCTGGCGGTTGAGGATGACGGTCTTGTCATCCTGGCCGTATTCCATTTCCTTGGTTGTCATGGTCAGTTCCTGATCGCCCAGAATTTCAGCTCAAGCCCGGAGAATTCGCCGGACACGTGGAAGGCGAAGCCGCCGGAGCGTTCCAGCTGCGCCAGTTCCTCGGAGCTGAGCTCCAAGGCGAAGTAGGTCTTGCCCGAGTGGAAGGGAATCTGGCGCGGCGCCACCGGCAGCGGTTTGACCTTGATCCCCGGCAGGTGCAGGTTGACCAGCTGGCGGATACGCTCGACCGGGCCGACCTTGAGGTGGGCCGGCAGGCGCTGACGCAGCTCTTCGGAATCGCACTGGGCGCTGGCGGCCAGCACGAAGCTGGAGGTGCCGAGCAGCTTGTGGTCGTGCAGCGGCGAGACCTGGATACCGTACTGGCGCTGCTGCAGCAGCAGCTCGATGGCGTGCTGTTCGAGCACCATCGACAGCACCTGGCGGATGGCGTCCATCAGTTTGCGGAAGCTCATGCCCTGGTCGCTGTGCAGGTAGCGGCCCTCCAGGCGCGGACGCTTGGTCTCGCTGGAGAAGGTGGCCAGCTCGCCGAGCAGCCCGACCAGTTCACGGTAGATCTGCTCCGGGTGGACCTGCTCGACCCCCAAGTGGTGGCGCAGGATCGGCTCGTAGCGGTTGATCAGCTGCAGCATCATGAAGTCGCCGACCTCGGCGCCGCCCACCTTGCCCGTGGCGCGGATACGCTCGGCGAGGATGTCGCCGCGGTGCGCCAGCATGCTGATCACTTCCTTGAGGCAGCTCAGCAGGTAGCCGGAGGCCTGGAAGTTGACGTAGGTCGGGCTGAATTCCGGATCGAGGCTGATCACCCCGTCAGGCGTGGTGTCGAGCACGTCGCACAGCTTGATCCGCACATAGCCCTGATCGCTCTGCTGCTCGCCGAGCAGCAGGCGGAAATCCGGGCGGCCGGTGCTGACCTGGCTGACGCTGCTGTCACCGGCGTTGGAGTCGGTCACTTCCTCGTCGAAGGCGATGTAGCGGGCCAGCACGTCCTGCTGTTCGGAACGGCGGCTCTCGATATGGTTGCCCGTGACCAACGGCAGCGCCAGGTAGACCGGGGTATTGCCGGTATTCGGCGGCACATCCAGGCCCAGCGGCTCGCGCTCGGCACCGAGGTCGAAGAGGCTGCCGTCAGGCAGCACGCCGCTGGCCTTGCTCACCACCAGCTTGCCCATGTTGAGGAACTGGCGGTCGATCTCCAGCTCGAAGAACCCCCAGGCGTAGCTGGCCAGTTTCTGCGTACGCAGCTTGAGCTGCTGATCGAAGTAGCGATCGTTCTGCTGGAAGTGCTGCGGGCGCAGCAGCATGCCTTCCTGCCAGATGACTTTGTGCTGGCTCATCGACTCTGCTCCTGCTCGTCGTCGAGGTTGCGGATGCCGCGCTCGTCGAGGCGCAGGTTCGCCGCGTTGCGCTCCTGCTCGTCGATGTCGATCACGAACCGCCAGCTGGCTTCCGGCAGGTCGCGGTAGGCGGCGAGCACGCCGACGTAACGGCTGCCTTCCTGCACCGAGAGCTTCAGCTCACGGGTTTCACCCGGGCGCAGCTCCAGCTCTTCCTGGGCCACCAGGTCCGGGGCCAGGGCCTCCTTGGGACGCTGGTAGAGGGAGAAGAAATCGGCGTTCTCGAAGGCGACCGGGTGCTTGAGCTCCATCAGGCGCACCACGATCGGCGACGGACGACCATTGAGGTCGGGGTTGAGCTGATCGCTGCCGGCCAGGCTCAGGTCCAGCTTGGTCATGTGCGAGTAGGGCGACAGGGCGGAGCAGCCGCTCAGGGTCAGCAACAGGGCGCACAGCGCCAGAGAAAACAGGCGAGGCATGGGCATCATCCTTGAAGGTCGGTATTGAGGGTGGCGATCAGGCGGACCTGTTCTTCGTAGGCATTGGCGAAGTCGCGGGCGAACAGGCGATCGCTCCAGTCGTCGTTCTGCTCCAGCGAGGCATGCAGACGACGGTAGGCACGCCAGCGGCTGCCGTCGGTGGCCAGCAGCGGCTTGCGTCCGCTGCGCTCGAAGCGCAGGGTCAGTTGCTCGGGGTCGAACTGCTCCAGCATGCCTTTGACCGCCGCACGGCTGGCGGCGAGCAGCGCCACCTGGTGTGCCTGCAGGTCACGGAAGCTGCGGCTGATGGCCTGCTCCGCGGGCAGTTGCCCGGCCTTGCCGCCACGCAGCAGGGCGCCCAGCGTCTCGCTGCTGTCCAGGCCGTGCTTGAGCGGGTTGTTGCCGGCACTCTGCACCGTGGTCAGGGCCAGACGCAGTTCGTTCTTCAGCTCGCTGCGCGTACGCAACGCCTGCTGCAGGCTGCCGACGCTCTGCTTGAGCAGCCGGGCGGCATTCAGCGCCAGGGCCTGACGTGCGTCTTCGTCGAGGTCGTCGAGGCGAACCCCGAGCGCGTCGGAGAATTTCTCCCAGAAGCTCGGCGGCAGGCGCTCGGGCTCCGGCGCAGGCTTCAGTTGCGGCGCGGACTGCGGCACGACCAGCTCGGGAACCAGCAGGTTTTCCTCGTCGATCTGCGCGTAGTCGCGCTGCTGCGCATGGGCGGTGTCGGGCCGCAATACGGCGGTCAGGTCATCCACCTCGGCGTAAACGCGCTCCTGCTGATCCAGGGCGGTCAGCGGGTCGAGGTCGAGAAAGGCGTCGTCGGGAATGATGCTGCCGGCGGCCTGCGGCAGGCCGATATCGCCCTCGAACATCGCCGGGTCCTGAATCAGCCGGGCGCGGATCTCGAAGTCGCCCAGGCAGTAGACGCTGCCGTGCTCGATACGCTGCGGCCGCCCCTTGCCGAGACTGGCGCCGCTGTCCTTGAGGGCGATGCCGTTGCTGCTGGTGTCGGTCAGGTAGAAGGCGCCATCACGGTAGCTGACTTCCGCATGACGGCTGGACAGCACGCGCTTGCGATCCGGGATCACCCAGTCGCACTCCTCAGCGCGGCCAATCACCCCGCCGGCCTGCTTGAAGGTCTTGGTGGTCAATAGACCTGGCACGAACTGCTGTGCGCTGACCACATCGAATACCAGTTCCATGGTGAACCTACTCCTTGCGGTCAGTGGCCGCGTTTCTCGGCTTGCGGATCGCCCAGCGGGCGGTATTGATCGTCGCTGAACTTGTAGTTGCCGGAGCAGCCGGCCAGAACGATGGCCAGCGCCAGCAGGGCGGCGGCGCGATAGCGATGCAACATGGAATGCGCTCCTAGGAGGTAAGTGGATAAGAAACGGGCGAGCATGCTCAGACCTCGCTCGGGCTGATCTTCAGCCGATTCATGCGGTACAGGAGGGTGCGCCGGGGCAGACCCAGTTCGTTGGCGGCGTTGGTCTGGTTGCCGCGGTTCTTGCGCAGGCAGTCGAGCAGCAGGTTGCGCTCGAGACGGTCCATGCGCTCGCGCAGACTCAGCGGCTCGTTGCCCGTGCTCTGCATCTGTTCGAGGTTGAAGTGCTCGGGCAGCAGCTCTCCGCCTTCGCAGAGCAGCACCGCGCGCTCGACCAGGCCCTTCAGCTCACGCACGTTGCCCGGGAAGCCGTAGCCGGCCAGGTGCCCCAGCGCGGCGTCGCTCCAGCGGCAGGCATCACGCTGCAGCAGGCCGCTGGCCGTGCTGGCGAAGTGGCGTGCCAGCAGCAAGATGTCCTCGTCGCGCTCACGCAGCGGCGGCAGCTCGATGGGGAAGTGCGACAGGCGATAGAACAGGTCCTCGCGGAAGCGGCCGTCCTCGACGCGTTTGCGCAGCTCCTGATGGGTGGCGGCGACGATGCGCACATCCACCTTGTGCGTTTCGCTGCTGCCCAGGGGGCGCACTTCGCCTTCCTGCAGCACGCGCAGCAGCTTGGCCTGCAGCGCCAGCGGCATGTCGCCGATCTCATCGAGGAACAAAGTGCCGCCGTCGGCTGCATCGAACAGGCCCGGCTTGTCACGGTCGGCGCCGGTGAAGGCGCCCTTGCGATAGCCGAACAGCTCGCTTTCCAGCAGGTTCTCCGGCAACGCCGCGCAGTTCTGCACGATGAACGCCTTGCTTCGCCGCGCCCCGCAATCGTGGATGGCGCGGGCGACCAGTTCCTTGCCGGTGCCGGTCTCGCCGGTGAGCAGGACGCTGACCGGGCTGTGCAGCACCTTGCCGATCAACTGGTAGACGCGGCGCATGGCCTGGCTCTGGCCGAGCAGGCCATAGCCACTGGCGCAGGGCGTACCGGGAGCGGAGGCCGCGGGCGCGGCCAGCGCCTCGCCGTCGGCCGTCGGCGCACGCAGGCGCTGCAGCAGGTGCAACTGAGCCAGGGCGAAGCCACCCAGCTGGGCGAAGGAACTGGCGAAGCCCTGCAGGATGCGCCGCTCGTGGCTGGCGACCAGCAGCAGGCCACGGACGTGACCGGCGCCGTCATGCAGCGGCAGGCACAGCAGGCTGCGCCAGGCACGGTTGGTCTCCGGCAGGCAGGCGATGGAATGCAGCGCGCTGTCCAGTTCGGTGATGCACAGCACCTGGTTCTGGCACAGGCAGTACTGCAGCAACTGCTCGCCGTCGTAGTCGCTGGGCAGGCTGGCCGCCTCACGCGGTTGCAGCACGCCATCGAGCCACTCGGCCGTCAGCGCCAGCCGGGTATTGGTGTGGTCCAGCAGGTAGAGCTGCCCCAACGCGCAGTCGGCCAGCTCCGCTGCCGCGCGCACCAGGCCGGCGAGCAGGCTCTCGGCACTGGCCGCTCCAGCCAGCTCGGCATAGCGGCCGAGCAGGGCCTCGGCGTAGCGCAGGGGTTGCGGGACTTCGGCGAACATCGGCGGCACCTCAGACGAACTCGCAGGTCACGGCCGAATCGGCGTCCAGCGTGGCGTGCACACGTTGCAGGGTCTCCCCTGCGGCCATGGCGTCGAGCAGGCGGTCGACCACCAGCGGCTGCAGGTGCTGGTCGATCAGGTGATCGATCAGGCGGGCACCGCTGTCGCCATGGGTGCACCGCTCGGCCAGGTGCTCGACCAGACCGTCGCAGTGGCTGAACGCGAGCTGGCGACGCGCCAGGCGCTCGCCGAAACGGGCCAGCTTGAGACCGACCAGCTGGCGCAGCAGGTCGCCGTCCATGGGGTAGTAGGGCACCACGCGCATGCGCCCGAGCAGCGCCGGCTTGAAGTGCTGGCTGAGCTGCGGACGAATGGCCAGCTCCAGGTCCTCGGCCGCCGGACGCTCACCGCCGGCGCAGAGGCTGGCGATGCGCTCGCTGGCCAGGTTGCTGGTCATCAGGATCAGGGTGTTGCGGAAGTTGATCTCGCGGCCTTCGCCGTCGTTGGCCACGCCCTTGTCGAAGATCTGGTAGAAGACGTTCATCACGTCCGGATCGGCCTTCTCCACTTCGTCGAGGAGAATCACCGAGTAGGGCTTCTGCCGCACCGCCTCGGTGAGCATGCCGCCCTCGCCATAGCCAACGTAGCCGGGCGGTGCGCCGATCAGACGCGAAACGGTGTGCTTCTCCTGGAACTCGGACATGTTGATCACGGTAAGGAAGCGCTCGCCGCCGTACAGCAGGTCGGCCAGGGCCAGCGCGGTCTCGGTCTTGCCGACACCACTGGGGCCGACCAGAAGGAACACGCCCACCGGCGCATCGGGCTTGTTCAGGCCGGCGGCGGTGGCGCGCATGGCCTTGTCCAGCGCCTGGATCGCCTGCTCCTGGCCGCGCACGCGCTGGCGCAGGTCGTCGGCGAAGGTGATGACCTTGGTATTGTGCTCACGGGCCAGCTGGCTCAGCGGCACCCCGGTCCAGTGGCTGATCACTTCCGCCACCAGACGCGGGCAGACCTCGAAGCTGACCAGGCGCTCGCCGGCCTGGGCGCTGGCCAGTTCGACCTGAATGGCGCGCAGTTGCTCTTCCAGTTCTTCCAGGCTCGCACGCGGCGCTTCAGCCGACTCGTCGCTGAGTGCCTCGTCGCCGGCCAGGCGGGCGGCGGCGCATTGCTTGCGCTGCTCCAGCAGGCGCTCGGCCAGCTCACGCTGCACGCTCCAGCGCGTTTCCACCTGTTCCAGCTCGGCGCGCGCGGCAACCAGACGACTCTCCAGGGTATCCAGCGCTTCGCCGTCGATGTTCAGGCCCGCGTCCAGGTCACGGCGCATGGCCTCGCTCTGACGCTCGCCCTCGGCGATCTCGCCACGCAGGCGCTCCAGCGCTTCGGGGGCCGCCGCCAGGCTGATGCGTACACGGGCGCAGGCGGTGTCGAGCACGTCCACGGCCTTGTCCGGCAGTTGGCGGCCGGCCAGGTAGCGCGCCGACAGTTCGGCGGCAGCAACCACCGCATCGTCGCGCAGGTAGATGCCGTGGCTCTTCTCGTACACCGGCGCCAGGCCGCGCAGGATGGTCACTGCCTCCTCCACGGTCGGCTCGTGCAGCTGCACCGGCTGGAAGCGGCGGGCCAGGGCCGGGTCCTTCTCGAAGTACTTCTTGTATTCGCTCCAGGTGGTGGCGGCGATGGTGCGCAGCTCGCCACGGGCCAGGGCCGGCTTGAGCAGGTTGGCGGCATCGCCGCTGCCCGCCTGGCCACCGGCACCGATCAGGGTGTGGGCTTCGTCGATGAACAGGATGATCGGCTTGGGCGAGGCCTTCACTTCATCGATCACGCCCTGCAGACGACGTTCGAACTCGCCCTTGACGCTGGCACCGGCCTGCAGCAGGCCGAGGTCCAGGCACAGCAGCTCGACGCCCTTGAGCACCTGCGGCACCTCGCCGGTGGCGATGCGCAGGGCCAGGCCTTCGACGATGGCGGTTTTGCCGACGCCGGCCTCACCCACCACGATCGGGTTGTTCTTGCGGCGACGGGCGAGGATATCGACCATCTGGCGGATCGCGCCGTCACGGCACAGCACCGGGTCGAGCTTGCCGTCACGGGCCTGCTGGGTGAAGTTGTGGGTGAAGCGCGCCAGGTTCGACTCGCCAGGCGCGGCCGGCTTGCCGCCTGCGCTCTGCGGCTGCTGGCTGAGGGCGAAGTCACGCAGCCGCTCGGCGTTGAGCTTGCCGAGCAGGGCCTGGTAACGGCTGCCGGCATAACGCATGGGATTGCGCAGCAGGGCGAGAATCAGCGCCGCCTGGTCGATCTGGCTGGCGCCCAGCTCCAGGTTGGCCACCAGCAGTGCATCCTGCAGCCACTGCACCAGTTCGGCGCTGAATACCGGGTTGCGCGACTCGCTGTGCTCGCCGCGCGGCTGCAGCGCCTGAGCCAGTTCACCGGCGTCCAGCTCGGCATCCTGCAGGGCACGCGCCAGCAGACTCTCCGGGCGCTCCAGCAGGCCCAGCAGCAGGTCTTCGACGAGGATCTTGTTGCCGCCACGCACCACGCAGCGCTCGGCGGCCATCTCCAGATCGCGCTTGCTCGCGGCGTCCAGGGCTTGAACCAGTTGTTGCAGATCGACGTTGATCATTTCATCTGTCCTTAATGAATCTTGCTGCCGAGCGTCACCAGGCCGTCGGCGTTCTCACGACCGAGCCAGGTGGTCCAGCCCAGCAGGCAGGGGTTGCCTTCGCCGATGCGCAGGTCGCGGATTTCGTCCTGACGCAGCTCCAGGCGGATGTCGTAATCCAGCGGATCGCGCAGGGTGAAACGCACCAGCGCGCACAGCGGCTGGTACCCCGTGCCGATCGGCAGGAATTCGTGAAAGCGTGTCCAGCCCAGCTGGCGCACGTGGATGCGGAACTTGCCGCCACGGTCGCGCACGCGCTCACCGAGCACGGTGTCCTCGCCCAGCAGGCTGTTGGCGCGGCCGAGGCGATTGCGCTGCTCCTCCAGCACCACCACCTGGCGCTCCAGGCACTGCTCGATGAACAGCTCGGCATGCTTGAAGTAGTAACGCAGCACCGACTCGATCAGCGCTGCGGAGTGGGCGCGCAGGCTGAGCAGGCCGAGGTAGGGCAGCAGGCGCTTCCAGTTCAGCTCCTGGGCCTGGCGAATCTGCTCGCTGCCCAGCCCGATCAGGGCGAACAGGTGCGCCGAGAACGCATCCAGCGCACCGCTCTGGAAGCAGGCGCGATAGCGGTACTTGCGCCAGATCGGCAGCAACAGGCGTTGCAGGCGGTTATTGAACAGGTCGAGGAAGTCGCGCGTCGGGTTGCCGTCCTCGCTGTCCCCCAGGGCCTGCTCGCTGTAGAACGCCGGCAGCGGCGAGCCGCCACCGAACAGGCCGACCAGGTTGACGCGCATGCGCGCCCGCAGCTCACCGTGCTCCTCGAAGAACTGCACGCGATCGATATCGCTGCCCGGAAAGCCCAGGCTCGGGTTGGCCTGGAATTCCAGGTACTCGTACAGGCGCTCTTCATCCAGATGCGGATGGGCGGCCCCGAGGCGCTCCAGCACCAGCTGCACGGCCTGGAACAGGCTGTACTCGCGGATGCCTCGGCTGAACCGATTCAGAGTAGGGGCTGCTGCCCCATACGTGGCGTCCATTTGTACAACTCTCCCTGTGTGCTCTGTACCTGCAGCTCGTGATACGAGTTGAGGCTGGCGTACAGCGCGAAAAATTCATTGAGTACCGAAGCGAAGAGGAACAGGTCGCCTTCGCCCAGGTAGCCCTCCGGGTTCATCACCAGCTCGGTGCGCACCCCGCGCACTGGCAGGCCACGGTGCAGGCGGTCGACATGGCGGTGGCCGATCTTCTTCAGGCCGCCCAGCAGGCGCTTGCTGACCCGCTCGGCATGCTGGTCGTAGTAGCGCGGCAGGTCGTAGGTCTCGAGGATCACCTTGAGCGCCTCGACGTTGGCCAGCGACAGGTAGTTCAGCGACATGTTGGAAATCAGCTTCCAGAGGAAGTCGCGATGCAGCGGTGGCGCGTAGCACGGCGTGACCGCGCTGATGTTGCGGAAACTGAGGAAGTCCGGGGTGTCCTCGCTGGGCAGGCAGATGTCGCCTAGGCTCAGCTGACGCGGCAGGTTCTGGTTGGTGCAGGTCAGCTCGATGGACAGCGTCTCGTGGCGGTCCAGGTTGCGCAGGCCGAAACTAAGCCAGGTCTCCAGGCCATCACCGAGCATCGACGGCTGCTGGCGCACGCTGTAGTGCGGGCGCGCCATCGGCACGTCGAAGCTGGGGTCGTGCTCGAACGACTCGAACGGCACGTACTCCTCGTAGCCCATGCCGCCCGGCTTCCAGCCGGTGACACGGTCGACCGAGAACACACCGCAGTGCTGTGCATCGAACTCGGCGGGCAGCAGCAGGTACTGGTCCTGCTTGCCGTCGAGGCGGATGGGAATGGCGTCGTGCTGGAACAGGTTGACCACCGGCGTGCAGTACAGGCGGACGTTTTCCAGGGTCGGGCGAATACGCTGCACGCCGGCCTTGTGGATATCGAAGCGCAGCTCCAGGCCGCGCGCCTGCTTGAGCAGGTCCTCGGGCAGGCTGTTGACGGCATCCAGGCCGAGCAGGTCGACGAACAGGAACTTCTCCTGGAAGGCGAAGTACTCCTGCAGGTAGCGGTAGCCGCGGAAGGTGTTGAGCGGGTAGGGAATCAGCGCCTCGTCTTCGGCGAAACCTACCGGCTGCACCAGCTCGGGCTTGAGCTGGAGGGTGCCGAGGGCCTGGCCGAAGGCATCCAGCAGCGGCTTGCCTGCGGCATCGAGGGGCACCACCTGGATGCCACCGAGGTTGCGCAGCAGCGCCAGGTAGAGCATCTGGCCGATGTATCGCTCGCCGGCCAGGTGCAGGCGCAGCTTGTTCAGGCCGATCTCGCCGATATGACCATCGGCGGTCATGCCCAGGCGCAGGCTGAGCAGCGCACCATCGCCCTTGACCGAGTAATCCAGGCCGTTCAGCGACAGCGGCAGCACCTCGGTGGGGAAGCACGTGCGGAAGCGGCAGGTAACGCCCTCGATGGCCTTGGCCTCCACCGGCGTACCGCGATTGACCGGCAGCGCCGGGCCGGGCCGGGTCAGCGGATCGAACTGCAGCATGCTGAAGGCCGGCAGCGGGCGCATGTAGTTCGGCCACAGCAGGTGCATCAGCGAGTGAGTCAGCTCCGGCAGCTCGTCATCGAGCTTCTGCCGCAGGCGCCCGGTGAGGAAGGCGAAGCCCTCCAGCAGGCGCTCGACGTCCGGATCGCGCCCCGCCTGGCCAAGGAACGGCGCCAGCGCCGGGCTGCGCTCGGCGAAGCGCTTACCCAGTTGGCGCAGGGCCGTGAGTTCGCTTTGGTAGTAATGGTTGAAAGACATTAGCGGGCCTTCTCCATGGCCGATTCGGTGCATTGCCAGAGGCTGTCCGGCATCTCTTCTTCGCGCTCTGCGAGGTGTTCCGGCTGCAGCAGCAGCCGTGGCAGCTTCATCGGTTCTGACGAGCATCCCTGCAGGCTGATCCAGCCGCAGCGACGCGTGTGATAACCCGGGGCACTGACCGAGAGCGCGGTCAGGCAGCGTGGCGCATCGGCCAGCCGGGCCATCAGGCGATGGTCGCGTCGCTCGGCAAAGGCGAAGCGCCCAGCGGAATCGCTGAGGGTTTCGGATACCCACGACGCGTCACTGCGAACCTGCAGCTCGAGCGTGGCGCCCGCCACGCCCAACCCTGTCTCGGCAGACAGCACACGGCCCTCGATGGCAGCGTTCCGGGTCACCGAGTGCGGGTAGGGAACACAGGCACCGAGTGCAGAGAACGCAGCGAGCGCCACGCTGAAGCCCAGTGTTCCCTGAGGCGCAAAGTCGCCCTGATAGCCATGATGGAAAGACATCAGACAGACGACTCCAGGTCATTGCCGGCAAAGGCGTCCTGCAACTGCACATACTCACGCCAGGCTTCAGGGTGAGCGGGGTTGTGCAACCAGTCACTGCGCTGTTCCTGAGTCAGGGACTGCCAGTAAGGCCACCAGTAGTGCTGCCACCAGTAATCGAGGCTGCCTTGCAGGCTGCCCAGCCCGCTTGCGTCGATATTGGGAAAGACCTGCCATGGGGCAGGAGGAGACAAATCGGGCAACGCTTGGAGCAGGTCAGCGCTGTTGCTCACCAGCAGAAGCGTGGTTCCTTCACCGATGGACTCGGTTTGCAGGGATACTGCTTCCTGACCTCGACGATAGGTTTGGAAAGCACCGCTCTGAACCCGCGCCAGGAAACCAAGCTCTGCAATTCGCTGCTCCAACCGTGAGACCACCTCGGCGGTCACATGCGCACTCACCAGATAGGCACCCAAACCATTGGCCACCAAAGAGACAACTCTCGGGTAATGACCTTGAGCCTCCGGAATGAAGACGTCACGCAGAGGGTAGAGAGACAGCAGTGGCTTTAGTTCGGCACGGACTTCTTGATTCCGTGCTTGCTCAGCCGACGTCTTCCTACGAAAGAATGCGAAAAGGTTCATGCTTAGTTCTCGTAGATATGATCAGCGACCCAATCGGCACCAAAGTAGCCTGCGGTGCCGAAAATAATTCCACCGACCAAACCCGTAGCAATCAGCCCCGGGCCTGTTTCCACACCCAGTGCTGCCCCAGCCAAACCTCCAACCTTGAAGCCCGCCCACGCAGCCCCCCAGCCACCTGCCTGGCGTACCAGCTCGGCGCTGATTGGTTTGGCATTCCCAACTCGGATGGACTCTTGAGTGGCAGTTGTAAGGTCATAGGCCGTCAAAGCGATTCCCAGAACCTGGACAACACGGGCCGTCCGCACGAGCCCCTGTGTGGCGCTCAATGAATTGGGGGTGAACACGGCACTAGCTGGAACCCTTTTCCCTTCGATTAATACTTCTTTGTCAATGTCGCGAACATAGGACGCTATCTGATCGATACGCTTAGCCAGGTGGGGATGCTGTGCCTTGTACTGAGCCAGATCTCGCAGAATCTCGTCCGTGGTTACAAGGCGAGCCCCAGCCTGCTGAATCTTCTGCACATCGATGAAAATGCTGCGCCCTTCAAAACGGGGAGAACCTTCCGGAAAGATAGAACTGGTCGAAATGAAGGACGACTGGTTCTTGCCCATCACATGCTCCGCAACGCTCACAGAGGATCCAGGGCTTTTAGGTAATAGCCCGTAACGCTCGGGGTGAGTTTCCGAAAGCATTTGCAGAGGAGAAAGTTGCATGTTTGATAGATAAGGGCTTTTGCTCGACGCGTAGATCTTTCGCACGAGAAAACCGTCTCTTCCAGGCTCTTCGACAATCACGAAGAAAAATGCACGCGCCGGCATCAGATATCCTGGCAAGTCCTGCAACGAACCAGCTTGTTGGCTCGTTTCCGCCGTGCACTGGAACTGACTCATGCCTGCCCCCACAATTCCAACGCATGCACACCTACTGAAACTTGGAGTTCTTGCTTACCAGCGGTGAAGATGCGAGGCGTTTTTCCGGACTCGTCAGTGAATCCTTTGTAAATACGTCCTTTCGCATCACGGATGTGATAGGGAATGCCCGCTAGAGGCTCTCCAGAGTCACTCAGAACACGGAACTGCTCGTCAAAGGCCCCCGTTATTGCTAGCGGTGATATCCCAGAAAACGCTGCCCCACCGCCACTCGCACCGATCAACACGGTGCCGGAGCCTGCAACCACGGTATTGCCATGGCTACCGACGCTACCGACCACCGCCGCCGGCTTGCCGTTGATCAGCACGGTGGGAATCACCGCGCCGGCCATGGCGCCGCCACAGGCGGAGGCATCGCCCATGCGCGCGGCGGGCAGGGCGTCGAACAGCACGTCGGGCGAACCGGCGGCGATCGGGTTGGTGCCGTGGCCCGGGATCGGGCATGCGGTGGGATCACTCAGGCGAGCGGCGGGTTTACCGGACATGTGAGGCTCCTGGGTTGACGTTGACCTGACCGCTGCCATCCAGGCTCGCGGAGAAACTGACCTGACGCTTGATACCGTCCATCTCCAGCATCGCGTCGATGGCGAAGGCCTGACGCAGCGGATCGTGCGTGCGCGGCAGGGAAATCACGCGCACCTGGGACAGTCTCGGTTCGTACGCTTCGATGAAGCGTTCGATGGCGATACGCGCCTGCTGCAACGAGTCGTGCAGCGACAGGCGCATATCGTTCAAATCGGGCAACCCGTAGTCGGGCAGCGTCTGCACGCTGCCCGCACGGGTGCTGAGCATCTTGGCCAGATGGGCAGCCACCGAGGCCATGGCGGCGACCTCGCGGCTCCAGCCGGCACGTTGGCCGGCCTCGCCACCGAGGCGCTCGAACAGGCTGCCGTAGGCCATCGATGCTTACTCCTTGTCCAGCTTGCCGACCAGCGACAGGGTGAAGTCGGCACCCATGTACTTGAAGTGCGGACGCACGTTCAGGCCGACGCGGTACCAGCCCGGCTCGCCTTCGACATCGCTGACGATGACCTGGGCGGCACGCAGCGGACGACGGCTACGCACTTCGGCGCTCGGGTTCTCCTGGTCGGCCACGTACTGGCGGATCCACTTGTTCAGTTCCAGCTCGAGGTCGGTGCGCTCTTTCCAGGCGCCGATCTGCTCGCGCTGCAGCACTTTCAGGTAGTGGGCCAGACGGTTGATGATGAACATGTACGGCAGCTGGGTGCCCAGCTTGTAGTTCAGCTCGGCGGTCTTGCCTTCTTCGCTGATGCCGAAGAACTTCGGCTTCTGCGCCGAGTTGGCGGAGAAGAACGCGGCGTTGTCGCTGCCCTTGCGCATGGTCAGGGCGATGAAGCCTTCCTCGGCCAGTTCGTACTCGCGACGGTCGGAAACCAGCACCTCGGTCGGGATCTTGGTCTCGATCTCGCCCATGCTCTCGAAGTGGTGCAGCGGCAGGTCTTCAACCGCGCCACCGCTCTGCGGGCCGATGATGTTCGGGCACCAGCGGAACTTGGCGAAGCTGTCGGTCAGACGGCTGGCGAAGGCGTAGGCGGTGTTGCCCCACAGGTAGTGCTCGTGGCTGTTGGCCACGTTTTCCTTGTAGACGAAGGTCTTCACCGGGTTGTCTTCCGGGTCGTACGGGTTGCGCAGCAGGAAGCGCGGTACGGTCAGGCCGACATAGCGGGCGTCTTCCTGTTCGCGGAAGCTCTGCCACTTGGTGAACTGCGGGCCTTCGAAGTGATCCTTGAGATCCTTCAGGTCCGGCAGGCCGGTGAAGGTTTCCAGGCCGAAGAATTTCGGGCCGGCAGCAGCGATGAACGGCGCGTGGGACATGCAGGCCACCGAGGCGACGTACTGCAGGGTCTTGACGTCCGGGGCGCTCGGATCGAAGAAGTAGTTGGCGATCAGGGCGCCGACCGGCTGGCCACCGAACTGGCCGTACTCGGCGGTGTAGATGTGCTTGTACAGGCCGGACTGAACGATTTCCGGGCTGTCTTCGAAGTCATCGAGCAGATCCTGCTTGGAGGCGTTGAGGATCTCCAGCTTGATGTTCTCGCGGAAGTTGGTGCGATCCACCAGCAGCTTGAGGCCGCGCCAGGAGGATTCCAGGGACTGGAACTGCTGGTGGTGGAGGATTTCGTCCATCTGCCGGCTGAGCTTGGCGTCGATCTCCGCGATCATGCGGTCGACCATGGCCTTTTTCACCGGCTCGTTTTCGTTCTGCGGCTTGAGCAGCTCTTCGATGAAGGCCGACACGCCACGCTTGGCGATGTCGTAGGCTTCGTCGTCCGGAGTCAGCTTGGTTTCAGCGATGATGCGGTCGAGGATACCGAGGTCAGCGGCGCTTTGGCTGCTTTCTACGGCTGCGCTGGTCGTGCTCATGAATATGCGTCCTTGTCAGTGAGTATCAGGAGTCGAGCTTGTCTTTGGCGGCCAGGCCCAGTTCGCCGAGCACGCGGTCACGCGAGTCGTCGTCGGAGAGCACGCTCTCGATGGCCTTGCGGAAGGCCGGGGCGTTGCCCAGCGGGCCTTTCAGCGCGACCAGGGCGTCGCGCAGTTCCATCAGCTTCTTCAGCTCCGGGACCTGATCGACCAGGTTGGCCGGGTTGAAGTCCTTCATGGAGTTGATCTTCAGCTGCACGGCCAGCTCGTCGTCGGTCTCTTCGTCCTGCAGACGGTTCGGTACGGCGAAGGTCAGGTTCAGTTCCTGCTTGGCCAGCACTTCGTCGAAGCTGTTCTTGTCGATGCTGATCGGCTTGCGGTCTTCGATCTTGCGATCGTCAGCGCGCTGGGTGAAATCACCGAGCACCATGAGCTTCAGGGGCAGTTCGATTTCTTCCTGGGCGCCGCCAGTGGCGGGTTTGAAAGTGACGTTGATGCGTTCCTTGGGGGCTACCGAGCCTTCTTTGGCCATGGGTGTTCTCCTTTGCGTTGATGGCCCGGAGGCCTTGATTGGCGTATTGGCGCCTTACTCCAGCACCACCTCGAGATCGAGGTGGCACAGCCTGCGATAGATCTCGTCCTTGCTGTCACGCACCGCATGGTTCTGCGGCAGCAGCTCGCAGCAGTTGTGCAGCAGACGCAGCACGTCCAGGGCGAGATCGGGTTCCCACTCGCCGAGGCCGGAGGCCTGCAGCGTCTGGTCGAGCGATTCGAGTTGGGTCTTGGCCAGGTCGTACTTCTTCGCCGCGAAGCACAGACGGGCCAGGGTCAGTTGCCAGAAGAAGCGCTCGCGGCCGCCACGGGCGCGCGACATGCCCTGCTTGAGCTGCTGCACGGCGGGCTTCAGGCCGTCCTTGCGCAGGCCAGGCAACACCTGCTGCAGGGCCTCTTCCCATGGCGGCGTGGCGCCTTGCTCAGTGGCGCTGGGCTTCTTCTCGACTTCCGGGGCCTGCAGGTGCGGCAGCACGTGAGCGCCGATCCAGGCACGGGTCTCGGCGTCGGCGAACGGCACGCCGTCGTGGAAGCGCAGTTCGTCGAGACCGGGCACGCGCTGCAGGAACAGCGCCAGCTGGATCTCCACCTCGCGCACGGCCTGCTCGGACTTGAGTTCCTGCAGGCACTCCCAGACCAGGCGCTGACCATCGAGCCAGAACGGCGCACGCGCGATGCTGGCCTCGAGGTCGGCCAGCAGGTCGGCATAGGCGCCCTGGGCGAAGCGCTCCTTATAGGACGCCAGCTTGTCGGCCGGCAGGCCACGCAGGGCGGTGATCTGTTCAGCGTTGCGCTCCGGCAGCGACTCGATGGGCAGCCAGAGCAGGGTGCGTGACAGGCGCAGCGGCTTGAGGTCGGTGGCCTTGTTCTTCAGCCACCAGCTGCACAATGGCCGAGCCGCGTCCTGCTGGGTGCGCAGGGCCTTGTGCGCATCCTTCTCGCTCTCGATCGGGCCAGTGCCGGTGATGATCTGGGTCGCGACCTGCTTGACCTGCGCAATCGCCGCTCCCACCGCGCCGGGCTCGGCCTGGCCCTGGCTGGCGCGCTTGATCTGCTCGTCCAGGCGCCGGCACAGCGGCAGCAGCAGGGGCGAGTCCTCGCCCAGGTGGCTGGACAGGCTGGCTTCGAGCCCGTGCAGGTGCTCGGCGATGCGCCGGAACAGCGGCAGCTGCTCGCTGATCGGCACGTGTTCGGCCAGCGCCTGTTCCAGGCGGGGCAACAACCAGTTGATGGCGGCGGTGCGGGTACGGGCCTTGCGCGGATGCAGCTCGTGCCAGTGCTGTTCGCAGAGGTAGTGCAGCAGGTTGAGGCCGGCCTGAAGACCGGCGAAGGATTCACGCTGGAACAGCCCCCAGGTCAGCCAGGTGGCGGCCCGCAGGTCCTTGGACTGGGTGCTCAGCAGGCTCTCGCTGCCCTCACGCACTTTCTGCCAGTCGATGCCGCCGGTTTCATGCAGGGAGGCCGCTTTGCCGAGTTCGGTTTCCAGCAATTCGTATTCGCTGGAATAGCGCACATCCTCGCCGGCGAAGTTGCCTTCATTAATAGGCGTCCTGGCCAGATCGAGATAATGCGCTGTCAGCTTGCTGGAGTACGTCATTCCATGACTCGACTATTAAAGTGGGCAACTTCCACGGCATCGCAAACGGCCATCCGGCCATCGCAAAAACACCGCAGTGCGCAACTTTTTGCGCAGTTGTTTGTGCAACAAATTGCGCAAGATCCTTATGAGTCGGGCATCCTAGCCCCATGATCGAAGGTGGGCAACCGCCCAAAGTGTGAAATGCCTAACATTCGTCGACATCTTACGGATTATTGCCGGAACGTCAGTACCTGGTATTTGTCGCGCACTTCCAACAAGTTGTTATCGATGTTTTGCCGTACGGATAAGTTCTTCGATAGTTGTAGGAAATAACTTACTAGCAAATTAGTGGCGCATCACATTTGATGGCTTATTGATATTGTCTTTTTGTGATGCCGACCACTGTTTGCAGTGCTGGCTTTATGCCAGAGCGACAGGCGGGGACGACGCCCGTCAGGGCGCCGTAGCCTCGCTGGACAGGCGTAGCTGCAATCGATGCCGTTCGTCGCTTTCCAGCTGTACGACATCCTCCAGCAGGTTGGCGGTCTCGATGCACAGCATGTTCTGCCAGGCCTCATCGGGAAACTGCGACAGGCGCCTGGCCTTGTCGACCCACGGGTTCCACAGCACCGCCGAGCGTGACCCGGTGCTGTCCAGGTGAATGCGCCGCCCCCAGGCCGGGTCGACGATGCTCAGGCGAGCCGGCGTGTCGAGGTAGATGCGGTCGGTCTCGCCGGCGAATCCTGGCGCGGCCTCCTGGCGCAGCTCCTGCCAGTCCTGCAGGGTGTCGATGTAGCGGCATCCCTGCAGCCCTTCCACGTGAACCTGGCGCACGTCGCTGACGGCGAAATAGGTGTGCAGTGCCTGGCTCAGGGTCAACGGGTGGTCGCTGCGGTTCTGCGTCTCCAGGCGCAGCTGCAGGTCGTCTCCCAGGCGGATGTCGAAGTGCACGGCGGCATCGCGCGGCCAGCCGGGCAGCGGCTGTTCGCGGCTGTCGAAGGCAAAGCGCAGGTTGACCGCGCCATCCTCCTCGGCGATGCCCAGCAGTTGCCAGTCCAGGCCACGGACCAGGCCGTGCGCCGGCGCCTCGTCGTGCTGATAGTGCGCTTGCACCGCCTCGGGGTTGCGCCGCAGATCGCCGAACCAGGGCCAGCAGACAGGCACGCCGCCACGCACGCTCTGGCCATGCCGATAGGCCGCGTCGGGGCTCAGCCAGATCAGCGGGGGCTGATCATCCTGCTGGTAGCTGAGAATCTGCGCGCCCTGCTGGGCAACCAGCAGCTCGCTGCGCTGCGCCCGTATGCGCCAGCAGGTGAGCTGGTCCAGCTCCACGCGTTCGACTTGGGTCTTGCTCATGAGGGCCTCTCGCTCCACGAAGTAGGGTCTGGTTGAAGCATGCCGTGCACAGGAAGCAAAAACGCCCATCACAGGGACGGGCGTCTGCTCACTGCAAGCTATGACCTACGGACCATAAACCTGTTCCGGCAGCCAGGTGATCAGCCCCGGGAACAGGTAGGCGATCACCAGCAGCAGAATCTGGATCAGGATGAACGGCAGCACGCCCTTGTAGATGGTGCTGGTCGCCACGCTGGCCGGTGTCACGCCCCGCAGGTAGAACAGCGCGAAGCCGAACGGCGGGGTGAGGAACGAGGTCTGCAGGTTGAGGGCGATCATCACGCCCAGCCAGATCGGGTCCAGCCCCATGGCCAGCAGCACCGGCCCGACGATCGGCACCACCACGAAGGTGATCTCGATGAAGTCGAGGATGAAGCCGAGCAGGAAGATCACCAGCATCACCAGGAAGAACGCACCAAGCACGCCACCCGGTAACTGGGCGAACACGTCCTCGATCAGCACTTCGCCACCGAAGCCACGGAACACCAGGGAGAACAGCGAGGCACCGATCAGGATCATGAAGACCATGGCACTGATTTCGGTGGTGCCGTAGGCCACTTCCTTGAGCTGGCCGAGGTTCAGCTTGTTCTTGCTCAGCGCCAGCAGCATGGCACCGACCGCGCCCAGCGCAGCCGCCTCGGTGGGCGTCGCGTAGCCGGCGAGGATGGAACCGAGCACCGCGCCGATGAGGATCAGCGGCGGAATCAGCGCCTTGGCCAGCTTGCCCCATTCGATCGGGCCGAGCTCTTCCTGCGGCAGCGCCGGCAGCTTCTTCGGCTGGAAGATCGCGACGAAGATGATGTAGGCGATGTACAGGCCGACCAGCAGCAGGCCGGGCAGCAGCGCGCCGACGAACAGGTCACCGACCGACACGGTCTTCGGCGAGAAGATACCCATCTTCAACTGCGCCTGCTGGTAGGCGCTGGACATCACGTCACCGAGCAGGACCAGGACGATGGACGGGGGGATGATCTGCCCCAGGGTGCCGGTGGCAGCCAGGGTACCGGTGGCGATCGCCGGGTCATAGCCACGCCGCAGCATGGTCGGCAGCGCCAGCAGACCCATGGTCACCACGGTGGCGCCGACGATGCCGGTGCTCGCGGCGAGCAGGGCGCCGACCACGCACACGGAGATCGCCAGGCCGCCACGCAGGGTGCCGAACAGGCGCGACATGGACTCGAGCAGGTCCTCGGCCACCCGTGAGCGTTCCAGCATCACCCCCATGAACACGAACAACGGCACGGCGAGCATGGTCTGGTTGTTCATGATGCCGAACAGACGGTTCGGCAGGGCACTCAGATAGCCCGCGTCGAAGGTTCCGGTGAGCACGCCGATACCGGCGAACAGCAGGGACACGCCGGCCAGGGTGAACGCCACCGGGAAGCCGGCCATCAGGGCCACGCAGATACTGACGAACAGCAGAATCGCCATCAACTCAGCCATGTTTCACCTCCGGAGCCGGCAGGCGACCGCTGATGACGCAAAGTGCCTTGATCAGGTTGGAAATGCCCTGCAGCACCAGGCTGGCGACCAGCACCAGGATGATGCTCTTCTGCAGGTAGACGAACTTCAGGCCGCCCGACTCGCTGGAGGCCTCCAGCGTCGACCAGGAGTTGCTGACGTAGTCCCAGCTGGCCCAGCCGAGGAACAGCGCCACCGGCAACAGCAGCAGCAGGTTGCCGAGCACCTCCACCAGCGCCTGACGGCGGCCGCTGAAGTTCTGATAGAAGATGTCCACGCGGACGTGGCCGTTGCGCTGCAGAACCCAGGCGGCAGCACCCATGAAGACCAGGGCATGCGCATAGAGGACCGCCTCCTGCAGGGCGGTGGCGCCGATACCGAAACCGTAACGCAGCACCACGACGATGGCGGTGCCGATCACCAGGAACAGGGTCAGCCAGGCGCAGGCCTTGCCCAGCCAGGCGTTGAGAGCATCGATCAGGTACGCAAGAGCGAGGGGGAGTGGAGGCTTGTCGGACATAGTGAGTCCTTTATCGTTATGAGTAGGAGACAGGACAGCAAACCGGTTGGCTGCACATCACGCCGCCCGCGTCCTTGTGGGCCGCAGGCCGGGGATTCTAGGCAGGCTACCGGTGATGCAGCAATGCCCGTACTACTTTAGTCGTAGCAACTAGGCTTGTGGGTCACGACCCCCTATGTTATTCACGCCCGGTCTACCTTCGGCGATCCCGTGGTCAGACCAATACAACAAGAAGGAGCATTGCATGAAACGTCGCGACATACTCGCCGCAGCGGGCGTAGGCCTTGCAGCAACCGCACTGGCTGGCTGCAAAGAAGAGGCCAAGAGCAGCGCAGCACCTCAAGAGGGTTCGAGTGCCCAGACCTTCACCTGGAAGATGGTCACCTCCTGGCCGAAGAACTTCCCTGGCGTCGGCGTGGGGGCCGAGCGCTTCGCCAAGCTGGTCGATGAAATGAGCAACGGCCGCCTGAAGGTCAAGGTGTACGCGGCCGGTGAACTGGTGCCGGCCCTGGAAGTGTTCGATGCAGTCTCTCGCGGTACCGCCGAAATGGGTCATGGCGCACCGTACTACTGGAAGGGCAAGGTGCCGGCCGCACAGTTCTTCTGCGCCCTGCCGTTCGGCCCGAACGCCCAGGAAATGAACGCCTGGCTGCACTACGGCGGCGGTCAGGCCCTCTGGGAAGAAGTCTACAAGCCGTTCGGCGTGCTGCCGATGGCCTGCGGCAACACCGGCGTACAGACCGCTGGCTGGTTCAACAAGGAAATGAACTCGGTCGACGACTTCAAGGGTCTGAAGATGCGTACCCCGGGCCTGGGCGGCGAAGTGCTGACCAAGATGGGCGGCACCGTGGTCAACATGCCGGCCGGTGAGATCTTCACCGCCATGCAGACCGGCGCCATCGACGCCACCGAGTGGATCGGCCCATACAACGACCTGGCCCTGGGCCTGCACAAGGCAGCCAAGTACTACTACACCCCGGGCTGGCAGGAGCCGAGCGTCCTGTTCGAACTGGACATCAACATCAAGGCCTGGGAAACCCTGCCGGCCGACCTCAAGGCGATCGTTCGTGCCGCCGCGCGTGACGTCAACGGCGACATGCTCGACGACTACAACGCCAAGAACATGGAAGCCCTGGAGCAACTCAAGGCCGATGGCGTCGAAGTGCGTCGCCTGCCCGACGAGGTGCTGGCACGCCTGAAGGAAGTGGCGGGTGAAGTGGTCGAGGCCAGCGCAGCGGCCGACCCGGCAGCGGCCAAGGTCTGGGAACACCAGAAGGCCTACCTGCAGCGCCTGTACGACTATGCGGAAGTGGCCGACAAGGACATCTACAACATCCGCGGCTGATCACTCGGCAGCAAACAAAACGCCGGCTTGTCGCCGGCGTTTTCGTTGTAGCTGTTCGCTTTCCCGTTGCGCGGTCGCTCAGCCGCGACGTGGCGGTACCGGACGGGTGCGGCCACTGCCGTCGATGGCGACGAACACGAACACCGCCTCGGTCACCTTGCGCCACTCGTTGGACAGCGGGTCGTCGCTCCACACCTCGACCATCATCTGGATCGAACTGCGGCCGACCTCCAGCGCCTGGGTGTAGAAGGACAGCTGCGCGCCCACCGCCACCGGCACCAGGAAGGCCATGCGATCGATGGCCACGGTGGCCACCCGGCCGCCGGCGACCTTGCTGGCCATGGCGGTGCCGGCGAGGTCCATCTGGGACACCAGCCAGCCGCCGTAGATATCACCGAAACCATTGGTCTCACGCGGCAGCGCGGTGATCTGCAGGGCGAGGTCGCCCTGGGGTATCGGGTCTTCCTGTTCGTAGTCGTTCATCGGCTCGAGACTCGCGGCGCGGTTGTTGTTCTGGGCGCGGAACCCGCATGGCAGGCGCTGCGAGTATACCGACTGCGCAGTCGACGGGCGACCACTCTGGCAAGCGCTGGCGCGCCATGACGCCTGACCGATCGGGCAAAACGCACGACCGGCGCAGGCCCATTCGGGCAGGATGCCCGCCAGGTTCATCGCAGTAATTTCGTAACCATATGATTTTCAAGAACTTTAATTATCAGAGGAGTCTGGCACGGGCGCTGCAATACCTTCAGTGAGCGACCTGTCATGTACCGGTCGCAGCGTTGAAGGAAGAGACGGGCCCGCCAGCAATCCGAGCGATCCGCCTCAGGTGCAACAGGAGAACCGCCATGTGGATAGTCGCCCTGGTACTTGCCAGCTTGCTGCTTCTGCTCGGCCTGACGCTCGCCAGCGTCCTGCTGATCGGCCAGACCCTGTGCGCAAGCCGCAACACCGCCGAACTGGAGCTGCCCACGGGCAACTCGCCGCAGCCGGCCGTTGCGAGCGACACGCAAGACCCATGGCCTGCCTGGGCCATCACTCACTGAGTCATCGAGGAGAAACGCCATGCTGAGCTGGGCACTTACCTTTCTGATCATCGCCATCATCGCTGCTGTACTGGGCTTCGGTGGTATCGCCGGCACCGCTGCAGGTATCGCCAAGATTCTATTCGTGGTGTTCCTGGTGCTGTTCATCATCTCGTTCGTGATGGGCCGTCGCCCCCGCGTGTAAGGAGACCTAGATGCAGTCGATCCACGCCATTGCCGCCGCCCTGCTGATGGGCGGCGGCCTGGCGGCTCAGGCCGCCGATCGAGACGCGAGCTTCCACCCCGGTGAACTGCTGACCAGCAACGCCGAGTACCGCGAAGCCTGGCAAGACCTGGTCAGGGACGAACAGCGCCTGCCGGAATGGCTGATGAACCTCAGCGGCCTTTCCACCCCCATGCAGGCCGTGGAGGCCGAGAGCGATCGCTTCCTGGTCGGTCAGGTGTGCGAAGCGCACAACTGCTTCAACCAGCGCGTCTACGTCGCCTTCGAATGGGAAGACGACGATGCCTATGCGCTCTACGTACAGGTGCCGGACGGTCTGCCGGAGGACCGCGCCCCCAGCGAACATGCCAGCCTGCGCTGGCTGGGCGATCCGGACGAAGAGGTCCGTGAGCTGCTGGAAGAACAGCTGCGCAGCGACCCGAACTGGTACTGAAGTCCGTACGCTGGCCGCAGCATTGAAGCGGCCGGCGCGCTATCATCCCCCGCCATAACCCAAGGGGGATCGCAATGCTCAACGGCCTGTGGCTGAGCTTCTTCGTGCTGGGCGCCATCGCCGCCCTGGCACGCTGGCTGATTGGTGGCGACGCCAGCGTATTCGGCGCCATGGTCGAGAGCCTGTTCGCCATGGCCAAGCTCTCGGTGGAGCTGATGGTGGTGCTGTTCGGCACCCTGACCCTGTGGCTCGGCCTGCTGCGCATCGCCGAGAAGGCCGGGCTGGTCGACCTGCTCGCACGCCTGCTCGGGCCGCTGTTCGCCCGCCTGATGCCCGAGGTACCGCGCGGCCATCCGGCGCTCGGCCTGATCAGCATGAACTTCGCTGCCAACGGCCTGGGCCTGGACAATGCCGCGACGCCCATCGGCCTCAAGGCCATGCGCGCCCTGCAGGATCTCAACCCCAGCGCGACCACGGCGAGCAACGCGCAGATTCTGTTCCTGGTGCTCAACACCTCGTCCCTGACCCTGCTGCCGGTGTCGATCTTCATGTACCGCGTGCAGCAGGGCGCCGACGACCCGACCCTGGTCTTCCTGCCGATCCTGCTGGCCACCAGCGCCTCGACCCTCGCCGGCCTGCTGGCCGTGGCGGCGATGCAGCGCCTGCGCCTGTGGGACCCGGTGGTGCTGGCTTACCTGATTCCCACCGCCCTGCTGCTGGGAGGCTTCATGAGCCTGCTCGCCGGCATGAGCGCCACGGCCCTGGCCGCGCTGTCCTCGCTGCTGGGCAACCTCACCCTGTTCGGCCTGATCCTGCTGTTCCTGGTCATCGGCGCCCTGCGCCGCGTCGCGGTGTACGAAAGCTTCATCGAAGGTGCCAAGGAAGGCTTCGACGTGGCCAAGAGCCTGCTGCCCTACCTGGTCGCCATGCTCTGCGCCATTGGCGTGCTGCGTGCTTCCGGCGCCCTGGATTTCGGCCTGGACGGCATCCGCTGGCTGGTCGAGGCACTGGGCTGGGACACACGCTTCGTCGACGCGCTGCCGACCGCGCTGATCAAGCCGTTCTCCGGCGGCGCCGCACGCGCCATGCTGATCGAGACGATGGAGAACTTCGGCGTCGACAGCTTCCCGGCGCTGATCGCCGCCACGGTGCAGGGCAGCACCGAGACGACCTTCTACGTGCTGGCGGTGTACTTCGGCGCGGTCGGCCTGCAACGCGCACGCCACGCCGTGGGCTGCGCCCTGGTCGCGGACGCGGCCGGCATCGTCGCCGCCATCGCGGTGTGCTACTGGTTCTTCGGCTGAGGTCCGCTAGTCGGCGAAGCCCAGCGTTCGCCCGGCCCAGGTCAGCAGTGGGTCGTCATGCCGGTACTCGCGCAGCGCGCGCAACTTGGGAGCGATGAATGCCTCGAAGTCGCCGGGCTCTTCGAAGTAGATGCCGGTGAAGATAGTGAACATGGATTTGTTGCCCACCGTGGCATAGAACAGGTTGCCGACCGGCTCGCCGTCCTGGGTCAGCAACTTGAGGCTGATGCGGCTGGCCAGCTCGGTCTCCAGGGGCAGGTCCTGCTGCTCCAGGCCGCTGTCGCGCAGGCCGAACGACGCCCCGAAGGTCTCGGCGTAGCTGGTCATCAGCGCATCGCTGGCGCGCGGATACAGCGACACCCCGCTGTAGAGGTAGAACCACTCGTTGTCATCGCTCTCGAAGCTGAGGTCGATGGTGCGCGCGGCGTAGGTCACCTGCTTGTCGTAGTGGCCGTCCACCGGCACCTCATAGGCGGCGAAGTCCTCGCCACTGAGCAGCAGGTGCTGCTCCTCGGCCAGCGGCACTTCATCCTCGACGCAGCCGGCGAGCGCCAGCAGGCCCAGCAACAGTATCGGTCTGAACATGGCATTCCTCCCTGAATGAGTGCAGGCAGCTTGCCCGATCCGGCCCCGCCTGACCACCCGGGCCGGCCGAGGCTGTGCGCGCGGGCACACCGTTCATCCGCCTGGCGCGAATCGCCAGTGTCGCTGACCGGCTGTGTCACTGCTCGCCTCACCCCATCCACCTAGGCTGAACATCGACAGCAACGATCCGCACCCGGCCAGCCCGGCAGGAGACCGCCATGCGTGTTCTGATCACCGGCGCCGCCGGCTTCATCGGCCATCAACTGCTCGAGGAGCTGGCCATCCAGCACCCGGAGTGGACGCTGATCGCCGCCGACATTCGCCCCCTCGATGGCCGTGGGCTGAAAGCCAACATCGAGCCGGTGCTGCTGGACATGGGCCGCCCGGCCCAGGTCCGCGCGTGCATCAGCGGCTGGCAGCCGGATGCCATCGTGCACCTGGCCACGGTGATTCGCCCCCCACGCGACATGAGCGAGGCGCATCTGCACGCCATCGAGGTCGGCGGCACCCAGTGCCTGGTGGACAGCGCCGTCGCCAACGGCGTGCGCCAGCTGATCGTAACCAGTTCCGGCGCTGCCTACGGCTACAGCGCGGACAACGCCGAGTGGATCGACGAGAACCACCCCCTGCGCGGCCATCCGCGCTTCGCCTACGCCAGGCACAAGCTGGAGATCGAACAACTGCTGGCGCGCTGCCGTGGCGAACATCCGCAGCTGCGCCAGCTGGTACTGCGCCCCGGCACCATCCTCGGCAAGCGTCTGAACAACCCGATCAGCGACCTGTTCAGCAAGCGCGCGGTGCTGGGGGTGCGCGGCCATGCCAGCCGCTTCGTGTTCATCTGGGAACAGGATGTGGTCGGCATCATCCGCCAGGGCCTGGAAGAGGCCCGGGAGGGCATCTACAACCTGGCCGGCGACGGCGCCCTGAGCCTGGCGGAGATCGCCGGGATACTCGGCAAGCCCTACCGCCCGCTGCCGGCGGCGTTGCTCGCCGGCGCACTGCACCTGCTCAAGCCACTGGGGTTGAGTCAGTACGGCCCGGAGCAACTGGACTTCCTGCGCTACCGCCCGGTTCTGGCCAACCGGCGCCTGAAGCAGGAGTTCGGCTACCAGCTGCGCTACACCAGTCGCGAAGCCTTGCTCGCCTTCCTCGGCGCCCAGGGCATCAGCTACCGCTCAGGCGAAAGCCCACCTTGAGCGTCACCTGGTAGTGCCCCACCTTGCCGTTCTCGATGTGGCCACGGGTGTCCACCACTTCGAACCAGTCCATGTTGCGCACGCTCTTGGCGCATTCGGCCAGGGCATTGTCGATGGCCTCTTCGATGCTGGTCCGCGACGAACCGACGATCTCGATCTTCTTGTAGGTGTGATGGTTGGACATGCTGGCACTCCGCTCGTGATGAAAGGCTCACGCTGAAGACTAGACGCTCGCAGGCGCAGGACATGCCTTCACGTCATCGCTCCCGAGCGGTTGGGCCGCACCGGCGCACCCCGATGCGGTCCGGGCCGGGGCTCTAGAACTCCACCTGGTAGGCCAGGGTGAAGGTGCGCCCACGGCCCTTGAAGTTGTAGTCGTCGGCGACCCGCGCGGACTGCGAGTAGTAGGTGAAGTAGTCCTCGTCGAGCAGGTTGTCGATGCCCAGCGACAGGCTGCCCAGCGGCAGGCGGCGGCTGACGCTGGCCGCGAGCAGGGCATAGCCGTCGAACTTCAGCCGTGGGTCATCGAACTCGCGGCTGCGGTACAGGTTGTACTGCAGGTAGCTGGCCCAGTCGTCGTTCCACTGTGCGTTCCAGCTCAGGCTGAACTGGTCCGGGGCGATGTTCAGGCCGGTCAGCTTGGTGTCCACCTTGCCATCGTCATCGGTGTCGGACTCGCCCTCGCTGTGGGTGTAGCTGGCACGCAGGCTGTGGCCCTGGTTCAGGCGCCAGTTGCCGGTCAGTTCGTAACCCTGGATTTCCACCCGTTCGCGATTGGCGATGTAATTACCGGCGCTGTTCACCGACAGCCGTTCGCCGAGGTTGGAGGAGGATTCGTAGTAGCTCAGCTCGAGGTCGACATCGCTGAAGTTCAGGCGCAGGCCCAGCTCGTTGGAGCGGGTAATGATCGGCTCCAGCTCCAGCAGGTTTTCCACATCCTGCCCGGGCGTGTCGACGGCACGCAGCACACGGCCGATGTCGGGCATGCCGAAGCCTTCCGAGTAGCTGCCGTAGAACTGCGCCCAGTCATTGGCCTGGTAGGTGAAGCCGTAGTTGCTCAGGGTCTTGGCGAAGGAGAGGGTACCGCCGCCGACATCCACGCCGCCGGCGTTGTTGGTGCCCCATACGGTGTGGAAATCATCCACGTCCAGTTCGGCATGCTCGCGACGCACACCGGCCATCAGGGTCAGGCGCTCGCTCAGGTGCAGGTCGCCCTGGAGGAAGCCGGCCTGGTTGTCGTAGGTCGACGGCGGCACGTAGCTGCGGTTGCTCAGCACCAGCACCTGCTCGCCCTCGTCGCGCATCAGGTCGAGGCCGCCGGCCAGGTCCAGCAGGCCGTCGAACAGGCCCGTACGGCGCAGGGTCAGCTTGCCGCCGAGTTTCTCCGAGTCACTGCGGCTCTGCTCCCAGAACGTGCCGACGGGGGCGATGCCCGGGTCCTGGAAGGAGCCGCTGAGCAGGGCGCCGAACTGGCCGCGATAGCGCTGCTGGTACAGCTGCACGTCGAGGATGTTGCCGAACCAGTCCGAGTGGCTGTAGTCGAGGCTGTACTGACGGTTCTCGTTGAACGGCGCCTCGCCGGGCACGTCGCCGCGCGTCGCACTGGTGGGGATACCGGCGTCGCGGTCGCCAAGCACCGGCAGATAGTCGTTGTTGCCGGTCAGGCGGTAGTGGTTGGCGCTGAACTGCAGGTGCTGGGCATCGTCGATCCAGTAGCCGAGCTTGAGCATCAGGTCGCGGTCACGGGTGTCCTGGATCTCGCCGGGATAGGCCACGCCGATGCGCGTGTTGTCGCCGTCGTAGAACATCCCGCGCGATTGCCAGGTGCTGCCGAACAGGGCCTCCCAGTCGCCCTGCTGGGCACTGACGCGGTAGTTGAGCTTGTAGCCGAAACCGTCGCTGCTGAAGGCGTCGTCGCTCTCCAGGCTGCCCCCGGCGTGCTGGCGCACGCCATAGCCCTGCGGACGACGGCTGATGAAGTTGATGATGCCACCGGTGGCACCGCCGCCGTGCTCGGCCGAGGCGCCGTGGATCACCTCGATGCGCTCCACCTGTTGCAGGTCGATGGTGTAGCTGCTGCGTCCGTCGTTGCGCAGCGAGCTGGCCTGCGGCACGCCGTCGACGAGGAACTGCGGCGCCCGCCCGCGCAGGGTCTCGCCGGCGTTGGACAGCTTCTGCCGGCTCGGCGAGTAGGACGGAATGAGGTTGGCGAGCACCGCCCCAGGGTCGCTGCTCAGCGCCAGCTGGCGCTCGATCTGCTGGCGGTCGATAACGGTGACGCGCTGGCTGGTCTGGCCCACGGCCGTATCACCGCGCAAGGTGCTGACGGTCACCTCGGTGTCCTGCAGGCGCAGCACATCGCCAGCGCCCCGGCTGGGTGCCGGACTGGCCACAGCGGCCTGTGGTTGCGGGGTCAGGCCGTAGACGCCCTCGGCCTGGCGCACCGCCTGCAGACCACTGCCCTGCAGCAGCCGGGCAAAACCGTCCTCGACGCCATACTGGCCCTGCAGCCCCTGGCTCTGCCGGCCCTGCAGCAGCGCCGCGTCGAACGACAGGGCAACCCCGGCGGCGCTGGCGAAGCGGCCGAGTACCTCGGCCAGCGGCCCGGCACTGATCTGGTAAGCCTGCGTGTGCGCGCTGTCGGCCTGGGCCAGTGTCGGCAGCGCAGTGCCCAGGGCCAGGCCGGAACAGAACAGGGCGTTGCGGATGGCGCTACGAAGCGCAGAGCGGGTGGAGCGTGGTGACTGCATGGCGGATCCCTGACGACAAGACGCGGAGTGGGTGTTTGCAGGGAGGGCCGAAGCCGCGCGGCAAAAAGTGCAAGGAACCGGAGATTTTTTTCTCGCCATGCCGCGCTCCACCCGTAGGAGCGGCTTCAACCGCGAAACGGCAGCACCACCAGAGTGCCTGCTGCAGCCGGGAGCGGATGGTTTCAGCTGTATCCAGGCCGCCAGGCCGCCCTACTGTAGGGACGGCTGTAGGAGCGGCTTCAGCCGCGATCGAGGCTCACCGTTGAATACCCTCTACAGCCGAAAACGGATGGCTTTCAGCAGCGCTCAGGCTGCCAGGCCGCCCTGCTGGTGGATGGATGAAGCGTCATCCACCCTACGGGTAGAACCCGACGGACCCGTAGGAGCGGCTTCAGCCGCGAAACGGCAGCACCGCCGGAGTGCCTGCTACAGCCGGGAACGGATGGCTTTCACCAGTACTCAGGCTGTCAGGGAGCCCCGCTGGTGGATGGATGAAGCGTCATCCACCCTACGGGTAGAACCCGACGACCCCGTAGGAGCAGCTTCAGCCGCGAAACGACAGCACCGCCGGGGTGCCTGCTGCAACCGGGAGCGGATGGTTTCAGCTGTACTCAGGCTGCCAGGGAGCCCTGCTGGTGGATGGATGAAGCGTCATCCACCCTACGGGTAGAACCAGACGACCCCGTAGGAGCGGCTTCAGCCGCGAAACGGCTGCACCGCTCAGGCGCCACGCGGTACCAGTGTCACCCAGTAGTCGCTGCGCCGTACCACCTGCAGCGGGAAGCTGTGTTGCAGGGCGGCCAGCGCGCGGTCGCTGTCGAGCAGCGGGAAGCTGCCGGAAACCTTCAGCCCGGCCAGCGCCGGATCGACCCGCAGAATGCCGTGGCGGTAGCGCGCCAGCTCCGCGACCACCTCGCCCAGTGGCTGGTCGATGGCCAGCAGGCTGCCCTCGGCCCAGGCCGTGCTGCGCGCATCCAGCGGCTGCGGCGCGCCGATCCGCTCGCGCTGCAGCAGCAGTTGCTGGCCGGCCTGCAGGCGTTGCCAGCGTGCGGGCTGCGCCGCGCAACTGACCTCGACGGAGCCTTCGAGCAGGGCGATGCGGCTGCCATGCGGGTCGCAGCGCAGGTTGAGGCGACCGCCGCCGGCGCGGATCAGCCCGTCACGGGTCAGCACGTGCAGCGCCTGCGGCCCATCGGCAATGTCCAGCTGCGCCTCGCCGTCGAGCAGCTGCAGCTGGCGCCGGGTGCCGTCGAACTGGGCGGCGCCGGCACTGCCGAGCAGCAGGCGACTGCCGTCGGCCAGTTGCCAGTGGCGTTGCTCGCCGACCCCGCTGCGGTAGTCGGCGGTCCAGTAACGGCGACTGTCACTGCGCCAGGCGAACCAGCCCAGTGGCAGCGCGGCGCCGGCCAGCAACAGGCTGCCGAGCACGCGCCGACGGCTGTAGGCGGCGCCTCGCAGGGTCGGCGCGGCGATCTGCGCCGGCAGCAGGCCGAGCTGATCGCGCAGGCGTTCGATCTGCTGCCAGGCCTGACGATGCACGGGGTCGGCGTCGTACCAATGCTGCCAGGCCTGCTGCTCGGCCGCGCCACTGCTGCCGGAGTTGAGGCTGGCATACCAGCTGCTGGCGGCCTTGAGCGCGGCGCGCTCGCCGGGGGTCGGCGTACTCATGCCTGCCAGCCCGCCTGCAGCAGGCAACAGTGCTCCACCGCACGGGCCATGTAGGTGTTCACGCTGCGCAGGGAAATGCCCAGGTGCGCGGCGATCTGGGCGTAGGTGAGGCCATCGAGCTGGGACAGGATGAACACCTCGCGCACCTTGGCGCCCAGCCCCTCGAGCAGGCGGTCGACCTCCATCAGCGCCTCCAGCAGCAGCGCCTGCTGCTCCGCACCAGGCTGTTCGGCCGCAGGCTGACTGGCCAGCACGTCCAGGTAGGCTTGCTCCAGCGAACGCCGGCGCAGGAAGTCGACCATCAGCCCCCGCGCCACGGTGGCCAGGTAGTGGCGTGGCTCGCGGATGCTCGCCGCATTGCCGGCACGCAGCAGGCGCACGAAAGTGTCCTGCGCCAGGTCGGCGGCATCGCAGCGGTTGCCCAGGCGCCGGCGCAGCCAGCCCTGCAGCCAGGTGTGGTGATCGTGATAGAGACTGTGCAGGGCCTGGGCGTCGACGGACATGAAAGCGAATACGGATCAAATGACAATGAATCGCATTGTCATCCATCCCGACACGCTTGCCAAGCGTCGGCAGACCGCGCCCGCGACGCCCAGGCGCGGCTGCCGACACGGAGCGGCGCTTAGAACGCCACTTCGTAGCCCAGGGTGAAGGTCCGTCCGCGACCCTGATAGTCGTACAGGTAGGCCGGGCCGTAGGTCGGCGAGTAGAACAGCGTGGCGCGTTGCCCCCAGACGGTGCTGTAGCGCTCGTCCAGCAGGTTCTGGATACCGGCGCTGAAGGTACCGTAGTCGGTCTGGCGCTGCGCGGTCAGGTCGAAGGTGGTGTAGCCGTCGATTTCGTGGCCGGCGTCGTCGTCCAGGTCGACGGCATGGTTGGCCTGCAGCCGTGCACTGCTGTTGCCGTCGCTCCAGCCGACGAAGGCGGTGTACTTGGACAGCGAGGCGTAGCGGGCATCGCGCTTGATCCAGCCACCGTCGGCGTCCTCTTCCTCGGAGCGCACCAGGTGCAGGGTCGCACCGGCCTGCCAGCCGCTGTCGAAGTAGTGGCTGAGGGCCCCCTCGAAACCGAAATCGCGGCTCTTCTGGTCTTCCACGTCGATGGTCAGGGTGCTGCTGTCGTAGCTGATCACCTGGTCCGACCAGATGTAGTAGAGCGCGGCCTGCGCCTGCCAGCGGCTATCGGCAAAGCGCCAGCCCAGTTCGGTCTGGCGGCTCTTGATGCCGGCCAGCGGGTTGTCCTCCACCGACAACCCGGGCTTGCCGTAGTACTTGGCCGGGTCGGCCAGGTCGAAGCCTTCGCTGTAGTTGCTCCACAGCTGGTGGCCGTTGGCGAAGTCGTAGATGACACCCAGGTTGTACAGGTTGACGTCATAGTCGTTGCGGCCGCCGGCCACGCCCTTGAAGTCGCCGACCTCGACATCCATGCGCTGGTGGCGCGCGCCACCGGAGAGGGTCAGCCGCTCGGTGAGCTTCCAGTCCAGCTGGGCATAGGCCGACAGGCTGTCCACCACGTAGCTGGGGTAACGCGGCGCGCTGCTGGCGGTGTCGAGCACCAGGCCCCCGCTGGCGGAGGAGGTCTGCTGGTCGAAGACCTTCTGCTCGGCATTGAAGCGCTCATGGTCGAAGTCCAGCCCGTAGGTGAGGGTGAAGCGCTGCCACTGCTTGCTGAACAGCCCCTTGAGCCCGCTCACCTCGAAGTTCTGCTGCGAACCGGCGAAATACACGCCGTTGCTGCCGCGCGGGCTGCCGGAGTTGTAGTAGGGGAAGGGGTAGAAGTTGTTGTCTTCCCGGCGGTAATAACCCTGCAGGTAGAAATCCTGGCCCAACAGGTCGCTGTGGTGGTAGCTGGCGTTGAGCAGGGCGCGACGGGTGCGCGGCTGCAGGTCGGTATCCAGCCCGCTGCGAATCTCGGCGTCGTTGAGGTCGGACGGCGCCCGGTAGTTCAGGTTGGGGAAATAGATACCGGTGCTGCCATCGTTGCCGGAGTCGTAGTACTGCGCCAGCAGGTCGAGGCTCTGCTCGTCGCTGAAGCGTGCGCTGAGGTTGCCCAGCACGTCGATGGCGCGGTTGTACTGCAGGTCGGTCTGCGTGTTGTCGATGAAGATCTGCTCGCCGTCGCCGTCGTAGAAGGCTTCGTTCTTCTCCACCGAAACGCCGATGCGCCCGCTCAGCCGCTCGTTGCCGCCACTCACCGACTGCGCCAGGCGCATGGCCAGGTCATCGCTGTTGTTGAAGCCGCTGCTGACGCTGGCGCGCGTCTGGTAACGGGCCTCGCCCGGCTCACCCTTGCGCGTGATGATGTTGATGATGCCGCCGGTGGCCCCGCCGCCGTACAGCGCGTTGGCGCCCGAGAGCACCTCGACCCGCTCGATGTTGAACGGCGAGATGCTGTCGAACTGGCGCGACAGCCCGCGCGAGCTGTTCTGGCTGACCCCGTCGATCATCACCAGCACGCTGCGCCCGCGCATGTTCTGGCCATAGTTGGTACGCCCTTCCGGCGCCAGGTCGAGGCCGGGCACCAGCTTGCCGAGCGCTTCCTTGAGGCTGACGCCGACGTCGAGCTGTTCGCGCAGCTGGGTCTGGTCCACCACCCAGACGGTACCGGGAATGGCGCTGATCTCGGTCGGGGTACGCGCGGCCACGCTGATCTGCATGGACTCCAGCTTGAGCCGCCCGGACGCGTCCGGGCCGCGGCGCTGCAGCAGCACGGTGCGCGCATCGGTGAAGGTCCAGCTCAGGTCGGTGCCGGCGAGCAGACGCTGCAACGCCTCCTCCACGGTGAAATGGCCGTCCAGTCCGGCGCTGCGCAGCCCCTGCAGGTCATCGGAGTTGAACATCAGGTGCAGGTCGGCCTGGTCGGCGAACTGGGTCATCGCACTGTCCAGGCTGAGCGGGGCGATATGCAGTTCGACGCTGATCGGTTCGGCGGCCAGAGCCAGCGGGGTGGCGCCGCCGAGCAGCGAGGCGAGCAGCAGGGCACGGTGCAGCGGAGAAACATGACAGCGCATTACAGAGGTTTCCATGTCGTGTGGCAGGTGGCGCTACTTAGGAATAAGTCGCGTTCATACCCACGACGAAACAGCCGCCAGGATCTTGCAGCCGCCTGCAGAAAAAATTCTGCCCGTCAGCCGCGTGGCGCCGATCGCACCAGGATCAACCAGGGCAGCCGGGTGATCTGCACCGGCTGCAGACGCTCCAGCGTGGTCAGCAGCGCCTGCGGGTCGTCGAGGTCGAAGACGCCGCTGATCTTGCGCCGGCGCAGTGCCTCGTCGCGCAGCAGGATGCGCTCGGGCAGGTAGCGTTCCAGCTCCGCGAGCACCTCGCCCAGCGGACGCTGGTTGAAGATCAGCTTGCCGCGCTGCCAGGCACTGGTGCTGCTCGGGTCCAGCGCCTGCACCGCACCCGGCGCCACGCCGGGCCGATAGCTCACGCGCTGCCCCACGCCGAGGCGCAGCGGTGCGGCGCCACCGCTGGCCACCTGCACCACGCCCTCGCTGACCGTCACCTGCGCCTGCGCGCCATGCAGGTCCACGTCGAAGCGCGTCCCCAGCGCCTGCACCTGACCGTCGCCAGCGCTCACCACGAAAGGCCGCTGGCGATCCTTGGCCACCTCGAACAACGCCTCACCGTGGTACAGGCGCACATCGCGCCGCGTGGCGCTGAAATCCACCGACAGGGCGCTGCCGCTGTTGAGCCAGACCCGGCTGCCGTCATCCAGCTGCACCAGGCGTCGTTCGCCGACGGCGGTACTGTGGTCGGCATACAGCCCGACCAGGGTGCGCGGCGCCGCCAGCAGGCCGAGCAGCAGTGCCAGGCACAGTACCGCGGCCATGGCCGGCAGGCGCCAGCTGCGCTGCGCGGTCCGGCGATGGCGGGCCGCCGCCTGGGTGTGCCCCAGCGCCTGCCACAGCACCTCGGCTTCGCGGGCCGCATGTTCGTGCGCCGCGCTCTGCCTGCGCCAGCGCTGGAACTCCGCACGCTCCCTGGCCCCCGCAGTGCCACTGTGCAGGCGCAGCAGATGATCGACGGCCTGATCGTCCAGGCTGAGAGGCTCGACCTCGCTCATCGCTCACCTCCCTGCTGGCTACGCCACTGGCGGCAATGACGCATGGCCTGGGCCAGGTACTTGCCGACCATGCTCTCGGACACCCCCAGGCGCCGTGCGATCTGCGCGTGGGTCAGGCCGTCGAGGCGGTTGAGCAGCAGGGCCTCGCGCGCCTTGGCCGGCAACTGTGCGAGCGCCGCATCGAGCTGCACCAGGCTTTCCTGCGCCAGCAGGTGTTTTTCCGGTGCCGCCAGCGGATCGCTGAGCTCGTCGAGCACGTCCTCCTCCACGTGCAGCTCGGCCAGGCGGCTGTCACGGCGCAGATTGTCGATGGCCAGGTTGCCGGCGACGCGGAACAGATAGGCGCGCGGGTTCTCCACGCGCTGCTCGTCCGGATGATCGGCCAGGCGCAGCCAGGTGTCCTGCGCGACGTCCGCCGCACGCTGGGAGTCGCCCAGGCGCCGGGACAGGAAGCGCAGCAGATCCCCGTAGTGGGTCTGGAAGCTGTGCAGCAGGGAGGAGGGAGCACGGCGCCGCATGAGGATCGCAAGGTTCTCGAAGGCCCGGCGCATGCCCGACCGCTGAAAGGGGCCGCCAGCATACACGCAATCGAGAATAGTTATCACCAGCATGAAGCCGATCGCCCGCACGTCACCGGGATCATGCCGCGCGCTGCAGTTCATGGCGCAGCCAAGCGGCCAGGCGTTCGCTGCGCGGGTCGTCCCGCCGCGCCCAGAGCGCCAGACGAGCCGGCGTGTCGATGAAGCCCCAGGGCGCACTCAGGCGCCCGGCAGCCAGGTCGTCGGCTACCAGCAGTTGCGGCGCGATGGCCACGCCGAGCCCGGCGGCAGCGGCCTCCAGCAGGTAGTAGAGATGCTCGAAGCCCTGCCCCAGCTTAAGCCCCGCCGGCGCCAGGCCCTGGGCCGCCGCCCACTGCGGCCAGGCCTGCGGCCGCGATGCGGTATGCAGCAGCGGCTCACCCAGGAGCACGCCCGCTGCCTGCCCGGCCAGTTCGGCATGACGGGCATGACGCGAGCTGAGCACCGGGCCGATGCGCTCGGTCGCCAGCTCGTACACCTGCATGTCGCCAGGCCAGGGCGGCTCGGCGAACAGCAGGGTGGCGTCGATACCGGGGCGCCGAGGGTCCAGCTCGCCTTCGCTGGCCGACAGTTGCAGGTTGAGCTCAGGCAGCTCGCGCTGCAGGCGATCCAGCCGTGGAATGAACCAGCGCGCCAGCAGACTGCCCGGGCAACCGAGCACGAACGGGCGCTCCTCGGCCTCGCGCCGCAGCTCGGCGCAGGTGCTGCGCAGGCGCTCGAAGGCTTCGCCGGCGGCATCGCGCAGGCGGAGGCCGGCATCGGTGAGTTTTACGCCACGCCCGTCCTTGGCCAGCAGGCTCAGGTCGAGCTGCTCTTCCAGTTGCCGGATCTGTCGGCTGATCGCCCCGTGCGTCACGTTCAGCTCGCTTGCCGCCTGCTTCAGGCTGCCCAGACGGGCCACGGCTTCGAACGCACGCAGCGCATTGAGGGGAGGCAGGCTGCTCTTCATAGGTGAGTTTTCCTGACGTATTGCGGCGATCTTATCGCTTTTTTTCCCCGCTGCATGCAGTTAGGGTGGACACATCGCGTAGGAGCCTCCTCCTACATGGAGAATCCCAGGAGAGCTTGTCATGACTTCACTGCGTAACGGCCCGGACAATCGCGGCCTGTTCGGTCGCTTCGGCGGCCAGTTCGTCGCCGAAACCCTGATGCCGCTGATCAACTCGCTGGCCGCCGAATACCAGAAGGCCAAGGATGATCCGGCGTTCCTCGACGAGCTGGCCTACTTTCAGCGCGACTACATCGGCCGCGCCAGCCCGCTGTATTTCGCCGAGCGCCTGACCGAGCACTTCGGCGGGGCGAAGATCTTCCTCAAGCGTGAAGACCTCAACCACACCGGCGCGCACAAGATCAACAACTGCATCGGCCAGATCCTCCTGGCCAAGCGCATGGGCAAGCGTCGCATCATCGCCGAGACCGGCGCCGGCATGCACGGCGTGGCCACCGCCACCGTGGCCGCGCGCTTCGGCATGCAGTGCGTGGTGTACATGGGCACCACCGACATCGACCGTCAGCAGGCCAACGTCTTCCGCATGAAGCTGCTCGGCGCCGAGGTAATCCCGGTCACCGCCGGCACCGGCACCCTGAAAGACGCGATGAACGAAGCGCTGCGCGACTGGGTGACCAACGTCCACAACACCTTCTACCTGATCGGCACCGCCGCCGGCCCGCACCCGTATCCGGAAATGGTCCGCGACTTCCAGTCGGTGATCGGCAACGAAGTGCGCGAGCAGTTGCAGGAGAAGGAAGGGCGCCTGCCCGATTCGCTGGTCGCCTGCATCGGCGGTGGCTCCAACGCCATTGGCCTGTTCCACCCCTTCCTCGATGATGCCGGCGTGCAGATCGTCGGCGTCGAAGCGGCCGGCCACGGCATCGACAGCGGCAAGCACGCGGCGAGCATGGCCGGCGGCGCGCCGGGCGTGCTGCACGGCAACCGCACCTTCCTGCTGCAGGACGAGGACGGCCAGATCACCGACGCCCACTCGATTTCCGCCGGCCTCGACTACCCCGGCGTCGGCCCCGAACACGCCTGGTTGCACGAGATCAAGCGCGTCGAGTACGTGCCGATCAGCGATGACGAGGCCCTGGAGGCCTTCCACCACTGCTGCCGCCTGGAAGGCATCATCCCGGCGCTGGAGTCGTCCCACGCGCTGGCCGAAGCCTTCAAGCGCGCGCCCAAGCTGCCCAGGGACCACCTGATGGTGATCAACCTGTCCGGTCGTGGCGACAAGGACATGCAAACCGTGATGCACCACATGGGCGAACAGGAGAAACACGCATGAGCCGCCTGCACAACCGCTTCGCCGAACTGAAAGCGGAGAACCGCGCCGCGCTGGTCACCTTCATCACCGCCGGCGACCCCGACTACGCCACCTCGCTGGAGATCCTCAAGGGCCTGCCCGATGCCGGTGCCGACGTGATCGAGCTGGGCATGCCGTTCACCGACCCGATGGCCGACGGCCCGGCCATCCAGCTGGCCAATATCCGTGCGCTGGACGGCAAGCAGAACATGGTGAAAACCCTGCAGATGGTCCGCGAGTTCCGCGCCGGCAACCAGGACACACCGCTGGTACTGATGGGCTACTACAACCCGATCTTCTGCTACGGCGTCGAGCGCTTCATCGCGGATGCCAAGGCCGCTGGCGTCGACGGCCTGATCGTGGTCGACCTGCCGCCGGAGCACAACGACGAGCTCTGCGAACCGGCCCAGGCCGCCGGCATCGACTTCATCCGCCTGACCACGCCGACCACCGATGACGAGCGCCTGCCGACCGTCCTCAACGGCAGCTCCGGGTTCGTCTACTACGTGTCGGTGGCCGGCGTCACCGGCGCCGGTGCGGCGACCATGGATCATGTCGAGGAAGCCGTGGCGCGCCTGCGCCGCCACACCGACCTGCCCGTGTGCATCGGCTTCGGCATCCGTACCCCCGAGCACGCCGCCGAAGTGGCCAAGCGCGCCGAAGGTGCGGTGGTCGGCTCGGCACTGATCGACAAGATCGCCCAGGCGACCTCGCCGAGCGAAGCGGTCAACGGCGTACTGAGCCTGTGCCGCGAACTGGCCGAAGGCGTGCGCAACGCGCGCCGCTGAACCCATCTCCGGCAAGTGAAGAAGCCGCTGGCGGAGCGATCCGTCGGCGGCTTTTTTCTCTGGCACGGGCGCCCGAGTGGAGAACAGCGGTCGCTACGAACTGACCGACAGGATTCGCCAGGCTGGAGCCAGCCTGAGCGCTCATGCCGGCCAAGCCGTCGCCATGGCTTCCTGGACCACAGGTAAAAGCTCATCGGTCGTCGCGACCAACTCGGCCAGCAGCGGCTCATCCATGTCCATGTACCCTTCGTACTCCGCCAGATTGCGCCGATCATGGCACAGCGCAAACAGGCGCACCTGTGCCTTGCTGACCGCCAGCGTGTGCGTCAGGCACTGGAACACCAGGTATCGACGGTCGGAGCGATAGCCACGCAGACGCAGCGCGGTCAACGCCAGTGCATGCGCAGCGTTATAGGCGAGGTCGAAGCGGCTGGCGAATGACAGCTTGGGTGCATGGGCATCCTGCAGGCGATCAATGGCCGAGCGTAGCAGTCCTTCGCATTCCCTGCGGTCTGGCGGTTCGGCCTTGAGGCCACCCGTGCGCAGCAGGTTTTCAAGATTGTCGTTACTGACCATGTTCGGTTCCCTCCGGATCGTGGCCGATCAACTCGATCTTTTCCTGCTGCGCCACGCGCAGCACGAAGCTGTTGCCAGCGGCTTTCCTGGCCTGCCACTCGCCCGGAGTGTACAGCGTCGGATTGATGGTACGCCGCAGTTGCGCCTCGACCGGCAGCAGGTGTTCCATCACCTCGGCATAGCGCAGGCTGTCGCCGATCAGCATCAGGTCGATATCGCTATCGGCATGTTCGCGGCCTTTGGCCAGCGAACCATAGACGAAAGCCCACGTCAGTTGCGCGGAGAGCGGCGCGAGCGCCTCGCGCAGCGGCGCACCGATGCCAAAGGTCTTGCGTACGATACCTTGCAACTCGGCATAGATCGGACAATCCGGGTTGGCCTGGTAATGGGTCTGATTGCCCTGGCGGGTCAGGGTCAGGATACCCACCTGCTGCAACCGCTCCAGTTCACGCATCAGACTGCCTTTGCCGACCTGCGCATGACGAGCAATCTCGTTGGCATAGAAGCTCTGCTCCGGCTTGCCGTACAGCAGCCCCAGCACCTTGCGCTGGGTGCCGGTGAACAGCGCCTCGCTTAATGAAAGAGTTGGCATAGAAGCCCCACTGAGTCCCAATAGTGGAACGATAAGTCCTAAACAGGGACTCTTCAATGCTCTTTCAGCAAGATTGCAGGCAGCGCTGCCGGCACCGCCCTCGCTGATCACTGCCCCGTGCTAACGCCTGCACATGGGCGGAGGCCCCTACTCGCCCGCCCCGGCACGCTTGAGCAGTTGCTTGCAGCGCTCGGACAGGTGCACCACGCGCAGGTGCTTGCCGGCGCGCTCGTAGCGTTCGCGCAGGGTTTTCAGCGCGGCGATGGCGGAGTAGTCGACGAAGCTCAGGTGGCGGCAGTCCAGCGTCACCTGCTGCGGATCGTCGGCCGGCTCGAACTGATTGAGGAAGGTGGTGCAGGAAGCGAAGAACAGCGTGCCATGGGCACGGTACAGCTTGCTGCCGTCAGCCTGCAGGTCGCTGTCGGCATACAGCTCACGGGCATGCTGCCAGGCGAAATTGAGCGCGGCGATGACGATGCCACAGAGCACCGCGGTGGCCAGGTCGGTGACCACGGTGATGGCGGTCACCGCGACGATCACCAGCACGTCGTTGGCCGGCACCTTGCCGGCGACCCGCAGCGAGCCCCAGGCGAAGGTCTGCTGCGCCACCACGAACATCACGCCCACCAGCGCGGCCAGCGGGATGCGCTCGATCAGCGGCGAAAGGAACAGCACGAAGAGCAGGATCATCACCCCGGCGACCACGCCGGACAGCCGGCCACGGCCGCCGGAGCTGAGGTTGATCATGGTCTGGCCGATCATCGCACAGCCGCCCATGCCGCCGAACGCGCCGGAGACCATGTTGGCCGCACCGAGCGCCACGCACTCGCGGTTGGTGTTGCCGCGGCTCTGGGTGATCTCGTCGGTGAGGTTGAGGGTCAGCAGGGTTTCCAGCAGGCCGACCAGCGCCATCAGCACCGCGTAGGGGGCGATGATGCGCAGGGTCTCCAGGTTCCACGGAATGTCCGGCAGGGCGAATTGCGGCAGGCCGCCGGCGATATGCGCCATGTCGCCAAGGGTGCGGGTGGGCAGGTCGAGCAGGTACACCAGCAGGCCGACGCCGAGGATCGCCACCAGCGCCGGCGGCACCGCGCGGGTCAGCTTCGGCAGCAGGTAGACCACGGCCATGGTCAGCGCCACCAGGCCCAGCATCCAGGACAGCGCGGCCCCTTGCAGCCAGCCGCCTTCGGCATGGAAGTGCTCCAGCTGCGACATCGCGATGACGATGGCCAGGCCGTTGACGAAGCCGAGCATCACCGGGTGCGGCACCATGCGCACCAGCTTGCCCAGGCGCAGCAGGCCGAACAGGATCATCAGCACGCCGCCGAGCAGCACGGTGGCCAGCAGGTACTGCGCACCGTGTTGCACCACCAGGGCGACGATCACCACGGCCATCGAGCCGGCCGCACCGGAAACCATGCCGGGACGGCCCCCGAACAGGGCGGTGAGGGTGCAGATGATGAAGGCGCCGTACAGCCCCATCAGCGGGTTGAGCTGGGCGACCAGGGCGAAGGCGATGCACTCCGGCACCAGGGCGAAGGAGGAGGTCAGGCCGGCCAGCAGGTCGGCGCGTATGCGTGCGGGTTTCATGACGTCTCGGCTAGCCGGCTGGACCGGGCGATGGCGGATGAAGAAAAAAGGGGGGCGCATGGTAGCGCCCATGCGCCTGGGCAACCAGTGAAGCGGGCAAAACACTGACTGATGGCAACGGGCCAAGCTCGCCAGCAGAGGGCGGTGGCGGCATTCCGATCTGCGTGCAATGCGGCTTGGGCTGGATGGCGCGCGCGGGTAACCTGAGCGGAAACCGACGAGGATCCCGCTGATGAGCAAGAACCTGCTGATTACCGGTGCCAGCCGTGGCATCGGCCGCGCCACTGCCCTGCTGGCCGCCGCGCAGGGCTGGACGGTCGGCGTCAACTATCGCGAGGATCGCGCGGCCGCCGACGCGGTGGTGGCGCAGATCCAGGCGGCCGGCGGCCAGGCCGTCGCGCTGCAGGGCGACGTGGCCATCGAAGCCGACGTGCAGCGGCTGTTCGAAGCCATGGACACACTCGGACCGCTGCAGGGTCTGGTGGTCAATGCCGGCATCGTTGCACCGCCCCTGCCGCTGCTGGACATGAGCGACGAGCGCCTGCGGCGCATGTTCGAGGTCAACGTGCTGGGCAGCTATCTCACCGCCCGCGAAGGCGCCCGGCGCATGGCCCGCAGCCGTGGCGGCGCGGGCGGCTCGATGGTGCTGGTGTCGTCGGTGGCTGCCAGCCTCGGCTCACCCTTCGAGTACGTCGACTATGCCGGGGCCAAGGGCGCCATGGACGTCCTGACCCGTGGCCTGGCCAAGGAGCTGGGCGGCGAGGGCGTGCGGGTCAACGCCGTGCGTCCGGGGCTGATCGATACCGACATTCACGCCAGCGGCGGCCAGCCGGATCGTGCCGAGCGCCTGGGCAAGGGCACCCCGCTGGGACGCGCCGGACGTGCCGAGGAAGTCGCCGAGGCGATCGTCTGGCTGCTCGACGACAAGGCCAGCTACACCACCGGCGCACTGCTGGATATCGCCGGCGGGCGCTAGTCCCAGGGCAGCAAGGGCGCGCCATATCATCGAAATACGCAAATGATAATCAATGTTATCATCTGCGTTTTCGCCGCCCGGGTGACGCCCATGGTCCAGCCCCTGCACGCCCCATGCCTCTACTCGCTGGATGACCTGCGCCAGCTGGGCCGCCGTCATCATGTGCACTACAGCCTGATTGGCCCACAGCATGAAGACAACCCGTGCGTGATGCGGGGCTACATCAACGAGCAGCAAACCCGTCTGGGCATGACCCTGGTCAGCTCCGAGGTGCACACCTTGCACGGCTACCAGGCGCAGTCCTTCACCGCCCCCAGTCTCACCATGATCGTCCTGCTGGAAGGACAGGCCCAGCTCGACGGCACCACCTCCACCACCCTCACGCCGGGTCAGGGCGTCACCCTGCTCAGCCAGGACGGGCCCGGCCAGAGTGCCCGGCATCACGCTCATCACCACCTGCGTGGTCTCAACCTGTCCATCGCTGACATCGATGACCTGGCGGACGAGCAACTGGCCGATCTGTTGCGTGCCAGCCTCCGACAGCGCCGCGTGTACACGCAACGCTGGAGCGTTCCGGCAGACCTGCAGCCTGCCCTGCAGGCCCTGGCCGGCGAACGCTCGCACGGTTGCCTGCAGCGCCTGCTGCACGAAGGCCTGGCACTGCAGCTGCTGGCACATGGCCTGAACGCCATCGACGCCGACGAGCGCCACGCGCCCTCGCTCAACCCACGTGACCGCAGCCTGCTGGAGCGGGTACGCGACTACCTGCATCAGGAACCTGGAGCCGAGCACAGCCTGCATCAGCTGGCACAGCTGGCGTGCATGAGCCCCAGCTCCCTGCGCCAGAAGTTCCAGCAGGCCTATGGCGTCAGCGTCATGGCCTACCTGCGCCAGCGCCGCATGGAGCTGGCCAGGCAGTACCTCGGACAGGGCTGGCGCGTTCAGGATGTCGCCCACTACGTCGGCTACCGCCATGCCAGCAACTTCGCCACCGCATACCGGCAGCACTTCGGCGTAGCGCCCCGCGAATCCATCTAGCCAGGCCCGACAGCATCCTCGCAGCGTCGTTCCAGGCCTGGCATCCGGCAAAGGAACACTGGCATCGAGCAAAGGTATCGCCCGGTCAAATGTGAATAATTCTCATCGACAAACTTTCCCGATGAGACGCCTGCAATGTCGAAATGCTCGATCCTCCCGCTCGCCCCGACCCTGCGCCGCGCATTGCTCGCCAGCGCCCTGCTGCCCCTGACGGCAGGCGCAGCTGCGCAAGAGGACGTTGAAGACACAGACGCACACGAAAGCAGCCTGACGCTGCCGGCGATGAACGTGCAGGGCACGCAGCTGCCGCAGTCCGAAACCGAGGGTACCGGCAGCTACACCACCGGCAGCATGTCCACCGCCGTGGGCCTGCCGCTGTCGATCCGCGAGACGCCGCAATCGGTGAGCGTCGTCACCCGCCAGCAGATCGAAGATCGCGGCCTGCGCGACACCGCCGCGATACTCGCCAGCGCCCCCGGTATCTCGATGAGCCGCAGCGACAGCAATCGCGTGTCGTTCTCCGCTCGCGGCTTTGACATCGACAACTTCCAGTTCGATGGCCTGGCTTCGCCGATCAACAACTTCTGGAACTTCGGCGCCACCGATGTCGACTCGGCGATCTACGATCGCGTCGAGATCGTGCGGGGCTCCACAGGGTTGCTGACCGGCGCCGGCAACCCTTCGGCAGCGGTCAACTTCATCCGCAAGCGCCCGCTGCCAGAGTTCGCCATCGGCGGCTCGCTCGGCAGCGGACGCTGGGACCAGCGCCGTGGCGATATCGATGTCTCCACCCCGCTGACGGCCGACGGCCGGATCGCAGCCCGCGTGGTGGCAGCCTACTCCGAGCGCGATACCTTCATCGACTATCAGCACTACGACAGTGAAACCCTGTACGGCGTGATCAGCGCGGAGCTGACCCCACGCACGCAACTCACGCTGAGCCTCGAACACCAGAAGAACGATACCGACGGCATGGGCGCGGGCGTGCCGATGTTCTACGCCGACGGGTCGCGCACCCACTATGGACGCTCCACGGCCAACAACACCCAGTGGTCGTACTTCGGCACCGAGTCGAACACCGCCTTCATCGATCTCGAACACCAGTTGGAAAACGACTGGACACTACGCGCGGCCTACAGCCGCACCGAGGCCGACTACGCGATGCGCTATGTGTTTCGCGGCGGCTATCCGGAGCGCAACGACGCAGGCATGAGCGCCAGCTTCCTCAAGTATGACGGCGAGCGCACCCGCGACGACTGGCACCTGACCGGCAGCGGGCCGTTCGAGCTGCTGGGCCGCACGCATGACGCCGCGTTCGGCTGGATGAGCATCGCCGACGACCTGCAGATGGACCAGTACCTGCCGCTGCCCGGCACCGCGCCGATTGCCGACTCGCAACTGGACTGGAGCAACGGCGCGATTGCCGAGCCCATCTGGTCGGGCACGCGCGCCAACGGCGACCGCACCGATATCCGCCAGACCGGCGGCTATGCGGTGACGCGCCTGTCGCTGGCCGATCCGCTGCATCTGATCCTGGGGGTCCGCGTCAGCACCTGGGAGATCGAACAGAACTACTTCGGCACCCAGCGCACCTATCGCTACAGCGACGAGGTCACGCCCTACGCCGGCCTGGTCTATGAACTCGACCGGACCTACAGCCTGTACACGAGCTACACCAGCATCTTCAAGAACCAGACGCAGCGCGCGCCGGATGGCAGCTTCCTCGATCCGGTCAGCGGCGACAGCTACGAACTCGGCATCAAGGCGGGCTACCTGGACGGCCAGCTGAACGCCGCCCTGTCGGTCTATCGCACCAGGCAGGAGGGCCTGGCCGAGGCCATTCCCGATACCTTCCTGATCGCCGACCCCAGCCAGCAGGCCTACAAGGCCGGCGAGGGGGCCGTGGTCGACGGCTTCGACCTGGAACTGAGCGGCGCGCTGAGCGAGGCGTGGAACCTGTCCACCAGCTACACCCACTTCATCGCCCGCAATGCCGAGGGCAAGGCGATCAATACCACCCACCCACGCACGCAGTTCAAGCTGTTCACCACTTACCGGCTGGACGGTGTACTGCGGGACCTGACCCTGGGCGGTGGCACGACCTGGCGCAGCGGCATCTCACGCGCCAACACCGGCAGCCCCAACGGCCCGGTGGACGTCAGCGCGGACAGCTATGCCCTGGTCGACCTGATGGCCAGGTACCAGATCAGCGAACACATCGCGGCGACCGCCAACCTCAACAACGTCTTCGACAAGCGATACCTCGAGCAGATCGGCTTCTACAGCCAGCTCTGGTATGGCGAGCCGCGCAACCTGCAATTGACCCTGAGCGCGAGATTCTGAGCGTCGGCTGCCATCCAGCCCCGGTTGGCAGCTTCTCGCATGAGCCCCGCGCTGACGTCACTTGCGCGGACCGGCAAGCTCAATCCCAGCGCGGCGCGAAGCCCGGGTTGGCCACCCGCTCAGCGCGCTCCAGGGCGGCGATGGCGGCCATGTCGGCGTCGCTCAGGCGCAGGTCGGCGGCGGCCAGGTTGGCGGCCAGGTTCTCGCGTTTGGTCGACGACGGAATCACCGCATAGCCCTGCTGCAGCGACCAGGCCAGGGCCACCTGCGCCGGGCTGGCGCCATGCGCGGCAGCGATGCGCTGGATCTCCGGCTCGACCAGCACCTTGCCGTAGGCCAGCGGCATGTAGGCCGTCAGGTGGATGCCCTGCTGGCGGGCGAAATCGACCAGTTTGCGGTTCTGCAGCAGCGGATGGATTTCCACCTGGTTGGTCGCGATCTCCTCGACACCCACCGCAGCGATGGCCTCGCGCAGATGGGCGATGGTGAAGTTGGAAACACCGATGGCCGATGTCAGCCCCTGGCGCTTGGCTTCCAGCAGTTCCTCCAGGTACTGCGCCACGGGAATCTCGTCGTGCGGCGATGGCCAGTGGATCAGCGTCAGGTCGACGCGCTGCAGAGCCAGGCGTTGCAGGCTCTCCTGCAGGCTGGCGAGCACCCGGCCACGGCCGAGGTTCTCGGTCCAGACCTTGGTGGTGACGAACAGCTCGTCGCGGGCCACGCCACTCTCGGCGATGGCCTGACCGACCGCCGCTTCGTTGCCGTAGGCTTGCGCGGTGTCGACATGCCGGTAGCCCAGTTCGAGGCCGCTGCGCACAGCGTGGATGGCGACCTGGTCCTTGAGGCGGAATGTGCCAAGGCCGACAGGGGGAAGGAATGTCATGACGTGTCTCCTCATGGGTTGCACCGCACTGAACGAGCGCCGGGTGGCTCAGGGAATGAAAGGTTCGGCCCGCTCACTGCGGGAAAAGTTGCACGGCCGCAGCCAGGATGCACATGGCCTCCGGCCAGACAGGGTGAGCAGGCTTGCTGGAGAGGCAGTATCCGGGCCAGACTCATGCGGAAAAAGCCGACAACCTGGCAAACACCTTTGACTGAAGTTCAACAATGAAGACCAGCCTGGAAGAAATGCTCGCCTTCGTCAGCGTGGTCGACAGCGGCTCGATCAGCGCCGCCGCCGAGCAGCTGGAGCAGACCGCCTCCGGCGTCAGCCGCGCCCTCAGCCGCCTGGAAGAAAAGCTCGCGGTGACCCTGCTGCGCCGTACCACGAGACGCCTGGAGCTGACCGAGGAGGGCGAGCTGTTTCTCGCCCAGGCCCGGCGCATCCTCGCCAGCGTGGAGGAGGCCGAGGAGCAGATGGCCCTGCGTCGCCAGGCACCCGCCGGGCGCCTGCGCATCAACACTGCCTCGCCCTTCATGCTGCACGTGATCGTTCCGCTGATCGGCGAGTTTCGCGCACGTTACCCGCAGATCGAGCTGGAGCTGAACAGCGACGACCGCATCATCGACCTGCTCGAGCGGCGTACCGACCTGGCCATCCGCATCGGTCACCTGCCGGACTCCAGCCTGCATGCCCGACCGCTGTATCACAGCCGCCGGCGCGTGCTGGCCAGCCCGGAGTACCTGCGCAGGCATGGCCACCCGGCGCGCAGCGAAGACCTGCAGGGGCACTGCCTGATCGGCTTCACCGAACCCGACAGCCTGAATGAATGGCCACTGCGCCATGCCCTCGGCGAGCGCTGGCGGATCACCCCGAGCCTGCGCGCCTCCAGCGGCGACACCATGCTCGAACTGGCCCTGGCCGGCGAAGGGCTGGTGTGCCTGTCGGACTTCATGACAGACGCGGCCCGCGCCCGTGGTGCGCTGGTGGAGGTGCTGGCCGAACAACGCGTGGAGGTGCGCCAGCCGATCAATGCGGTGTACTACCGCAACACCGCGCTGGCCTCACGCATCACCTGCTTTCTGGACTTTCTCAGCGAACACCTGGGTGACCCGGGCCAAGGCGGCAGGAACAACCCCGGCAACGCACCCGAGGCACGATGAAAAAGGGCGACTCAGCGAGTCGCCCCCTTGTCCCGCCAAACGCTCACTGCGCCGCCTGCAGGCTCCACTCGGCGAGCTTCTGCTGCTTGTAGCTGAGCGCCGCTGCCGGCACCGGCGTGACCTTGCCGGTCTCCATCCAGCGCTTGAGGCGGTTGGCGTCGGCCATGTGGGTGTACTTGCCGAACGCGCCGAGCACGACGAACGCCACCGAACGATTGGCCATGGTGGTGGCCATCACCAGGCACCGACCGGCGGCATTGGTGAAGCCGGTCTTGCTCAGGTTGATGTTCCAGTCGGCCTTGCGCACCAGGGCATTGGTGTTGCGAAAGCCCAGGGTGTAGTTGGGCTTGCGAAAGGCCACTGTGGCTTCCGAGTCCGTGGTGAACTGATGGATCAGCGGGTACTGGGCCGCGGCCTTGACCATCAATGCCAGGTCGCGGGCGGTGGACACGTTCTCCTCGGAGAGGCCGGTGGGCTCGACGAAGTGGCTGCGGTTCATGCCCAGGGCCTTCGCCTTGGCGTTCATCGCCCTGATGAAGGCGACCTGCCCCCCCGGATAGTGATGGGCGAGGCTGGCCGCCGCGCGGTTCTCCGAGGACATCAGCGCCAGGTGCAACATGTCGCGACGGCTGAGCTCGCTGCCCACGCGCACGCGCGAGAACACGCCCTGCATTTCCTTGGTGTCGCGGATGTTGACCGGCAGCACCTCGTCCAGCGGCAGCTTGGCGTCGAGGGTGACCATGGCGGTCATCAGCTTGGTCACCGAAGCGATCGGCAGACGCAGGTCGGGGTTGCTGGAATAGAGTTCCTTTCCGGTCTTCAGATCCACTAACAGCGCGCTACCGGCGGCCAGCTCCTGCTTGGGCTGGGTAGGCGCAGCCTGAAGGTTCGAAACTGCAAGGCTGCCGCACAGCAGCAAGCCTAAAATCGAATGACGGAATTTCACGGTTCACTTCACCGGTTGTATGAGGAAGCCGACGAGATGGCGGCAACAACCAGTATAGGGATTGTGCCCGCGCTCTTGCAGTATGGCCCGATCAAACACTTGCGCCTGGCGCATCCAGCTCGGCCTGCAACCAGTCGACGAAGCGCGCGGTGAGGCGCTGGCGCCGCTTGCGCTCGGGCAATACCAGGTAATAACCGAACGCCGACTGCGCTTCGGCATCACCCAGACGACAGAGTAGGCCCTGGGCCAGCAGTTCGTCGACCAGATGGCGCCAGCCGATGGCCACCCCCTGGCCGGCAATGGCTGCCTGGATCAGCAGGGTGTAGTTGTCGAAGCGCAGCGCGCCGGGCGTGGGCAGGCTGCTGATGCCCAGTGCGCGGAACAGCCCGTCCCAGTCGAACCAGCGCGAGCGGTGCTCGGGGCGCAGGTGCAGCAGGGGCAGCTCGGCCAGCGCCGCAACCGGCAACGGCGGCTGGCGCTCGCCCAGCAGGCGCGGGCTGCACACCGGAAACACCTCCTCGCGAAACAGCAGGTGCGCCTCGCCGTGCTTGAAGCGGCCATCGCCAAAGCGGATCGCCACATCGATGTCGCTGGGTACCGTGGCCGGATCGCGCTCGCTGGTGATCAGGCTGACGTCCACCTCCGGGTACAGGCGATTGAAACGCTGCAGGCGCGGCATCAGCCAATAGGCGGCGAAGGCGAAGTCGGTGGCCACCTGCAGCACCTCGTGCTGCTGCCGTGCGGTGACCGCCGCCAGTCCGGCGTCGAGACTGGCCAGGCCCTCCTGCACGTGAGCCAGCAGCAGCTCGCCCGCCTCGGTCAGCACGATGCCACGGTAGACGCGGTCGAACAGGCGCGTGGCCAGCTGCTGCTCCAGGCGCTTGATCTGCTGGCTGATGGCCGGCTGGCTGCTGCCCAGTTCGTTCGCGGCCGCCGTGAAGCTCAGCTGGCGCGCGGCCGACTCGAACACCCGCAATGCGTCGAGGGACAGGCCATCGATGGCTTTAAACATAAGTTCTGCTTATCCGAGGCATGTTTCTCAGCCGGGTTTACCCTGTCGGGGTTCTACCGGAATCATGGCCCCAGCACTGTCGCATAAACCAACAGTATGGAATACCCGCCGCCATGAAACGCCCGAACATCCTCTTCATCATGGCCGACCAGATGGCCGCGCCGATCCTGCCCCTGCACGATGCCGCCTCGCCGGTGCAGATGCCCAACCTGATGAAGCTGGCCGAGCAGGCCGTGGTGTTCGACTCGGCCTACTGCAACAGCCCGCTCTGCGCGCCCTCGCGCTTCACCCTGGTCAGCGGCCGCCTGCCGTCGAAGATCGGCGCCTACGACAACGCCGCCGACCTGCCCGCCGACGTGCCGACCTACGCCCATTACCTGCGTCGCCTCGGCTACCGCACGGCGCTGTCGGGCAAGATGCACTTCTGCGGCCCGGACCAGTTGCACGGCTACGAGGAGCGCCTGACCAGCGACATCTACCCGGCGGACTACGGCTGGGCGGTGAACTGGGATGAGCCGGACACGCGCGCCACCTGGTACCACAACATGTCGTCGGTGCTGCAGGCCGGCCCCTGCGTGCGCAGCAACCAGCTCGACTTCGACGAGGAAGTGGTGTTCAAGGCGCGCCAGTACCTCTACGACCACGTGCGCCTGACACCCGAGCAGCCGTTCTGCCTGACCGTGTCGATGACCCACCCGCACGACCCCTACACCATCCCGCGCGAGTACTGGGATCGCTACGAGGGCGTGGACATCCCCATGCCGCGCCAGCACATCGCGCAGAGCGAGCAGGACCCGCACTCGCAGCGCCTGCTGAAGGTCATCGACCTGTGGGACAAACCGTTGCCCGAGGACAAGATCCGCGATGCGCGGCGCGCCTACTTCGGCTCCTGCAGCTATATCGACGACAACATCGGCAAACTGCTGAAGACCCTGGAAGAGTGCGGCCTGGCCGAGGACACCCTGATCGTCTTCTCCGGCGACCATGGCGACATGCTTGGCGAGCGCGGCCTCTGGTACAAGATGCACTGGTTCGAGATGTCCGCCCGCGTGCCACTGCTGGTGCACGCGCCGCAGCGCTTCGCCGCGCAGCGGGTCAGCCAGTCGGTGTCGACCCTCGACCTGCTGCCGACCCTGGTGGAACTCGGCGGCGGCCAGCTCGATGCCGACCTGGAACTGGAGGGGCGCTCGCTGCTGCCGCACCTCAAGGGCGAGGGCGGGCATGACGAGGTGCTCGGCGAATACATGGCCGAGGGCACCGACAGCCCGCTGATGATGATCCGCCGCGGGCCGTGGAAATTCGTCTACTCCGAGCGCGACCCGCTGCTGCTGTTCGACCTGCATGCGGATCCGCAGGAGCAGCACAACCTCGCGGAGAGCAGCGCGCATCGCAGCACCGTCGCCGGCTTTCTCGCCGAAGCCCGAGAGCGCTGGGACCTGGCGGCGATCCATGCCGCGACCCTGGCCAGCCAGCGCCGCCGGCGCCTGGTCGCCGCCGCCCTGAGCCAGGGCCGGCTGACCAGCTGGGACCACCAGCCCTGGGTCGACGCCAGCCAGCAGTACATGCGCAACCACATCGACCTCGACGACCTGGAACGCCGCGCGCGCTTCCCTCAGGTATGAACCGTTACCGACTGCCGCCCCCAAAAGGACACCTCTAAAAACTACCTGCGTTGCCATCGCTGCGTTAAAAACAGGCTCAAAATGCTCATTTACAACTCGTAAACTCCGCTTTTTCGCCTGTTTCTGCCTTGCGCTGGCTGCCTCGCCTACGTTTTTAAAAGTGCCCAAAACAGAAGAAAAAAGGAGAGACGCCATGAACCGATTCAGCGTGCTGTTACTCGCCACCGCGCTCTGCAGCGCCGGCAATGTCTGGGCCGAGGACGCAGCCTGCTCCACGGTCAAGCTGGGTGATCCGGGCTGGAGCGACATCGCCGTGACCAACGGCATCGCCAGCTTCCTGCTCGAAGGCCTGGGCTACACGGCAAAAAGCCAGACCCTGGCCGTGCCGATCATCTTCGCCGGGCTGCAGAAGGGCCAGGTCGACGTGTTCCTCGGCAACTGGATGCCAGCGCAGCAGAGCAACTACGACAAGTTCGTCGCCAGCGGCGAGGTGGACAAGCTGGCGCAGAACCTCGAGGGCACCGAGTACACCCTGGCGGTTCCGAGCTATGCCTATGAGGCCGGGGTGAAGACCTTCGCCGACCTCGACAAGCACGCCGACCAGTTCGGCAGGAAGCTCTACGGCATCGCCTCCGGCTCACCCGCCAACGAGTCGATCAAGCAGATGATCGCCGCTGACGAGTTCGGCCTGGGCGACTGGAAGCTGGTGGAGTCCAGCGAGCAGGCGATGCTGGTGCAGGTCGGCCGCGCGGTGAAGCGCGAGCAGTTCGTGGTGTTCCTCGGCTGGACCCCGCACCCGATGAACGTGCAGTACGACATGCAGTACCTGCGCGGCGGCGAGAAGTACTTCGGTGACAGCGGCCAGGTCAACACCCTGGCGCGCAAGGGCTATGCCGCGCAGTGCCCCAACGTCGGCAAGCTGATGAGCAACCTCGCCTTCACCCAGGACATGGAGAACAGCATCATGGACCAGGTGCTGAGCAAGGAGGCCAGCAACGATGCCGCGATCAAGGCCTGGCTCAAGGCCAACCCGCAGGTGCTCGACGGCTGGCTGCAGGGCGTGACCACCCGTGACGGTGGCGACGGCCTGGCAGCGGTGAAAGCCCGGCTTTGAATTAGCCGGCACAAGTGAGTAGGGTGGAGTCGCCTGCGGCCCACCCTCGACCCTGACCATGCGCCTACCCGATCGACAGACCCTGTTGCCATTTCTGCGCTGGCTGCCTGGCACCAGCCGCAAGACCCTGGGCAACGACCTGCTGGTGGGCCTGACCGGCGCCATCCTGGCCCTGCCACAATCGCTGGCCTATGCCCTGATCGCCGGGCTGCCGGCCGAATACGGCCTGTACGCCGCCATCGTGCCGGTGATCGTCGCCTGCCTGTGGGGCTCGTCCTGGCACCTGATCTGCGGGCCGACGGCGGCCATCTCCATCGTGCTGTTCACCAGCGTCAGCCCCATGGCGCGCATGGGCAGCGAAGAATTCATCGCCCTGGTGTTGCTGCTGACCTTTCTCGCCGGCCTGTTCCAGTGGCTGCTCGGCCTGCTGCGCTTCGGCGCGCTGGTCAACTTCGTCTCGCAATCGGTGGTGCTCGGCTTCACCCTCGGCGCGGCGCTGGTCATCGCCCTCGGCCAGGTCCCCAACCTGCTGGGCGTGGAAATGCCCAGCCAGGCCACCGCGCTGAGCAGCCTGCTGCAGATCGGCCAGCACCTGCCCGAGACGCACTGGCCCAGCCTGGCGCTGGCCGCCCTCACCCTGCTGCTGAGCGTCGCCATCCGGCATTTCTGGCCCAAGGCACCGGCACTGCTGATCGGCCTGGTCGGCGGCAGCCTGGTGGCCTGGCTGCTACCGGCGCACCTGGTCGGGGAGATCGCCCTGGTCGCCCCCTTCGCCGGCAGCCTGCCGCCACTGACGATGCTCAGCTTCGACCTCGACGACGTCCTGCGCCTGCTGCCTGCAGCGGTGGCCTGCGGCATGCTCGGGCTGGTCACCAGCCTGTCCATCGCCCGCGCCCTGGCGGTGAAATCGCATCAGTTCCTCGACGCCAACCAGGAAGTCCGCGCCCAGGGTCTGTCGAACATCGTCGGCCCGTGGTTCTCCGGCTCGCTGTCGGCCGGTTCGTTCACCCGCTCGGCGCTGAACCTGCAGGCGGGTGCGCGCACCCCCCTGGCGGGGATCTTCTCGGCCTTGCTGGTGGCCCTGTTCGCCGTGTTCGGTGCGGCGCTGCTGACCCACATCCCGCTGCCGGTGATGGCCGCAGGCATCCTGCTGATCTGCTGGGGGCTGGTGGACCTGCCGGCGATTCGAGCACTGCGCCGGGTCAGCCGCTCCGAGTTCGCGGTGATGCTGCTGACTTTCGCCGCCACCCTGGTGCTGGAGCTGCAGACGGCGATCTACGCGGGCGTGCTGGCATCGCTGTTCTTCTACCTCAAGCGCACCTCGCAGCCGCGCGTACGCCTGTGGCATGACGGCGACGACGAGGTGCTGCGCATCGATGGCTCGATCTTCTTCGGCGCCTGCCAGTACATCCAGCAGTTGCTGCAACGCAGCCGTGGCCAGCGCCTGGTGATCGACGCGCGGCACATCAACTTCATCGACTACGCCGGGGTGGAGATGCTGCATCAGGAAGCGCGCCGCCTGCAGGCCCTGCAGCGCAGCCTGGTGCTACGCCAGGCGCGGCCCCAGGTGATCGAGGAGATTCTCAAGCTGGAAGGCGCGGAGCACTGCCCGGTGCAGTTCGAAGACTGAGTGAGCGGCGTCGCACCCTACGCGGCTGACCCTCAGTCCTCGGCGTCATCGAGCACGCACAGATCCAGCACGTGCGAGCGCCCGATCCACATCGCACAGTCGCGATGGTCGCGCAGTTCGTTGCCGGTGATCGGGTGCAGCAGGACGTCCAGGCCACCGCGGTTGAGCATCAGCCAGGGCACCAGGTCGGCGAACAGGTCGGCGCGGAAGGCCAGCTGGCAACTCCAGCACGGATGTGGCCCGACCAGACGCTCGTGCACCCGCCCCATCTTCACTGGAAAGCGCTTCGCCGCGTCCTCGCAGAGGGCGCGCGCCTGCTCCAGCGTCGTGGCATCGAAATAGACGTGGGCATGGTAACCACTGATACGCACCATCTCGTCCATCTGCCGCTCCTCAGGCCATCAGTTGACGACGCAGTTCGGCCAGCACCGGCGCCGTGTCGGGGCGCACGCCGCGCCACAGCGCGAAGGCCTCGGCAGCCTGCTCGACCAGCATGCCGAGGCCGTCCAGGCACTGCGCCGCACCCTGCTCGGCGGCCCAGCGATTGAAGGCGGTCGGCTCGCGGCCGTACATCATGTCGTAGCACACCGTGTGGCCGGGCTGGATCAGGCCCGGTGCAATCGGCGGCAACTCGCCGCCGAGGCTGGCCGAGGTGCCGTTGACGATCAGGTCGACCGGCGCGTCGATCCAGTCGAAACCGACGGCCTCCAGCGGACCCAGCTCGGTGAACTCCAGCACCAGTTTCTCCGCCTTGCACAGCGTGCGGTTGGCCACCACCAGGCTCGCCGGGTGCTGCGCCAGGAAGGGCTCGAGCACGCCGCGCACGGCACCACCGGCGCCCAGCACGAGGATGCGCTTGCCGGCCAGGCTGAAGCCGGCGTTGTCCTGCAGGTCGCGGGTCAGCCCGGCGCCGTCGGTGTTGTCGCCGAGCAGGCGACCGTCCTCCAGCTTCTTCAGGGTATTCACCGCGCCGGCCCGGCGGGCACGCTCGGTCAGCTCGTCGGCAAGGCGAAAGGCCTCTTCCTTGAAGGGCACGGTGACGTTGCCGCCAAGGCCTTCCGCGAAGAAGGCACGGGCATCGCCGGCGAAGTCATCGAGGGGCGCCAGACGCGCCTCGTACGTCAGCGCCTGCCCGGTCTGTTCGGCGAACAGACGATGGATCAGCGGCGACTTGCTATGGCCGATGGGGTTGCCGAAGACGCAGTAGCGGTCCATGGAAAATCCTATCTGTGTAGGAGCCAGCTTGCTGGCGATTCGCTCTGCAGCCAGATCGCCCGCAAGCGGGCTCCTACGAGGTACGGGGATGACTCGTAGCCCGGATGCAATCCGGGAGCGCTCATGGAATGGCCCCGGACTACATCCGGGCTACATCATGGATTGGTCGACAACCAGTCGCGGTCGGTGAGGAAGTACTCGGTCAGGCGCGCTTCTTCACTGCCCGGCTCCGGCTTCCAGTCGTAACCCCAGCGCACGTGCGGCGGCAGCGACATGAGGATCGACTCGGTACGCCCGCCGGACTGCAGGCCGAACAGGGTGCCACGGTCGAACACCAGGTTGAACTCGACGTAGCGGCCACGACGGAACGCCTGGAACTCGCGCTCGCGCTCACCGAAGGGGGTCAGCTTGCGGCGCTGCACGATGGGCAGGTAAGCCTGGATGTAGGCATCGCCGATGGCGCGGATGAAGGCGAAGCAGGTGTCGAAATCCCACTCGTTGAGGTCATCGAAGAACAGCCCGCCGATACCGCGCGGCTCGCCACGGTGCTTGAGGTGGAAGTAGCGGTCGCACCAGGCCTTGTACTTCGCGTACACCTCGGCACCGAACGGCGCACAGGCGTCATGCGCGACCTGGTGCCAGAACACGCAGTCTTCCTCGTTGGCGTAGTAGGGCGTCAGGTCGAAGCCGCCACCGAACCACCACACCGGTTCCTCACCTTCCTTCTCGGCGCTGAAGAAGCGCACGTTGGCGTGCGAGGTGGGCACATGGGGGTTTTCCGGGTGGATCACCAGCGACACGCCGAGGGCCTGGAAGCCACGTCCGGCCAGTTCCGGACGGTGGGCGCTGGCCGAAGGCGGCAGGCTGTCGCCGAACACGTGGGAGAAGTTGACCCCGCCTTTCTCGATCAGCGCACCGTTCTCGATCACCCGCGTGCGGCCACCGCCGCCGGCCGGACGCTGCCAGGCATCCTCGATGAACACGGCCTGGCCGTCTTCGGTTTGCAGGGCGGAGCAGATACGGTCTTGCAGGTCGAGCAGATAGGCCTTAACGGCCTCGGTACGGTCAGTCACGGCGGCACCTTGAACAGGGAGCAGGTCGAAATCGGAGGGCAGCATAGCACTCGACAACCCCGCTCCGCAGTTGACGTCAGTCAATCGGGAGGATTGGATAGGCCCTTTCGCCGCCAGCCGGCGGCTCATGTCAGACAAGGAATCGGAGATGGCCAAGCGCATTCAGTTCAGCCAGCACGGCGGCAGCGACGTGCTCGAGTACCGTGACTACCAGCCGGCCGCCCCGGGCCCGCGCGAAGTGCGGGTGGCCAACCAGGCCATCGGCCTGAACTTCATCGACACCTATTTCCGCAGCGGCCTGTACCAGCCACCGGCCCTGCCTTCGAGCCTGGGTACCGAGGGTGCCGGCGTGGTCGAGGCGGTGGGCAGCGAGGTCAGCGGCTTCGCCGTGGGCGACCGCGTCGCCTACGCCACCGGCCCGCTCGGCGCCTACAGCGAGCTGCACGTGCTGCCCGCCGAGAAGCTGGTGAAGCTGCCGGACGGCATCAGCTTCGAGCAGGCCGCCGCAGTGATGCTCAAGGGCCTGACCGTGCAGTACCTGCTGCGCCAGACCTGCGAACTGAAGGGCGGCGAGACCATCCTGTTCCATGCCGCCGCCGGTGGTGTCGGTTCCTTCGCCTGCCAGTGGGCGAGGGCGCTGGGCGTCAGGCTGATCGGCACCGTCAGTTCGGCGCAGAAGGCCGCACGCGCCCGGGAGCAGGGCGCCTGGGCGACCATCGACTACAGCCATGAGAACGTGGCGCAGCGCGTGCTGGAGCTGACCGACGGGGCCAAGTGCCCGGTGGTCTATGACGGCGTCGGCAAGGACACCTGGGAAACCTCGCTGGACTGCGTGGCGCCGCGCGGCCTGCTGGTCAGCTTCGGCAACGCCTCGGGTGCGGTCACCGGGGTCAACCTGGGGATCCTGGCGCAGAAGGGCTCGCTGTTCGTCACCCGCCCGACCCTGGCCGGCTATGCCACCAACGCCGAGCGCCTGCAGGCCATGGCCGACGAACTGTTCGGCATGATCGCCAGCGGCCAGCTGCAGGTGGAGATCAGCAGCCGCTACGCGCTGAAGGACGCCGCCGCCGCGCAGGACGCACTGAGCTCACGGCAGACCACCGGCTCGACCATCCTGCTGCCCTGAGCCAGTGGCCCGGATGCACTCCGGGGGACGATTCAAGCCCCCCGGAGTGCATCCGGGCTACGTGTGGGAGGGGCTTTGGCCGCGAGCTTTCAGCGCTTCAGGACGGGCGGATCACATCGCCCGTGCGCAGGTCACGGATCAGGCTGGGGTTGCGCCGACCACCCAGTGCGCCACCCAGCACCTTGTCCAGCTCGCCGGGGAAATACTGCTCGACGCGCAGGCGCGAACGCGCCGACGGGCGGCCAGCCGGATTGGCCGACGTGGAAATCAGCGGCCCGGTGTAGCGGCACAGCGCGCGCACCAGCGGGTGATCGGTGACGCGCAGGGCGACGGTGTCATGCATGCCGGTGACCCATTCGGGCAGACGGTTCTGATGCGGCACCAGCCAGGTGTTCGGTCCCGGCCAGCTGCCAGCCAGGCGCTCCTGCCAGACGTCGGGCAGGTCCCCGAGCAGGAAGTCGAACTGTTCGATGGCATCGGCCACCAGAATCAGACCCTTGTGCATCGGGCGCTCCTTGAGCGCCAGCAGTCGGTCCACCGCCTCTTCGTTCCACGGGTCGCAGCCCAACCCCCAGACCGCCTCGGTCGGATAGGCGATGACGCCACCCTCACGCACCACACGCGCCGTTTGCTGTATCTGCCAGTTGCTGGCCATCGACTGTCTCCCGCTGAACGAATGGCCGGCAGTCTATCCAAGACGGGGCGGCGACTGTAGCCCGGCGACCATGCGGGGACCACATCGGCGCCTGCGCCACGATAAAGCGGGCCGCTGGGCGCCTTCTACAAGCACCGTGGCGAGTGAGCCTGATGCAGCCTGGTGGATGGATGAAGCGCCATCCACCCTACGGACAGCCGGGCGGAAGGGGATGCGCGGATCGCACGGCGGCGAACAGCAGACGCCGCTCACGCCTGGCGCGCCAACCAGCGCCCGGCCTCGCTGCACACCCGCCCCTCGAGCTCCAGCTCGGTCAGGGCGGCGAGAACCTCTGCCAGCGGCAAGCCACTGGCCTGGACCAGCGCCTCGGTGCTGTGCGGCGCCGCATGCAGCAGGGCCAGCAGTGGATGCTCGACGCGGGCCGGCGGCGCCGACGCGGGTGCAACGGGTAACGCGTGCCAGCCCCGCAAGGCCTGCAGAACATGCTCGGTGCTCTCCACCAGCGTGGCGCCGTCGCGAATCAGCTGGTGACAGCCACGCGCGCCCGGATGATGAATCGAACCGGGGATGGCGTAGACCTCGCGCCCCTGCTCGGCCGCCAGCCGGGCGGTGATCAGCGAACCGCTCGACGGGCTGGCCTCGACCACCAGCACCCCGAGCGACAGGCCACTGATGATGCGGTTGCGCCGCGGGAAGTTGCTCGCCTGGGGCGGGCAATCCAGCGGCAACTCGGAAACCAGCGCGCCGCCCTGTTCGGCGATCTGCCTCGCCAGGCGTTCATGGCGACGCGGATAGAGGCGCTGCAGGCCGGTGCCGAGCACCGCGACGGTCCGGCCACCCGCGTCCAGCGCGCCCTGATGGGCCGCCCCGTCGATCCCCAGGGCCAGGCCGCTGGTTATCACGAAACCGCCCGCCGCCAGGCTGCGGGCGAAGGCACGGGCGTTGTCCAGCCCCGGCGCAGATGCGCGGCGGCTGCCGACCATCGCCAGTTGCGGCGCCTCCAGCACCAGCGGGTCGCCCGCCACGAACAGCAGCGGCGGTGCATCCGCCAGCTCCGCCAACAGCGCCGGATAGCGTGGATCGTCCCACATCAGCAGGTGCTGGCCTGGCTCATCCAGCCAGCGCAGCGCCTCCGTGGCCCGCTGACGGATCTCGGCGCTGCGCCGTGGCTCGGCACAGGCGGCCGGCATGCCCAGCGAACGCCAGGCACTGGCCGGCGCACTGAGCGCGGCCGAGGCACTCGCGAAGGCGCTGAGCAATTTGCGAAAGCGACGTGGCCCCAGCTCCGGCAACAGATGCAGGCGCAGGCGCGCTTCGAGTTCGGCGGGAGAAATGCTGGGGGACAGCGAGGAGGACGCAGACATGGCGATTCTTCCCTGAGCGGTGCAGTCGCCATCCTGGCGACACCGGTAGAAAGCACGAGCCCCGCATCAGCGGGGCTCGTCGGGTGTTACGGGTTGCGAACCTTGTCCATCACCGCCAGTTGGCGGCTCGCCTGCAGGATCAGGCCGTAACTGAGCTTGTCGTAGGTGCGGAACACCATCAGCAGGCCGGAGCGCTCGTCCGGGACCTTGACGTTCTCGCCGGTCACGCGATCGCGCACGGTCTCGCCGGTCTTGTACACCGCCAGCACGTTGCCGATCTCCAGGCCGTCACGGGTGCCCTTGTTCAGGGTGACCACGTCGAACTGGCCGATCTGGCTGACACCGCGCGGCACGTCGAGAATCACACCCTTGATCTCGCTGGTCGGCTCGCTGGGCATGAAGGAGGAGTTGATCGCCCGCTCCTCGGTGGGGAACAGACGGTCACCCAGGCGCACTTCCTCGGTCGAACGGCTCAGCACGAAGGTGCCGATATCGCCTTCCTCGGCAACGATCTCACCGGTGCCGATATCGTCGGCGTTGATACCGAGGAATTCCTTGGTATCCGGATCGGTGTAGGTCTTGCCCTGGCGGAACACGCCGTAGATCGGGTTCTGCTCGTCGAACTGGCCACGGGCATAGACACGGTCACCGGCGCCGCTGACCACGCGCTCGGCGTTGCCGGCGACGATGTAGGGCTTGCCGTTGAACTCTTCGGGCGTATCGACGATGCGGTTGCTCAGCAGGAAGCTGTTGATCGCCTCCAGCGGAATGGTCGGGATCGCCTGGGCCATCGGCGTGCTGCGCACCTGCGGCGACAGCTTGATGGTGCCGCGCGACTCGCCGCGATTGAGCATCAGGCGCGGCTGGCCATCCACGTAGACGAGATTCAGGGTGTCGCCGGGGTAGATCAGGTGCGGGTTGGCCACCTGCGGATTGGCGTGCCAGATCTCCGGCCACTTCCACGGCTGACTGAGGAACTTGCCGGAAATGTCCCAGAGGGTATCGCCCTTGACGACGGTGTAACGGTCCGGATGACCGTCCTTGAGTTGCACTGCGGCCTGAGCCATGCAGGTCAGGGCCATTCCGCCAGCTGCCAGGAGCAAGGCGAGTAGTGATTTCCTCATACGGTGAATCCCTTTATTATGTGTCTTCACGTGAAGCGCCCTAGCGCCGCGTGCCAAACCCGCTGAATACGCGGCGTGAAGCCGTTTTTCAATGCTGTTCATCATCTTAGCAGCGGATTTTGACTTTATTCCACAAGTGCATCACAAACGCATATGGCGATCCTGAATATCCTCGAATTTCCTGATCCACGCCTGCGTACCATCGCTAAACCGGTGGACGTCGTGGACGACTCCATCCGTCAGCTGGTCGATGACATGTTCGAGACCATGTATGACGCTCCGGGTATCGGTCTGGCCGCAACCCAGGTCAACGTGCACAAACGCGTGGTAGTCATGGACCTGTCCGAAGACAAGTCCGAGCCGCGGGTGTTCATCAACCCCGAGTTCGAATCGCTGACCGACGAGATGGACCAGTACCAGGAGGGCTGCCTGTCGGTGCCCGGCTTCTACGAGAACGTCGATCGCCCGCAGAAGGTCAAGATCAGGGCGCTGGACCGCGATGGCCAGCCGTACGAGCTGATCGCCGAAGGCCTGCTCGCCGTGTGCATCCAGCATGAGTGCGATCACCTCAACGGCAAGCTGTTCGTCGATTACCTGTCCAACCTCAAGCGCGACCGGATCAAGAAGAAGCTGGAAAAACAGCATCGCCAGCGTGCCTGACCCCCGTTTACCCGAAAGGCTTGCCACGGCAAGCCTTTTTCTTTGGTGACTGCCCCATGCGTATCGTCTTTGCCGGCACCCCGGAATTCGCCGCCGAGCACCTCAAGGCCCTGCTGGCCAGCCAGCACGACATCATCGCCGTCTACACCCAGCCGGATCGCCCGGCCGGGCGTGGCCAGAAACTGATGCCCAGCCCGGTCAAGCAGCTGGCTCTGGAGCACGGCATCGCCGTCTACCAACCGGCCAGTCTGCGCAATGCGGAGGCTCAGGCCGAACTGGCGGCGCTGCAACCCGACCTGATGGTGGTGGTGGCCTACGGCCTGATCCTGCCGCAGGTGGTGCTCGACACCCCGCGCCTGGGCTGCATCAACAGTCACGCATCCTTGCTGCCGCGCTGGCGCGGCGCCGCGCCGATCCAGCGCGCGGTGCAGGCCGGCGATGCCGAGAGCGGCGTCACCGTGATGCAGATGGAGGCCGGCCTGGATACCGGGCCAATGCTGCTCAAGGTGACGACACCGATCTCTGCCGAGGACACCGGTGGCAGCCTGCATGATCGCCTGGCCCGGCTCGGCCCGCAGGCCGTCCTGCAGGCCGTCGACGGCCTGGCGGCTGGCACCCTCGCGGGCGAGGTGCAGGACGATGCCCTGGCCAACTACGCGCACAAGCTGAACAAGGACGAGGCACGCCTCGATTTCAGCCGACCAGCCGTGGAGCTGGAGCGCCTGGTGCGCGCCTTCCACCCCTGGCCGATCTGCCACAGCACGCTGAACGGTGAGGCGCTGAAGGTGCATGCCGCCGAGCTGGCGGACGGCACTGGCGTCCCCGGCAGCATTCTCGCCGCGGACAAGAGCGGCCTGACCGTGGCCTGCGGCGAGGGCGCGCTGCGCCTGACCCGCCTGCAGCTGCCCGGCGGCAAGCCGCTGGCCTTCAGCGACCTGTACAACAGTCGTCGCGAACAGTTCGCCCCCGGCCTGGTGCTCGGTCAATGAACCCACGTCTGGCCGCCGCCCGCGCCTTGACCGCCGTGCTGTCCGGCAAGGCCTCGCTGGGCAGCAGCCTGCCGCCGCAGCTGGACAAGGTCGAACACCACGACCGCGCCCTGGCGCAGGACCTGGCGTTCGGCGCCGCCCGCTGGCAACCGCGCCTGCAACTGCTCGCCGAGAAGCTGCTGGAAAAACCCTTCAAGGCCGCCGACAAGGACGTCGAAGCCTTGCTGCTGGTCGGCCTCTACCAGTTGCTGCACAGCCGCATCCCGGAGCACGCCGCCATCAGCGAAACGGTCGGCTGCGCCGGCGCGCTGAAGAAGCCCTGGGCCAAGGGCCTGCTCAACGCCGTGCTGCGTCGTGCGCAGCGCGAGCACGAGGCGCTGCTCGCCGAGCTGGATCGCGACCCGGTGCTGCACACCGCTCATCCGCGCTGGCTGCAGAAATCGCTCAAGGCGCACTGGCCCGAGCACTGGCAGGCCATCTGCGCCGCCAACAACGCCCACCCGCCGCTGATCCTGCGGGTCAACCGCCGCCATGGCAGCCGTGACGACTACCTCGTCGAACTGCGCGCCGCCGGCATCGAGGCCGCGCCCTGCGACTTCAGCCGCGATGGCGTGCGCCTGCTGCAGCCCTGCGACGTGACCAGCCTGCCCGGCTTCAGCGAAGGCCGCGTCAGCGTGCAGGACGAGGCCGCGCAGCTGGCCGCCGAGCTGCTCGAGCTGGCACCTGGTCAGCGCGTGCTCGATGCCTGCGCCGCACCGGGTGGCAAGACCTGTCACCTGCTCGAGGTCGAGCCGCGACTGGCCGAAGTGGTCGCCGTCGACCTGGAAGCCAAGCGCCTGGCCCGCGTGCGGGAAAACCTCGAACGCCTGCAGCTCGAGGCCACGCTGATCGCCGCCGATGGCCGCGATACCGGCGCCTGGTGGGATGGCCAGGCGTTCCAGCGCATCCTGCTCGACGCGCCCTGCTCGGCCACCGGGGTGATCCGCCGTCACCCGGACATCAAGCTGACCCGCAAGGCCGAAGACATTCCCGCCCTGGCCACGCTGCAGGGCGAGCTGCTCGATGCCCTGTGGCCGACGCTGGCCCCGGGCGGCATCCTGCTCTACGCCACCTGTTCGGTGCTACCGACGGAAAACAGCGACACCATCGCCGCCTTCCTCGCCCGCACGGCCGATGCGCAGGAGCTCGCCATCGCTGGTGAATTCGGCCTGCAGCCAGAACACGGCCGCCAGTTGTTGCCGCAGTTGGACGGCCATGACGGCTTCTACTATGCCAAGCTGATAAAGACTGCCGTGGCGACCCACGGCTAACGGAGCGATCAGTGAAAATCATCATTCTCGGCGCAGGTCAGGTCGGTGGCACCCTGGCCGAGCACCTCGCCAGCGAAGCCAACGACATCACCGTGGTGGACACCGACGGCGACCGCCTGCGCGACCTCGGCGACCGCCTGGACATCCGCACCGTGCAGGGCAAGGGCTCGTTCCCCACCGTGCTGCGCCAGGCCGGCGCCGATGACGCCGACATGCTGGTCGCGGTGACCAACAGCGACGAAGTCAACATGATCGCCTGCCAGGTCGCCTACACCCTGTTCCACACGCCGACCAAGATCGCCCGCGTGCGCGAGGCGGCGTACCTGACCCGCGAAGCGCTGTTCGACAACGAGGCGATCCCGGTCGACGTGCTTATCAGCCCCGAGCAGGTGGTGACCAACTACATCAAGCGCCTGATCGAATACCCCGGCGCCCTGCAGGTCATCGACTTCGCCGAGGGCAAGGCCCAGCTGGTGGCGGTCAAGGCCTACTACGGCGGACCGCTGGTGGGCCAGCAGCTGCGCCAGCTGCGCCAGCACATGCCCACGGTGGATACCCGCGTGGCCGCCATCTTCCGCCGCAACCGGCCGATCATGCCCAAGGGCGACACCGTCATCGAGGCCGATGACGAGGTGTTCTTCATCGCCGCCAAGGCCCACATCCGTGCGGTGATGAGCGAGATGCGTCGCCTCGAGGACAGCTACAAGCGCGTGGTCATCGCCGGCGGCGGCAACATCGGCGAGCGCCTGGCCGAGGCCATCGAGAGCCGCTACCAGGTGAAGATCATCGAGATGAGCCCGGCACGCTGCCGCTACCTCTCGGAGAACCTCGACAGCACCATCGTGCTGCAGGGCAGTGCTTCGGACCGCGACCTGCTGGTGGAAGAGAACATCAACGACGCCGACATCTTCCTCGCCCTGACCAACGACGACGAGGCCAACATCATGTCGTCGCTGCTGGCCAAGCGCCTCGGCGCGCGCAAGGTGATGACCATCATCAACAACCCGGCCTACGTCGACCTGGTGCAGGGCGGCGAGATCGACATCGCCATCAGCCCGCAGCTGGCCACCATCGGCACCCTGCTGACCCACGTGCGCCGTGGCGACATCGAGAGCGTGCACAGCCTGCGCCGAGGCGCGGCGGAAGCGCTGGAAGTGATCGCCCATGGCGATGCCAAGTCGAGCAAGGTCATCGGCCGTGCCATCGAGGACATCGCCCTGCCACCGAGCACCACCATCGGCGCCATCATCCGCGACGAGGAAGTGCTGATCGCCCACGACAACACGGTGATCGAGTCCGGCGACCACGTGATCCTGTTCCTGGTCGACAAGAAGTACATCCGCGACGTCGAGCGCCTGTTCCAGGCCGGCCTGACGTTCTTCTGAGCAGCAAGCCGCAAGCTTCAAGCGGCACGTAAAGCGCTTGTGGCTTGCAGCTTGAGGCTTGTGGCAGGCCAACGAAGGAGGGCGAAATGAGTACCGAGGCACTGGAAAAGATGCTGGCCAAGGGCATGGACAACGCCCTGCTGCGCTTCGGCCTGGGCAAGGCCCACCTGGACGGCGGTGACGCCGCACAGGGCGCCGAACACCTGCAACGCTGCGTCGAGTTCGACCCGGGCTATTCGGCGGCGTGGAAGCTGCTGGGCAAGGCGCTGCTGGCCCAGGGCGAGCACGACGCCGCGCGCCAGGCCTGGCAGCAGGGCATCGCCGCCGCCCAGGCCAAGGGCGACAAGCAGGCCGAGAAGGAAATGAGCGTGTTCCTGCGCAAGCTGGACAAGCCGCGCTGATCGACAAGGCCAGCGCGAGCTATCGACGCACACCAACGTAGCCCGGATGCAATCCGGGGACAGCCTCCAGTCGCTCGCGGCTGAAGCCCCTCCCACGCATGCCGTAGCGCGCTCTGCGCCAGGCACTCCGGCGACGCGCTCTTGACGTCGCCAACGGCACGGGGGCAGGGAGCATGCGGCTGAAGCGCACGCTCCTGCGCACTGCAGCGGCTCAGAGCACCTCGCTGGCCACCGCGTCCACCGCCGCCTTGGCGATACCCACCACCTCGTCCGCCTCGGCCCTGTTCAGCACCAGCGGCGGGGCGAAGCCGAGGATGTCGCCGTGCGGCATGGCGCGGGCGATCATGCCGCGTTCCAGGCACGCCGCCGAGACACGCGGGCCGACCTTGAGCGCGGCATCGAAGGGCGTACGCGCCTCGCGGTCGGCCATGAATTCCAGCGCGGCGAGCATGCCGACCCCACGGACTTCGCCCACCAGCGGGTGGCCTTCGAAGGTCTGGCACAGTTGCTGGTTGAGGTAGGCACCGACATCGGCGGCGTTGGCGGCGATGTTTTCCTTCTCCAGGATATCCAGGTTGGCCAGCGCAGCGGCGGCGCAGATCGGGTGGCCGGAGTAGGTCCAGCCATGGCCCATGGCACCGTCGCGACTGGAGGCCTCTTCGATCACGTTCCACACCTTCTCGCCGACGATCACCGCCGACAGCGGTGCATAGGCGCTGGTCAGGCCCTTGGCGGTGGTGATCAGGTCCGGCTGCATGCCGAACATCTGGCTGCCCATCGGCGTGCCCAGGCGGCCGAAGGCGCAGACCACTTCGTCGGCGATCAGCAGGATGTCGTACTTCGCCAGCACGGCCTGGATCGCCTGCCAGTAGCCCTTGGGCGGCACGATGATGCCGCCGGTGCCCATCACCGGTTCACCGATGAAGGCCGCCACGGTCTCCGGGCCCTCGGCCAGGATCAGGCGCTCCAGGTCCTCGGCGCAGTGCTGCACGAAGGCGGCTTCGTCCATGCCGGCCGGCGCCTTGTAGAAGTGCGGGCAGGCGGCGTGCTTGATATCGGCATGCGGCAGGTCGAAATGCTGGTGGAAGCTGGCCAGGCCGGTGAGGCTGCCGGTCATGATGCCCGAGCCGTGATAGCCGCGCTGGCGCGAGATGATCTTCTTCTTCGCCGGGCGCCCGAGCACGTTGTTGTAGTAACGCACCAGCTTGATCTGGGTCTCGTTGGCGTCCGAGCCGGACATGCCGTAGTAGACCTTCTTCATGCCCTGCGGCGCCCAGTCGATGATGCGCGCCGAGAGCTCGATGATGGCCTCGGTCGAGTGGCCGACGTAGGTGTGGTAGTAGGCCAGCTCCTTGGCCTGCTTGTAGATGGCCTCGGCCACCTCGGTGCGGCCATAGCCGATGTTCACGCAGTACAGACCGGCGAAGGCGTCGATCAGCTCGCGGCCCTCTTGGTCCTGGATGCGGATGCCCGAAGCGCCCTTGATGATGCGGCCCTTGAGCGCGCCGCTGGCATGATCGTGGGCGTGGGTGGACGGGTGCATGAAGTGGGCACGGTCCTGCTCGAACAGCTTCTGGTAGTCGGTCATGGCGGTCTCCATCTGACTCGCTGGGGTGGCGATAAAGGTCATTCACAGGTTTGTGGGAGGGGCTTGCAGCGCCTGCAAGGTCAGGCGCGGCTGAAGTCCCTCCCAGCGGCTCTCCGGGTGCATCAGGGGTAGCGCTGGCCCTGGTGATGAATGCAGAAGTACTTGGTTTCGACGAAGGGCTCGAAGCCCTCCGTAGCGCCTTCGCGGCCGAGGCCGGAGGCTTTCATGCCACCGAAGGGGATCGGGTGGCCGGTGAATTTGCTGCCGTTGACCGCGACCATGGCATGCTCGAGGCGGCGAATCAGCGGATGGACGACGTCCACCCGGTTGGAGCAAATGTAGGCGGCCAGGCCGTACTCGGTGTCGTTGGCCATGGCCACGGCGTCGTCCAGGCTGTCGAAGGCGCGCACGCCGGCGATGGGCGCGAAGTTCTCCTCGCGGTAGATGCGCATGCCGCCTGTGACGTCGGCCAGCAGCGTCGGCTGCCAGAACCAGCCGCCCAGCGCATGGGGCTCGCCACCGACCAGCAGCCGCGCCCCCTGCTCGATGGCATCGGCCACCCGCGCAGCCGTGCCGTCCAGCGCCGCCTGGTGCATCAGCGGGCCGATCTGGTTGCGTTCGTCATGCCCCGGCCCCACGCGCAGGTCGCGCACGGCCCTGGCGAAGCGTTGCAGGAATTCCTCGTAGACCGGGCGCTGCACCAGGATACGGTTGGCCGCGCAGCAGTCCTGCCCGGAGGTCTGGAACTTGGCGTCCAGCGCCACCTGCACGGCGTGATCGAGGTCGGCATCGGCGCAGACGATCAGCGGCGCGTTGCCGCCCAGCTCCAGGGCCACCTTCTTCACGTCATCGGCGGCAGCCTGCAGCACCAGCTTGCCGACGCGGGTCGAGCCGGTGAAGCTCACCGAACGCACCCGCGCATCCTTGACCAGGGTCTCCATGGCCATCTGCGGCTCACCCAGCACCACGTTGAACACACCGGCGGGGAAGCCCGCTTCCTCGGCCAGCTGGGCCAGGGCGAAGGCGGAGTAGGGCGTTTCGTGCGCCGGCTTGACCACCACGGTGCAGCCGGCGGCCAGGGCAGCGGCAGCCTTGCGAGTGATCATCGCGCTGGGGAAGTTCCAGGGCGTGAGCAGGGCGCAGACGCCCACCGGCTCCTTGAGCGTACCCAGCTGGGCACCGGGGATATGACTGGGGATGGTCTGGCCGTAGAGCCGGCGCGCCTCCTCGGCGAACCAGGGGATGAAGCTGGCGGCGTAGCGGATCTCGCCACGCGCCTCGGCCAGCGGCTTGCCCTGCTCCAGGCTGAGGATGCGCGCCAGGTCTTCCTGATGCTGCAGGATCAGCTCGGCCCAGCGCCGCAGCAACGCCGCGCGGGCGTCCAGGCTCTGCTCGCGCCAGGCGATGAAGGCACGCTGGGCGGCATCCACGGCGCTGCCGATCTGCTGCGCGCTGAGCATCGGTACATGGCCGATCAGGCTCTGGTCGGCCGGGTTCTGCACCGCGACGCTGGCACCGTCGTCACTGTGTACCCAGTGACCGTCGACATAGCAGAGCGACTTGAACAGCAGGGGGTGGTCGAGGGGCATGGCGATGTCTCCGGGCCGATGGGCATGGGAGACATGCTAGGGAAGGGCGGCTTGGTGTTTTTTCCAAGCCGGCCAGGCGCTACCGCAGTTTTTTCTGAAGGACCACGGCGAACAGAAGATTTCTGAGGCCCCGTCGCGCCTCGGCAGCGGCACTCAGACAATCGCGGCTAAAGTCCCTCACACACACTCGCCACCGGCCACCGTGGGAGGCGCTTTAGCGGCGAGCGTGCTTCACGTCGTGGCAGTACGTTGCGGCAGGGCACGCACGATGGCGCTGAGCAGCATGCCGTACAGCGGCACGAACAGCATCAGGCTGATGGCCAGCTTGATCACGTAGTCCACCGTGGCGATTTCCACCCAATTGGCCGCCATGAACGGATCGTCGCTGTGCCAGAAGGCCACCGAGAAGAACAGGAAGGTGTCCAGCAGGTTGCCGAAGATGGTCGAGGCGGTGGGCGCCACCCACCACTGACGCATCCTGCGCAGGCGGTCGAACACCTGAATGTCCAGCAACTGGCCGAAGGCATAGGCGAGGAAGCTGGCCACGGCGATGCGGAAGACGAACAGGTTGAACTCGCCCAGCGTTGCCAGGCCGCCGAAGGCCCCCTCGTGGAACAGCACCGAGACCACATAGGAAGCGAGCAGCGCCGGCAGCATCACGCGGGCGATGACCACGCGCGCGGCATGCTTGCCAATCAGGCGCACGGTGAGGTCGGTGGCGAGGAAGATGAACGGGAAGCTGAACGCACCCCAGGTGGTATGCCAGCCGAACAGAGTGATCGGCAGCTGCACCAGGTAGTTGCTGGCGATGATGATGAGGATGTGGAAGGCGATCAGGCCGGCCAGCACGGGCCGACTGACCGACGCGGGAATCAGGGTCATGTCGATGTCCTTTTTCGTGAAGTGGGGTGAGGGAACCCACTGCCGCAGCCGACATGGCCACGAGCGGCGCGCATTCTAGCGCGTTGTTGACTCGCGGGATAGGTTTTGCCCGAGCGCTCCCGCGCCGTTGGTCCGCTCGATTGTTCAGGCTTCCGGCACGACTCGCTTGGCCAGTTGGAAATGACGCTGCCAATAGGCGTTGCTGAGGTGGTCGATGCGCACGTTGCTGCCACGTCGCGGGGCATGGATGAAGCGGCCGTCGCCCAGGTAGATGGCCACGTGGTCCACAGAGCGGCTACGGATACGGAAGAACAGCAGATCGCCCGGTTGCAGGTCACTGCGCTTCACCGAAGGCGCGTCCAGGCGTGACAGGGCGCGAGAGGTGCGTGGCAGGTCGAGGTCGCTCTGGGTCTTGAAGGCGTACTGCACCAGGCCGCTGCAATCGAAGCCCTGCCGGGGGCTGGTGCCGCCCCAGCGATAGGGTATGCCCAGGGCGCCCAGGGCGCGGTCGATCACCTCGCGGGCCGGCGCCGGCTCGGCCGCTGGCGCGGTGGCGGGAATGGTCTGGATACGGAAGGTGGCGGAGACTTGGGTACAAATTCCCAGTAAAAGAGCGCCTCCCAGGCAAAGTGACGTGAAAAACTTGTTCAAACCCAGTGATCCTGGTGACTGGCCAGCGAACGGAACCCCCTCCGAATCAAGGCATTGCATAGAAAACGGGCTTCCCGCCCGTCCCGGAGACGGACCATCGAAAAGCCCACCTGGTTCACTGCCGGCCTCGTCAATCGACGAACGGTTCCCGGCCTGAAGCTGCACATTCGTGACCGATCACCGCCATTTGCGCCCCGACTGTTGAGCCGCACCCGCTCGACCGTTAAGGTCACCCGGCTGCCCACCACCGCAAAGGACTCGTGCATGAACCTGAGAACCACCCTGTTCGCCGCCTCGCTGCTGGCCGTCAGCCTTGGCGCCCAGGCACAGACCGACAGCGCCAGCTGCAGCGCAGTCACCCTCGCCGATCCGGGCTGGAGCGACATCGCCGTGACCAACGGCATCGCCAGCCTGCTGCTCGACGGCCTCGGCTACAAGGCACAGACCCGCACCCTGGCCGTACCGATCATCTTCGCCGGGCTGCAGAAGGGCCAGGTGGATGTGTTCCTCGGCAACTGGATGCCGGCAGGCCAGCACGACTACGCGCGCTACGTGGAGAGCGGTCAGGTGGACAAGGTGGTGGAGAACCTCGGCGGCACCGAGTACACCCTGGCCGTGCCCACTTACACCTACGCCGCAGGGGTGAAGGACTTCAGCGACCTGAAGCGCTTCGCCGAGCGCTTCGACTGGAAGATCTACGGCATCGGCTCCGGCTCGCCGGCCAACGACTACATCCGCCAGATGATCGAGGGCAACGAGTTCGGCCTCGGCGACTGGAAGCTGGTGGAGTCCAGCGAACAGGCGATGCTGGTGCAGGTCGGCCGCGCGGTGAAGCGCGACGAGTTCGTGGTGTTCCTCGGCTGGACGCCGCACCCGATGAACGTGCAGTTCGACATGCAGTACCTCAAGGGCGGCGAGAAATTCTTCGGCAGCACTGGCTCGGTCAACACCCTGGCGCGCAAGGGCTATGTCGCCGAGTGCCCGAACATCGGCAGGCTGCTGAGCAACCTGACCTTCACCCAGGAGATGGAAAACACCATCATGGATGAGGTGCTCAACCGCAAGGTGGCCAGCGCCACGGCGATCAGCACCTGGATCAAGGCCAACCCGCAGGTGCTGGAGCGCTGGCTGGACGGGGTGACCACCCGCGACGGCGCTGACGGCCTGGCCGCGGTGAAGGCCAGGCTCTGATGCCACGTCAGCCTGCAGATGCCCGACATCTCAGGCCTGGCGTAGGTCAGTCGTCCAGTTCGGCGGGCGCACCCGACGCGTCCGCCTTGATGGTCTTGGTGACGATGTAGGTGAAGTAGCGCTCGATGCCGAGGTCTTCCAGCAGCAGCTGGTCGATGAAACGCTGGTAGTGGTCGATGTCACGGGCGCGGATCATGGCGATGTAGTCGACGCCGCCGCCGGTGGCGTAGCAGAAGCCCACCTCCGGCGCCTCGCTCAGGCGCTGCTCGAAGCGGCGCATGTCCTGCGCGGTATGCCGGGCCAGGGTGATTTCCACCAGCACCTGCTGGCTGCGGAACAGCGCCGCCCAGTCGATCAGCGCGCGGTAACCCTTGATCAGCCCGGCGCTTTCCAGCTTGCGCACGCGCTCCCAGGCCGGGGTCACCGAGAGGTTGATCGCCTCGGCCAGGGCCGACTTGGTGATCCGCCCGTCCTCGGCGAGGATGCGCAGGATCTTCAGGTCATAGCGGTCGAGCTTGTGCATCGGTGCCTCGGTCGATTGAGCGTTCATGGGGTGTATGGCCCCCGGTCGCGGCTAAAGCCCCTCCCACGATCTGTAAGTCTGAGGGAGGGGCTTTAGTCGCGACAGGTTAGCCCACCACCTCGGCGATGACCGCGAGGGTATCACCACACTGCACCAGCCCCGGGAAATGCCGGGCGGCGAGCAGGCCGCTGCGCCGGGCGCGGTACTCGCTGGCGGGCGCGCCGGTGCGCCGCAGGCTGTGCACGCGCGCGATCACCTCGCCCTTCTCCACCCTGTCGCCCAGGTCGCGGCACATCTCCAGCAGGCCGTCGTCCTCGCTGGCGACGAAACAGTCGCCATCGGGCATGTCGAGCATCACCGACTCGCCGGCCTCGATCTCCCCCTGCAGCAGGCCGCAATGGATCAGCAGATTGCGCACGCCGCGCTCGGCGATGGCCAGGCTCTTCGCCGTGCTGCTGCCGCCGCCACCCAGCTCGGTGGTGACGAACACCTTGCCCTGCTCCTCGGCGGCGGTGTCGTACATGCCCACCGCGTCCAGCTCCAGCATGCGCATGCAGTAGGGCGCGGCGAAGGCGCGCATGCCGGCGGCGCAGGCCGCGTCCTGGGCCTTGTCCGGGAGCACGTGGCAGGCGGCGAAGGGCAGGAAGTCCAGGGTCTTGCCACCGGAATGGATGTCCAGCACCACGTCGGCCATGGGCAGCAGCGTGCGCTGGAAGTAGTCGGCGATCTTCTGCGTCACCGTGCCATCCGGCTTGCCGGGGAAACTGCGGTTGAGGTTGCCCTTGTCGATCGGCGAGGTACGGCTGCCGGCCTGCACCGCCGGGGTGTTCATGAACGGCACGATGATCACCCGGCCGGTGATGTCCTCGGCGCGCAGGCGCTGGGCCAGCTTGCTCAGCGCCAGCGGGCCTTCGTACTCGTCGCCGTGGTTGCCGCCGGTGAGCAGCGCGGTGGGGCCGCTGCCGTTCTTCACCACGGTCACCGGGATCATCACCGCGCCCCAGGCCGAATCGTCACGGGAATAGGGCAGCTTGAGATAGCCGTGTTGCACGCCGTCACGCTCGAAGTCGAGCGTGGGGCTGATGGGGTTGTCGCGCAGTTGGGTCATGATGCAAAGCCCGGCATGAATGTATGTCTCTGTGGCGTCGCTTTCCGTAGGAGCTGGCTTGCCAGCGATAAGCTGTTGATGCGGATCGCCGGCAAGCCGGCTCCTGCGACCGAGGGCAATCAATCCTTCACGAACAGCTGGCGCGGCACGTCGCAGAGGGTTTCCACGCCGCGTTCGGTGATCAGGATCGATTCGGTGATTTCCAGGCCCCAGTCGTCCAGCCACAGGCCGGGCATGAAGTGGAAGGTCATCCCCGGCTGCAGCACGCTCTCGTCGCTCGGACGCAGGCTCATGGTGCGTTCGCCCCAGTCCGGCGGATAACTGATACCGATGGGGTAGCCGCAGCGGCTGTCCTTGTGGATGCCGAACTTCTCCAGCACCTTGAAGAAGGCACGGGCGATATCGCCGGTGGTGTTGCCCGGCCTGGCCGCCTCCAGGCCGGCGGCGATGCCCTCGACCACCGCCTTCTCGCCATCGAGGAAATGCTGCGGCGGCTTGCCCAGGTAGATGGTGCGCGACAGCGGGCAGTGGTAGCGCTTGTAGCAGCCGGCGATCTCGAAGAAGGTGCCGGCGCCGCTGCGCATCGGCGAATCGTCCCAGGTCAGGTGCGGCGCGCTGGCGTCCGCCCCGGTGGGCAGCAGCGGCACGATGGCCGGGTAGTCGCCGCCATGACCGTCGGCACCGAGGATGCCGGTGCGGTAGATCTCGGCGACCAGCTCGTTCTTGCGCAGGCCGGGCTCGATCTTGTCGAAGATCGCCGCATGCATCTTCTCGACGATCTTCGCCGCGATGCGCATGTAGCCGATCTCGGTCGGCGACTTGATCGCCCGCTGCCAGTTGACCAGCGCGGTGCAGTCGACGAAGCGTGCGTTGGGCAGATTGCGTTGCAGCGAGGCGTAGGCGGCGGCGCTGAAGTAGTAGTTGTCCAGCTCCACGCCGATGCTGAGCTTGTCCCAGCCACGTGCGGCGATGACCTCACGGGACAGGTAGTCCATCGGGTGGCGCTCGGTGGACTGCACGTAGTGATCGGGGTAGCCGACGATGTTGCCCTGCTCCATGAACACCGTGCGCTTGGCGCCATTGGCATCCTGGCCACGGCCATACCAGACCGGCTCGCCGTCGAGCGCCAGCAGCACGCACTGGTGCACGTAGAACGACCAGCCGTCATAGCCGGTGAGCCAGGCCATGTTGGACGGGTCACTGACGATCAGCAGCTCGATGCCCCTGGCCTGCATGGCGCTGCGGGTCTTGGCCAGGCGCTGGGCATATTCCTCTCGGCTGAAGGGGAGGTTGACGACGATTTCGGACATGGATGAATCCCCGTGGTTTTTTGGGCTGTGAGAGGGGCCGGGCGACGTTCCGTTTGCGCCGCGACGAAGCTCCTCTCACAGGGTCATGAATCGAAGTTGAGGCCTTTGCCGGCCTGCCGCGCACGCTGATAGGCCAGGCTGGCGATGGCGGTGTCCTGGGCGCCGGTGCCGGTCAGGTCGCACAGGGTGATCTGCTCATCGGCGCTGCGCCCGGGCCGCTGGCCGGCGATCACCTGGCCCAGTTCGGCGAAGTCGGCATCGGCAGCCACCAGGCCTGCGGCGATGGCGTGGTTAAGCTCGCCGAGCACGCGGGTCTGGCTCAGGCGGTCGGCGACATAGGCGTCGACCTGCGCCAGCACGGCCGGGGCGATCTCGTTCTTGTGTTCGGCGTCCGAGCCCATGGCGGTGATGTGCAGGCCAGGGCGCAGGTGCCGTGGCTGGATCAGCGGTTCACGGCTGGGTGTGGTGCTGACGGCGATATCGGCGCCCTCCAGGGCGGCGTCGACGCTGTCCACGGCGCGGGCATCCTCCAACTCGGCGGCCATGGCCCGGGCCTTGGCCGGGTCGCGTGCCCAGATACGCACCTCGCGTACTTCGCGCACCAGGCGCAGCGCCTGCAGCTGCAAGCGCGCCTGCTCGCCGGCGCCGAGAATGGCGACCACCCCGGCGTCCTCGCGCGCCAGCCAGCGGGCCGCGACGGCGCCGGCAGCCGCGGTGCGCACGGCGGTGAGGTAGCCGTTGTCGAGCAGCAGGGCGTCGGCCAGGCCGGTCTGCGCGGAAAACAGCATCATCAGACCGTTGAGGCTGGGCAGGCCAAGCTTGGGGTTGTCGAAGAACCCGGGGCTGACCTTGATGGCGAAGTGCGCAACGCCCGGCAGGTAGGCGGTCTTCACATCCACCTCGCCGTTGTGCTCGGGGACGTCCAGACGCAGGATCGGCGGCATGGCCACGGCGGCGGTGGCGAGCAGGCGGAAGGCGTTCTCCACCACCGCCAGGCTGGCGCTGTCGAGGCCGACGCAGGCGCGCAGGTCGGCCTGGTTGAGAATCAGGGTCTTGGCCATGGCCACTCCTCAGGCTTCCGCACCATTGATGATGCGCAGGTGCTGGTCGATATCGATGTTGCGCCCGCTGATCACCACCACCACCGGGCCACGCGGTTGAATCAGGCCGTCGAGCAGCGCGGCGATGCCCACTGCGGCCGCACCTTCGACCACCAGTCGCTCCTCGCGGTAGGCGTGGCGGATGCCGCGGGCGATGGACGCCTCGTCGAGCAGATGCACCTGGTCGCACAGGTCGCGGGTAATGGCGTAGGTGTAGCGATTGTCCAGGCCGATGCCGCCGCCGAGGGAGTCGGCCAGGGTCGGCAGCTCCTCCACCTCGACCGGCGCGCCGGCCTCCAGGCTGGCGTGCATCGCCGCCCCCAGCCGCATGCTGACGCCGTGAGCGCGAATCGCCGGGCTGGCCGCCTTGATCGCCAGCGCCACGCCGGCGAACAGGCCGCCGCCGGACAGCGGCACCAGCACCTCGCAGACGTCCGGGCATTGCTCGAGAATCTCCAGGCCCAGGCTGCCCTGGCCGGCGATCACATGGGGATGGTCGAAGGGCGGGATGAACGCCGCGCCCTGCTCGCGGGCGATGCGCAGCGCTTCGAGCTGGGCATCGTCCTGGCTGCGGCCGCTGATCACCACCTCGGCGCCCAGCTCGCGGATGGCGCGCACCTTGTTCTGCGGCACCAGCTCGGACAGGCAGACGATGGCCTTCACGCCCTGCTGCGCGGCGGCAAAGGCCAGTGCGCGACCGTGGTTGCCGGTGGAGGCGGTGACCACGCCGCAGCGCTTGCGCCCGGCATCCAGCTGCGCCACCGCGTTGCTCGCGCCACGCAGCTTGAAGCTGCCGGTGGCCTGCTGCGACTCCAGCTTCAGCCACACCGGCACGCCGAGCAGGCGACTCAGGCTGGGCGAGTGCTCCAGCGGCGTCTGGCGTACCAGGCCGGCGATACGCTGGCGGGCCTGGAGCAGGTCATCGAAGGCAATGGAGGGCATGGCGCACGTTCCGTGAAGGTGTGCGGCCGAGTGTATGAGCGGGAAATTGACTGGCCGAATGTACTAGGACGATTTTTTCTTCGGCTTGCGGATAGGCATTGCCGCAAGGGTGTCGTCACGCCGGCGAACGCAGGGTGGATCACGCTGTATCGATCCACCATCACGGTGGACGTGAAAGGCGACGTCCACCCTACATTCCCGGATTTCATCCGGGCTACGGCAGGTGGTAGGAGCGGCTTCAGCCGCGAAACGTACACCTCACGCCAGTGAACGTAGGGTGGATCACGCTTCACCGATCCACCGTTGCGGTGGACGTGAATGGCGACGTCCACCCTACGTTCCCGGATTTCATCCGGGCTACGGGGCGGGTCGTAGGAGCGGCTTCAGCCGCGAAACGTACGCCTCACGCCAGTGAACGTAGGGTGGATCACGCTTCACCGATCCACCGCTTCGGTGGACGAGGAAAGGCGACGTCCACCCTACGGTTCTCAAAAATCATGCACCTTCGGGTACTGGCCGAACACGTCTCGGACGATCTGCACGCCCTGGCGCATCTTCGCCTCGCTGCATTCGGCGCCGACGCACAGCCGCACCGCGCGTGGCCTGGGCATGCCAGGCGGGACGAAGGGGTCGGGCAGGGTCAGCGCCACGTTGCGTCGGCGCAGCTCGCGCAGCAGGCTGTCGGTCTCCCAGCCCTCCGGCACACGCAGCCAGCTGTTGAGCGAGTAGGGGTGGTTGCCGATCAGGTGCTCGCCCAGCTCCTGCTCGACCAGCGCCTGGCGGTTGGCCAGGAGCTGACGCTGCAGCTGCACCAGGTCCTCGGCTTCGCCGGAGTCGATCCAGCGCGTCGCCACTTCGCCGAGCAGCGACGGCGCCATCCAGCTGTTGACCCGCAGGATGCTCTCGGTGCGCAGCGCCAGGCGCTTGGGCATCACCAGGTAGCCGATGCGCAGGCCGGTGAGCACCGACTTGGTCAGGCTGGTGCAGTAGAACGACAGCTCCGGCGCGTAATGGCTCAGCGGCCGCGAGGCCTGCTGACCGGCCAGCAGCGGGCCGTAGACGTCGTCCTCGATGATGTACACGCCATAGCGACGGGCGATCTCGGCGATCTCGCGGCGGCGCTCATCGGGCATCAGCGCGCTGGTCGGGTTGTTCAGGTTGGGCGTACAGACCAGCGCGGTGATGCGCTCGTTGCCGCACATGTCCTCGAAGTGCTCGGGATTCAACCCGTGGCGGTCCATCTCCAGTCCCTTGAGGGTAAAGCCGAGCACCTGCGAGCTGCCGATGGCGCCGTGGTCGGTCAGGCCTTCGCAGAGCACCACGTCATCCGGGCCGGCCAGCGTCGCCAGGGCGAGGAAGATGCCGTGGGCCGCGCCGCTGGTCAGCAACACGTCCTCGGTCCCCACATCCATGCCCAGACGTGCCAGCCAGCGTACCGCCGCCTCGCGCTGGTGCTGCATGCCGGCAATCGGGCGGAAGGCGTGAATCCAGGGCTGGTCAGGTTCCTGCGCCAGCTCCAGGCAGGTCTGCCGCCACAGGCGATCGTGGGCCTCGGTGTGGAGGATGCGCGCGTTGGAAAAGTCCATCAGCGCCTGCTCGCTGCGGTCGAGCATGCTGCTGGCCACCCGCTCGCTGGTACGCCGCGAGACGAAGCTGCCACGGCCCACCTCGCAGCGCACGCGGCCCTGACGCTCCAGCTCCTTGTAGGCGTTGGTCACGGTCTGCACGCTGATGCCCAGGGCATCGGAGACCTGGCGCTGCGGGGGCAACCGTTGACCGTCGATCAGGTTACCCTGTTCGATGTCGGCGGCGACCGCCTGGACCAGGAGCTTGTATTTCGACTCGCCCGGACGCGCGTTGGCCAGGGCCTTCTTCCAGTTCTGCATCGATGGCTTCCTCTGGCGACTGCAGGCAAGCATCCCGCGTGGGGCAGTGCGATTCAATTGTCCTAGTGCAATGCCGCAGCGAAAAAAGCCTTTGTATGCTCGGGCCAAGGGTGGAGAACAGTGCCTCGGCACCCCAGAACAACACCACCCGGCCGGCGCAGGTCCCGATCTGCGCGCCAACGCTCTTGATTTACCTGCCTCCTAACACAGCACGCCGCCGCTGGCGGACTACAAGAAACAGGAGAACACCAAGATGAGTAGCGTTATCCCCTCCCGCTTCGGTCACCTCGCACTGACCTGCGCCCTGCTCGGCGGCTTCGTCGCCGGCGCCCAGGCCTCGACCCTGGACAAGGTCAAGGACAGCAGCAGCGTGCGCATCGGCTACGCCAACGAGACGCCTTTCGCCTACACCGCGCTGGACGGCAGCGTCACCGGCGAGTCGCCGGAGATCGTCAGGAAGATCTTCGAGCAGATGGGCGTCAAGACCATCAACCCGGTGCTCACCGAATGGGGTTCGCTGATCCCCGGCCTGCGTGCCAGCCGTTTCGACCTGATCGCCGCCGGCATGTACATCACCCCCGAACGCTGCAAGCAGGTGCTGTTCACCGATCCGCACTACCAGTTGCCCGACACCCTGCTGACCAAGGCCGGCAACCCGAAGAATCTGCACAGCTACGCCGACATCGCCAAGAGCGGTGCCAAGGTGGCGATCATGGCCGGTACGGTGAATCTGGGATACGCCCGCAGCGCCGGTATCACCGACGAGCAGATTCTCCAGGTACCGGACACCACCGCCCAGCTGCAGGCCGTGCGCGCTGGCCGCGCCGATGCGGCGGTCGGCACCCAGCTGACCATGAAGGGCCTGGCCGAGAAGGGTGGCGACGGCGTCGAGGCCATCGCCGAATTCAACGACGACCCGGCCCACACCGGCTATGGCGCCCTGGCCTTCCGCCCGGAAGACAAGGACCTGCGCGATGCGGTGAACGCCGCGCTGAAGCAATGGCTCGGCAGCGAGGATCACCTGGCCACGGTGAAGCCCTTCGGCTTCGACCAGTCCAACATCACCGACAAGACCGCTGCCGAACTCTGCGCTCAGTAACCTGCGGTGTCTGCCGCGCACGCCAGTGCGCGGCATGAATCCTTCGACCGGTAGACATTCATGACCGATCTTCTCCCCCTGCTGTTGCAAGGCGCCTGGGTCACCGTGCAAGTCACCTTCTGGGGCTCGCTGCTGGCGATTGCCAGCGCCGTGCTCGCCGCCCTCGGCCGGCTGTCGCCGATCGGCCCGCTGCGCTGGCTGGCGATCACCTACATCGAGATCTTCCGTGGCACCTCGCTGCTGGTGCAGCTGTTCTGGCTGTACTTCGTGCTGCCGATGCCGCCGTTCAACATCGAGATGAGCGCCTTCGCCGTGGCCGTGGTCGGCCTCGGCCTGCACATCGGCGCCTATGGCGCGGAAGTCATGCGCGGCGCCATCCGTTCGGTCGCCAAGGGCCAGTACGAAGCCTGCACCGCGCTGAACATGACGCCGTTGCGGCGCTTCACCCGCATCATCCTGCCGCAGGCCCTGCTGGCGGCGATTCCACCCGGCACCAACCTGCTGATCGAGCTGCTGAAGAACACCTCGCTGGTGTCGCTGATCACCCTGTCGGACCTGGCCTTCCGCGCCCGCCAGCTGGACCAGGCGACCTTCATGACCCTGGAGATCTTCGCCCTGGCGCTGCTGCTGTATTTCCTCATGGCACAGGTGATCAACCTCGGCATGCGCCTGCTGGAACGACGCCTTGCCCGTGGCCGGATGCGCGGAGGCCTGCAATGAACTTCTTCGACTGGGACTTCGCCCTGAGCATCCTCCCGGACCTGCTCAAGGCCTCGCTCAATACCCTGCTGATCACCTTCGCCGGCTTCGCCATCGCCATCGTCGTCGGCCTGCTGCTGGCCATCGCCCGGCGCAGCAGGCACCTGTGGCTGTCCTGGCCGGTGGCCGGGCTGATCGAATTCATCCGCAGCACGCCGCTGCTGATCCAGGTGTACTTCCTGTTCTACGTGTTCCCCAACTACGGGCTGAACCTCACCGCGCTGCAGGCGGGGATCCTCGGCATCGCCCTGCACTACGCCTGCTACACCGCCGAGGTCTATCGCGCCGGCCTCGACGCCGTGCCGCGCGGCCAGTGGGAAGCGGTGACGGCGCTGAACATGGCGCCGCTGTCGGCGTACCGGCAGATCATCCTGCCGCAGGCGCTGCGGCCGATCCTCCCCGCGCTGGGCAACTACCTGGTGGCCATGCTCAAGGACACCCCGGTGCTGTCCGCGATCACCGTGGTGGAGATCATGCAGCAAGCCAAGAACATCGGCTCGGAGAGTTTCCGCTACCTCGAGCCCATCACCCTGGTCGGCCTGTTCTTCCTCGCCCTCAGCCTGGTCCTGGCCTGGTGCGTGCGGCGCATGGAAGATCGCCTGGAGGTCACTGCCCGATGACTGCTTTTATCAACTCGACCGCCGCTGCAGGGAGTTCCAGCATGCCCCAGCCCATCGTCCGCTTCACCGACGTGACCAAGCGTTACGGCAACCTCACCGTGCTCGACAAGCTCAACCTGGATGTCGCCCCCGGCGAGAAGGTGGCGATCATCGGCCCCAGTGGCTCGGGCAAGTCGACCCTGCTGCGCGCACTGATGACCCTGGAAAGCATCGACGAAGGCCTGATCGCCGTCGACGACGAGCCGCTGACCCACATGAGTACCCGCGACGGCCGTCTGGTGCCGGCCAGCGCCAGCTACCAGCGCAAGGTGCGCGGCAAGATCGGCATGGTGTTCCAGAGCTTCAACCTGTTCCCGCACATGTGCGCCTTGCAGAACGTCATCGAGGCGCCGATGCAGGTGCTCGGCCTGGGCCGGAAGGAAGCCAGCGAACGCGCCGAGGAGCTGCTGGCGATGGTCGGTCTGAGCGAGAAGCTGCGCCATTTCCCCTCGCAACTGTCCGGCGGCCAGCAACAGCGCGTGGCGATCGCCCGTGCGCTGGCGATGCGGCCCAAGGTGATGCTGTTCGACGAGGTCACCTCGGCGCTCGACCCGGAGCTGTGCGGCGAAGTGCTGGGGGTGATCCGCCGCCTCGGCAGCGAGCACAACCTGACCATGCTGATGGTCACCCACCAGATGGGCTTCGCCCGCGAGTTCGCCGACCGCGTGTGCTTCTTCCACCAGGGCCGCATCCACGAACAGGGCACCCCCGAGGAGTTGTTCGGCAATCCGCAGCAGGAACGCACGCAGGCATTTCTCAGCGCGGTGAACGAGGCCCACTGAGGCCGTCGCAGGCCCTGTCGTGGGAGCGGCTTCAGCCGCGATTGTTCACGGATGAATCCGCTCCTACGGAATCACGCCAGTTCAGTGGCATGCGCCAACGAGACTAACGCTGCTGCCGCGCCCTGATCGCCGCCAGCATCTTCTGCGCCAGCGCCGCGTAGTCACCGTCGAAGTGGTGGCCACCGCTGATCTGCAGGCGCTCTCCGGGGGCTCCGGCTTCGGTGCAGCCGCTCTCGGTCGCTTCCTCGCTGCCGTAGATGCAATACACCTTGGCCGCCGGAACCTTGCGCAGCTCCGGTCCGGTGGCAGCCTCCGCGCCATCCTTGCCGAGCCAGCCACTGACGGCGATCTCGAAGCTGCCGCTGCGGGCGAAGGCCAGCAGCAGCATGGCATCCACCTGCTGCTGGTCACTCGCCGGCAGACGGTTGTAGATCGCCGGCAGCACGTCGGCGCCGAAGGAATAGCCCGCCAGCACGAAGCGCCTGATGTGCCATTTCTCGCGGTACTCCTGCATCAGGCGCGACAGGTCGGCGGCACTGCGTTCCGGGCTCTTGCGCTGCCAGTAGTAGCGCAGGGTATCGATGCCCACCACCGGATAGCCGGCTGCGGCCAGGTGCTCGGCCGAGGCCCGGTCGAGATCGCGCCAGCCGCCGTCACCGGAGTAGAACAGGGTCAGGGTATCGGCCGCCTGCGCCGAAGGGTGCTCGACCACCGGCAGCGGCGCGCCCTGGCCGGCAAGCAGCTGCTGCAACTGGTCGGCCAGCAGGGTCGGCAGCGGCGTCCCCAGGGTGCCGATGCGCGGCTCGCCATTGCCCTGCTCGCGCAGGAAGCGCGCGTTGGCATCGCCGGGGTTGTCGTTCCACAGGGCGATCCAGTGGCCGTGCGCGGCCTTCTTCGGCAGCGCTTCGGCGCAATCGGGCTGGCCCAGGTCGAAGCCCACCGACAGCGCCTGCGCCTGGTCATCGTCCTGCGTCGCCAGCCAGCGCCAGGCCGAAGCGGCGGCCGGCCCGACGCCGGCGACGAGGGTCGGCTTGCCGCCCAGCAGCCCGCCGGCCTGATCGATCAGGCGCCGCTGCGCGCCGCAGTCGTGCGCCACGAAGGGCATCTGCAGCACACGCACGTCTCCTGCGTCGGCCAGCCGTCGCAGCAGCGCCTCGTCCAGCGCCTGCTCGGGCGGCGCGATCAGCAGCAGGCGCTGGCGCGCCTCGCCCTGGCTCAGCAGCTGCGCGCTCAGCCCCTGGATCTGCACCGTCTGCAGATGCGGCAGCGCACGCATCGACCACCACCAGGTCACCCCGCCCACCGCCAGGGCAGCCACCAGCAACAACCCGCCCAGTACCCCTGTCGCCTTGTTCATCTCAACGCCTCACCAGTCCACCCAGACCGCCGGCGATCAACGCGGCGGTGTCGGCCAATGCCACCCAGGGGTCGAGCCCGGCCGGCACGGCCAGATAGCGCGGTTCCCACTGCGGCAGGAACTTGTCCTTGAAGCGGCGCAGCCCCTGGAAGTTGTAGAAGCTCTCGCCGCGATCGAACACCAGCGCGCCCAGGCGCAACGGCAGCGGCGCCCCCTTGCGCGTCTGCAGGCCAGCCAGCGGCACCATGCCGAGGCTGAAGCGCGCATAGCCCTCGCCCTGGAATTGCTGGATCAGCCCGAGCATGAGGAATTCCATGGTCGACTTCGGCGCATCCGGCAGCACGCGCATCAGGTCGAGGCTGGCGACCGCTCGCGTCTGGCACTCCAGCAGGTTGGCGAAGGCCACCGCGCGCCCCTCGAAGCGCACCACCGCAATCCGAAAGTGCGCCAGGTACTCGGGGCTGAAGCGGCCGAGGGAGAAGCCCTTCTCGCGTACCTGCTTGCCCGCCAGCCAGGCAGCGGATATGCCCTGCAAAGCGTCCAGGGGTGCCGCGCCGGGGGCATGCAGCTCCAGACTCAGGCCATCGCGCTGGCCACGGTTCCAGGTGTAGCGCAGCGCCTTCATCTCCTTGCCGTTGCTGGCCAGGTCGAAGGTGTGCAGATCCACCAGCGCCTCCTCACCCAGTTTCAGTGCGGTCAGGCCGATGTCGATGTAGCCGGGCAGGTTCTCCGCCCGCACCTGGTAGAACACCGGCCGCGCATGGTGACGGTCGCACAGGTCGCGGAACTGCCAGATCAGCTCGGCGCGCGCCGCTGGCGGGCCGATGGGGTCGAACAACGCCACCAGGCTGCGGCCACGGCGGGCGTACATGAGAAACGCCTGGCCATCCGGGTGGAACAGCAGCGCCTTGTCGCCACTGAGCGCCAGGCCACCTTCCGGCTGCCGCGAGGCCTCGACGATGGTTCGTGCCCGCGCCAAGGCCTCGCCGTCAGGCAGGCGGATGCTCGGTGGCGTGGCACGCAGCAGCCAGGTCAGGCCGACCGCCAGCAGCACCAGGGCACTGCCCAGGGCGGCACGCAGGCCACGCGGGGCATTGCCGTCCAGTTCGAACTGCCACCACAGCTGGTGGCTGTAGGCGACATCCTGATAGACGAACAGCAGCAGCCAGACCGAGGCCGCGATCACGCCACTGGTGGCCGCCAGCGCCAGGCCCGAGGCCGGCATGTCGAGCAGCCGACTGGGTCGGTAGAACTCCCGGCGAAACAGCGCGAGCACCCCGGCGATAGCCGCCAGCACCAGCGCCTCCGGCCAGTCGAAGCCCTTGAGCAGCGACAGCACCACGCCCAGGCAGAGCAACACCAGGGTCAGCACCCAGGCGGCGGAAAGGCGCCGGCGCAGCCCCTGCGCCAGCAGCAGGCACAGCGTGCCGACCAGGCTCGCCGCCAGGTGCGAGGCGGCGATCAGCGGCGGCGGCATGAGAAAACCCAGGGCCTCGAGGTGCTCGTCCATGGTCGGCGTGACCCCGGAAAACAGCAGCACTGCGCCGGCGCAGAACACCAGCAGTGCCAGCAGCGGTACCGCCAGGTTGCTGGCCACCCTTGCCACGTGGCGCGGGAACCACAAGCGCCGCGCCTCCACCGCCAGCAGCAGAAGCCCGGCGACCAGCAACGGCAGCAGCACGTAGAGCAGACGGTAGAGCAGCATGGCCGCGACCAGCCCGGCCGGGTCGATGCGCGAGGAGAACGCCGCCAGCAGCACGGCCTCGAACACCCCGACACCACCCGGCACATGACTCAGCACACCGGCGGCCAGCGCCAGCATGTAGATCAGCACGAAGGACGAGAACGGCGGCGCCTCGGGCAGCAGGCAGTAGAGCACGCTGGCGGCGATCAGCACGTCGAGGCTGCTGATCAGCAGCTGCACCAGGCTCATGCGCACGCCGGGCAGGCGCAGGCTGAAGCGCCCCAGGTCCACTTGCCAGCAGCCGGGGGCAGGCCGCTCGGCCAGGCGTTTGCGCGCCAGCAGCAGGACCAGCGTCAGGGCGGCGAGCAGCACCGCCACGGCCAGCAACGCCAGCAACGGCGCCGGCAGGCGCAGCGCCGCCGAGGCGTCCGCCAGGTCGAAGAGGGCGGCCAGGGCCGCGAGAATCGGCAGGCTGATGCCGAGCGACAGGCTGGCGAACAGGCTCATTCGCGCCACATCGCCCGCGCCGAGCCCATTGCGCGTGTACAGGCGATAGCGCACCGAGCCCCCGGACAGCGCCGACAAGCCCACCGCGTTGCCGATGGCGAAGGCGCAGAAGCCCCCCAGCGCCAGGGTCGACGCGGGCAGGCGGACGTCGGCATAACGACTGGCCGACCACTCGTAGGCGAGCATCAGCAGAAAACCCAGCACGGTGGCCAGCATGGCCGCGAACAACGCCCGTGGCGGTACCGCCGCCAGTGAGTCGCGCACCTGATCCGGGTTGATCTCGCGCACCAGATGCCAACAGGCCAGCAGCGCCAGGCCGAACAGCAGCAACGACAGGCCGAGGCCGATCAGGTGACGCTGACGGTGCAGCCAGCCGGGGCGAGAAGGGGGAGGAAGTTCCGGCGCATCGGCGCCGTTAGCGGGGAGTTCGGATACCGCTCGACTCATGTCGAAACGCCTCTGATGGACGCCACCTCGGAGCGAGGTCTTGGTCAGAGTGCAGATGTAACGAAATGTTCCTCGGCTTTCCGCTTTTCGTCACGCGTACCGCAGCGTTTGCGCCGTCAGGCTTCGTCGAGGAAACGCAGGCCCGCGCCCTCGGCATCCACCCGCATCACTTCCATCTGCAGGATGGGCGCGGGGAAAGGCAGATCCTGGACCTGCCCGGTGACGTGGGTGCCAACGGCCAGGCCGGCCATGTCCGGATGCTTCACGTACACGCCGCTGTCGGACAGGTCGCGAGTCTGTGCCAGCAGCTCACCGAAACTCGGATGGCTGATCTTGATCCGGCACTTCATCGGGGTACGTACCTGCTGACGCTGGTTGGACATGACGGCTCCGAGGATTGGTCGAGCGATGTCGCCTTTAATAGCGCATTACCGCGCCGAGGCCCAGCAGGTGGCAGAAAAAAGGCGCCATCATGGCGCCTTCTTCGACAATCCTGCCCTGAAGCAGGACGTCAGTACCACTTGCCCTCGCCATCCGGGCGTTTCTTGAAGCGCTTCATGCTCCACATGTACTGACTCGGATAGGTGCGCACGTAACGTGCGATCACTTCGCTCATCGCCGCCACGCCCTCTTCCACGTTTTCGCTGTACATGCCTTCCGGCGCGGCCTCGAGAATCACCTTGTAACCGCTGCCGTCATCCAGGCGCACGGCATGCAGGAACACCCCGACCGCCTTGCCGCCGGTGAGCATGCCAGGGACGAACTTGCTGGTCAGGGCCAGGGTACCGAGGAAGGGCACGAACACCCCCGCCGAACGGCTCGGTTCCGGATCGGCGGGAATACCCACGGCGCCGCCCGAGCGCACTTCCTTGATGATGCGCAGGATGCCTTCCTTGGTTGACGGGGCCACACGGTTGCCCATCTGCACGCGTTGCTGCTGCAGCAACTCGTCGACCGCCTTGAGCTTCGGCGGGCGGTAGAAAACGATAGGTTTGCACTGGTTGCCGTAGAAGTGATTGAGCACTTCCCAGTTGCCCAGGTGACTGGTGATGCCGACCACGCCCTTGCCGGAGGCCAGCGCCTGCTGCAGCACTTCCAGGCCTTCCACTTCGCGGACCAGCTGGAGCGACTTCTGCGCCGGCCAGATCCAGGCGCAGGCGCTTTCGGTCAGGGTCTTGCCGATGTCCTTGAGGCTTTTCCCGACCAGGCGCTCGCGCTCGGCCTCGCTCAGCTCGGGAAAGCACTTGGCCAGGTTGATGCGCGCGACGTCACGCGAACCGTTCGGCAGCTTCCACATCAACCAGCCGATGGCATTGCCCACGGCCTGCACGGCACGCCAGGGCAGCAGTGCGAACAAGCGCAGGAACCCCACGACCAGGGCGCCCTTGAGTTTCTCCACGACAGACTCCAACCGCTCGGAAAGGCGTCAATTGTAGCGGCGCAGGAGCAGTGCAGTCAGTACAGGCTCGTCCGAACCCGTTGCTGCAGGTCGCGCTCGTAAGCCTCGACGTCGAACTCGTCGTCGAGGATGCAGCGGAAGATATCGCCGGCACGGGGCAGGCTGGCCCGCTCGACCTGACGCGCGGCATCCCACAACCCGGAGCGCAGCGCCGCCTTGGAACACTGGAAGTAGCAACTGTCGATGTGGATGCGCAGCACGCTGCGTGGCAACTTGCCCTGGGCGCGCCCCAGTTCGAGCAGTTCGGGGTCGAGAGAGATTTCCGCGCGACCATTGACCCGCAGGCTCTCGCCGACTCCGGGGATCAGGAACAGCAGCGCCACCTGAGGGTTCTGCACGATGTTGCGCAGGCTGTCGATGCGGTTGTTGCCGGGGCGGTCCGGCAGCAACAGGGTCTGGTCGTCGAGAATCTGCACGAACCCCGGCGCATCGCCTCGTGGCGAACAGTCCATGCCGTCCGCGCCGGTGCTGGCCAGGACCACGAAGGGCGAGGCCTCGATCAGCGCACGGTAGGGTGCGATCAGCCGTGGCAGCTCCTTGCGCCGCGAGCGTTCGTGGCTTTCGCCGTACAGTGCGAGCAATTCATCCAGCGTGGTGATGGTGGTCATGAGCCCTTCAATTGCGCGTAACGGTCGCAGTCGGTGGTGTGGTCCATCACCATACCCGTGGCCTGCATGAAGGCATAGCAGATCGTCGGGCCGACGAAGGTGAAGCCGGCCTTCTTCAGCGCCTTGCTCATCGCCTCGGCCTCGGGGGTCACGGCCGGCATCTGGCTGCGGTCGCTGAAGTGGTTGATCTTCGGCGCGCCGCCGACGAACGACCAGAGCAGCGTCACCGGGTCCTCCAGGCGCAACCAGGCCTGCGCGTTCTGGCGCACGGCCTTGAGCTTGAGGCGGTTGCGGATGATGCCGGGGTCCTGCATCAGCAGCTCGATCTCCTCGTCGCTCAACCGCGCCAGGCGCTCGGGGTCGAAGCCGTGCAGCACCTGGCGATAGCGCTCGCGCTTCTTCAGCACGGTGATCCACGACAGCCCGGCCTGCGCGCCTTCGAGCAGCAGCATCTCGAACAGATGGCGCGCATCGCGCTGCGGCACACCCCATTCCTCGTCGTGGTAGGCCTGGTAGAGCGGATCGTCGGTACACCAGAAGCAACGGGGCATGGCGGTAGGCCTCGGTCAGGATGAGGGGGTGACTATAGCCGCAAAACAACTGGATATAAATACAGTCGGCGCCGCCATTGGATGATGCCGATGTGCCGTACCCTGCGGCTTGCGTCGAGTTTCGATATACTCCCCGGCTTTCCCTCGCAAGCCTCCACAGGTGATTTCTTCGTGAGCCAGAACAAGCCTGCCGCACGCACCTTCCAGGACCTGATCCTGGCCCTGCAGAACTACTGGGCCGAACAGGGCTGCGTCGTGCTGCAACCCTATGACATGGAAGTCGGCGCCGGCACCTTCCACACCGCCACTTTCCTGCGCGCCGTCGGCCCGGAAACCTGGAACGCCGCCTACGTGCAGCCCTCGCGCCGCCCGACCGACGGCCGTTACGGGGAAAACCCCAACCGCCTGCAGCACTACTACCAGTTCCAGGTGGTCCTCAAGCCCAACCCGGAGAACTTCCAGGAGCTGTACCTGGGTTCTCTCAAGGCCATCGGCCTCGATCCGGAAGTCCACGACATCCGCTTCGTCGAGGACAACTGGGAGTCGCCGACCCTCGGCGCCTGGGGCCTGGGCTGGGAAATCTGGCTCAACGGCATGGAAGTCACCCAGTTCACCTACTTCCAGCAGGTCGGTGGCATCGAGTGCTACCCGGTGACCGGCGAGATCACCTATGGCCTGGAGCGCCTGGCCATGTACCTGCAGGGCGTCGACTCGGTCTACGACCTGATCTGGACCGACGGTCCGTTCGGCACCGTGACCTATGGCGACGTGTTCCACCAGAACGAAGTGGAGCAGTCGACCTACAACTTCGAGCACGCCAACGTCGAGAAACTGTTCGAACTGTTCGACTTCTACGAGAGCGAAGCCAACCGCCTGATCGAGCTGCAATTGCCGCTGCCGACCTACGAGATGGTGCTCAAGGCCTCGCACACCTTCAACCTGCTCGACGCTCGCCGCGCCATCTCGGTGACCGCGCGTCAGCAGTACATCCTGCGTGTACGCACCCTGGCCCGCGCCGTGGCGCAGAGCTACCTGCAGGCACGTGCCCGACTCGGCTTCCCCATGGCCACCCCGGAATTGCGTGACGAAGTACTGGCCAAGCTGGAGGCGCAAGCATGAGTGCACAAGATTTCCTGGTCGAGCTGGGCACCGAAGAGCTGCCACCTAAGGCCCTGAAAACCCTGGGCGACGCCTTCCTCGCCGGTATCGAGAAGGGCCTCAAGGCCGCTGGCCTGAACTACGCCAGCGCCCGTGCCTATGCCGCGCCGCGCCGCCTGGCGGTGCTGGTCGAGCAGCTCGAGGAGCAGCAGGCCGACCGCAGCATGAACCTCGACGGCCCGCCCATCCAGGCCGCCTTCGACGCCGACGGCAATCCCACCCAGGCCGCCCTGGGCTTCGCCCGCAAGTGCGGCGTGGACATTGCCGAGATCGACCGCAGCGGGCCGAAACTGCGTTTCGCCCAGCACATCCCTGGCCAGCCGGCCGTGAACCTGCTGCCGACCATCGTCGCCGACTCGCTCAACGACCTGCCGATTCCCAAACGCATGCGCTGGGCCGCTCGCCGCGACGAATTCGTGCGCCCGACCCAGTGGCTGGTGATGCTCTTCGGCGACAGCGTGGTCGACTGCGAGATCCTCACCCAGAAGGCTGGCCGCGTGTCCCGTGGCCATCGCTTCCACGCCAACCGTGACGTGCGCATCAGCAGCCCGGCGAACTACGCCGAGGACCTGCGCAGCGCCTATGTGCTGGCCGACTTCGCCGAGCGCCGTACGCTGATCAGCCAGCGCGTCGACCAGCTGGCCGCCGCGGAGCAGGGCACGGCCATCGTGCCGCCGGCGCTGCTGGACGAAGTCACCGCCCTGGTCGAATGGCCGGTGCCGCTGGTCTGCTCCTTCGAGGAACGCTTCCTCGAGGTGCCGCAGGAGGCGCTGATCAGCACCATGCAGGACAACCAGAAGTACTTCTGCCTGCTGGACGCGAACGGCAAGCTGCTGCCGCGCTTCATCACCGTGGCCAACGTCGAGTCCAAGGACCCGGCGCAGATCGTTTCCGGCAACGAGAAGGTCGTGCGCCCGCGCCTGACCGACGCCGAGTTCTTCTTCAAGCAGGACAAGAAGCAGAAGCTCGAAGGCTTCAACCAGCGCCTGGCCAATGTGGTGTTCCAGGCCCAGCTCGGTTCGGTGTTCGACAAGGCCGAGCGCGTCTCGGCGCTGGCCGGCTTCATCGCCCGCGAAGTCGGTGGCGATGCCCAGCGTGCCGCCCGTGCCGGCCTGCTGAGCAAATGCGACCTGGCCACCGAGATGGTCGGCGAGTTCCCGGAAATGCAGGGCATCGCCGGCTACTACTACGCGCTCAACGACGGTGAGCCGGAAGACGTCGCCCTGGCCCTGAACGAGCAGTACATGCCGCGCGGTGCCGGTGCCGAGCTGCCGAGCACCCTGACCGGTGCCGCGGTGGCCGTGGCCGACAAGCTCGACACCCTGGTCGGCATCTTCGGCATCGGCATGCTGCCCACCGGCTCCAAGGACCCCTACGCCCTGCGCCGCGCTGCCCTCGGCGTGCTGCGCATCCTCATCGAGAAGGGTCTGGACCTGGACCTGGCTGCCGCCGTCGATTTCGCCGTCGCCCAGTACGCCGGCAAGGTCAAGCACGATGGCCTGGCGGCCCAGGTGCTGGAATTCATCTTCGACCGCCTGCGTGCGCGCTACGAAGACGAAGGCATCGACGTCGCCGTGTACCAGTCCGTGCGGGCGGTCAACCCGACCTCGCCGCTGGACTTCGACCAGCGCGTGCAGGCCGTGCAGGCCTTCCGCAAACTGCCACAGGCCGAGGCCCTGGCCGCCGCCAACAAGCGCGTGTCGAACCTGCTGAGCAAGGCCGAAGGTGGCGTCGCCGCCCAGGTCGAAGCGCACTACTTCGACAACCCCAGCGAGTTCGCCCTGCACGCGGCGATCCAGCAGGCCGACCAGGCCGTACAGCCGCTGGCCGCTGGCCGCCAGTACGACGAGGCCCTGGCCAAGCTGGCCAGCCTGCGCGAGCCGGTGGACGCCTTCTTCGAGGCGGTGCTGGTCAACGCCGAGGATGCACGCGTACGTGCCAACCGCTATGCCCTGCTGGCCCGTCTGCGTGGCCTGTTCCTCGGCGTCGCGGATATCTCCCTGCTCGGCTGACACACGGCAGCGGCAAGCTACAGGCAGCATGGCGGCAAGCAGGCCGTCGCTGACTTGTAGCTTGCGGCTCGGAGCTTGCTGCTATGAAGTTACTGATCCTCGACCGCGACGGTGTCATCAACGAAGACTCCGACGCCTATATCAAGAGCCTCGACGAGTGGCTGCCGATTCCCTCGTCGATTGCCGCCATCGCGCGCCTGTCGCGTGCCGGCTGGACGGTGGCCGTGGCCACCAACCAGTCCGGAATCGCCCGAGGCTACTACGACCTGGCGACCCTGGAGTCGATGCATGCGCGCCTGCGCGAGCTGGTGGCGGAGCAGGGCGGTGAAGTCGGTCTGATCGTCTACTGTCCACACGGCCCGGACGATGGCTGCGACTGCCGCAAGCCAAAGCCGGGTATGCTCAGGCAGATCGCTGCGCACTACGGCACGGAATTGGCAGGTATCTGGTTCGTCGGTGACAGCAGCGGTGACCTGCAGGCGGCGCTGACCGTCGACTGTCAACCTGTGCTGGTGAAGACCGGCAAGGGCGAACGAACCCTGGCCAAGGCATTGCCGCCAGGAACCCTGGTATTCGACGATCTGGCGGCTGTCGCCGATCGACTGCTCTCATAAGGTGCGAAGTTCAATGGCGATCGTGCAGGCCCTCAGAATCACGCTTTTCTACCTGCTCCTGTCGTCCAGCTCCTTCTTCTGGTGCCTGATCAGCCTGCTGGTCGCGCCCTTGCTGCCCTTCCGCCAGCGCTATCGCTTCGTGGTCCAGGCCTGGTGCAACTGCGCGGTCTGGCTGGCCAAGGTGATCGTCGGCATCCGCTACGAGGTGCGTGGCCTGGAGCACATCCCCGAGCGCCCGTGCGTGATCCTCGCCAATCACCAGAGCACCTGGGAAACCTTCTTCCTCTCCGGCTTCTTCGAGCCGCTGTCGCAAGTGGTCAAGCGCGAGCTGCTGCGCGTGCCGTTCTTCGGCTGGGGCATGGCCCTGCTCAAGCCCATCGCCATCGACCGCAGCAACCCCAAGGCGGCGCTCAAGCAGATGGCCAAGCAGGGCGACGAGCGCCTCAAGCAGGGTGCCTGGGTCCTGGTGTTCCCCGAAGGCACGCGCATTCAGCCAGGGCAGATCGGCAAGTTCTCCCGCGGCGGCGCGGCGCTCGCGGTCAACGCCGGCCTGCCGGTACTGCCCATCGCCCACAACGCCGGCGAGTTCTGGCCCAAGGAGGGCTGGGGCAAGCGCTCCGGCACCATCCAGGTGATCATCGGCGCGCCCATGCATGCCGAGGGCGAGGGCCCGCGTGCCATCGCCGAGCTCAACGAGCGTGCCTTCCAGTGGGTCTGCCAGCAACAGGCGGCGATGCGCGGTGAAGAACCGGTACTGAGCCGCCTCGGCGAATCGCTCTAGCTGTGGATAAGCTGTGCGTCAAATACCAGCAATGCGCCATCATAAGGTTCAAGCACATGATTTTCCTGGAGATTGGGCAGCACTAGGAAAATCGGCCTGTAGGGTATAACTTGCCTGAATGCCAATGCATGCCTCACAAGGCTCGACGGGCGCACAGTCTCGCCCCTGCAGATGGCCGATGATCCGATCGGGAAAAGGAATTCGCTGCCATGCCATCGATCTACCAGCTCAAGCCTGCCTTCCAGAATCTGTTGCGCCCGGGCGTCGAACGCCTCCATGCGCGTGGCGTCACCGCCAACCAGGTGACCCTGACGGCCGCGATCGTTTCCCTGTTGCTCGGTGCCCTGCTCGCGGCCTACAGCCAGCTGGCCTGGTTGTTCGCCCTGATCCCGCTGTGGATGCTGCTGCGCATGGCGCTGAATGCCGTCGATGGCATGCTGGCCCGTGAATTCGGCCAGCAATCGAAACTCGGCGCCTACCTCAACGAACTCTGCGACGTGATCGCCGACAGCGCCCTGTACCTGCCCTTCGCCCTGCTGCCGGGCGTCTCACCGCTGCTGGTGGTGGTCGTGGTCCTGCTGGCAGTGATCAGCGAATACGCCGGCGTGCTCGGCCCCATGGTCGGCGCGTCACGCCGCTACGACGGCCCGATGGGCAAGAGCGACCGCGCCTTCTGCTTCGGCGTGCTCGGTGCCGGCGTCGCCACCGGGCTGCTCTCGGCCTGGTGGATCAACGCCCTGCTGGCGCTGGTCCTGGCCCTGCTGCTCTATACCCTCTACAACCGCGTTCGCCATGGGCTGGCCGAAACGGCCTGAGCCATCCTCGGAATAAGGAGATTCCATGCGCCCCGTCCAACTGCACACCTTCACCACCCACGACGGCGTCGAACTGAGCTATCGCCACTGGCCCGCCAGCGCCCCCGAAGAGGGCCCGCGACAGGCGGTCCTGCTGTTCCATCGCGGCCATGAGCACGGCGGGCGCATGGCTCACCTGGTGGATGAGCTGGACCTGCCACACTGCGACTTCTTCGCCTGGGACGCCCGTGGCCACGGCCTTTCGCCCGGCGCGCGGGGCGACAGCCCGAGCTTCGCCACCAGCGTGCGTGACGTGCAGACCTTCGTCGAGCACATCGGCAGCCGGCATGGCATCGTCGAGCAGGACCTGGCCGTGGTCGCGCAGAGCGTCGGGGCGGTGATCATCGCCACCTGGGCCCACGACTATGCCCCCAAGGTGCGCTGCCTGGTGCTCGCCTCGCCGGCCTTCAAGGTCAAGCTCTACGTGCCGTTCGCCCGCCCCGGCTTGAAGTTGCTGCATGCCTGGCGCGGCAATTTCTTCGTCAACAGCTACGTCAAGGCCAGGTTCCTGACCCACGACCCGGAGCGCATCGCCTCGTTCGACAACGATTCGCTGATCGCCCGCCCCATCTCGGTCACCATGCTCCTGGGCCTGTACGAGGCGGCCGATCGCATCGTCGCCGATGCCCAGGCGATTCAGGTGCCGACCCAGCTGCTGATTTCCGCTGCGGACTTCGTCGTACAGCGCAAACCGCAGGAAGCCTTCTTCGAGCGCCTCGGCAGCGTACGCAAGGAGAAGCACCTGCTGCCCGGCTTCTTCCACGACACCCTCGGCGAGCGTGACCGGGCCCATGCACTGAGCCGCGCCCGCCGCTTCATCCTGCGCAACTTCGAGCAACCCATGGCACGGCCGTCGCTGCTCGACGCCGACCGCCTGGGCGTCACCTGCGCCGAAGCCGAGGAGCTGGCTGCGCCCTTGCCGCAGAACTCGCTGCGCGACCTGTACTGGCGCGCCACCCGCGCCGGCATGCGCCTCGGCAGCGGCCTGTCGGACGGGGTCAAGCTGGGTTTCGACACCGGCTTCGACTCCGGCAGCACGCTGGACTACGTCTACCGCAACCAGCCCAGCGGCAAGGGCGCGCTGGGCCGGCTGATCGACCGGAACTACCTGGACTCCATCGGCTGGCGTGGCATCCGCCAGCGCAAGCTGCATGCCGAGGAGCTGCTGCGCCTGGCCATGCTCAGGCTGCGTGAGGCAGGCAAGGCCGTGCGCATCGTCGACATCGCCGCTGGCCATGGCCGTTACATCCTCGAATCGCTGGAGGGCCAGGAACAGCGTCCGGACTCGATCCTCCTGCGCGACTACAGCGACATCAACGTTCGCGACGGCAATGCGCTGATCCAGCAGAAGGATCTCGGCGACATCGCCCGTTTCGTCAAGGGCGATGCCTTCGACCGCGAAGACCTCGCGGCGCTCGATCCCAAACCGACCCTGGCGGTGGTCTCCGGCCTGTACGAACTGTTCGGCAGCAACCAGATGGTCGGCGACTCACTGGCGGGCCTGGCGGCAGCGGTCGAGGAGGGCGGCTACCTGGTCTACACGGGGCAACCCTGGCACCCGCAGCTGGAGCTGATCGCCCGCGCCCTGACCAGCCACCGTGACGGCCAGGCCTGGGTCATGCGCCGGCGCAGCCAGGCGGAGATGGACCAGCTGGTCGAGGCAGCAGGCTTCCGCAAGGTGGCCCAGCGTATCGATCAGTGGGGCATCTTCAGCGTGTCCCTGGCGCAACGGGTGAAGTGATGCAGAGCACCCGCGAGCAGGGATTGTGGAAGCGGGGCGTTCTCTGGCTGCTGTTGCTCGGCCCGCTGTTCTTCGCCAGCTACGGCTTCGCCAACTGGTTCACCGGCCAGCGTGACGATGTCGGCAGCCTGGTCTTCGCCTGGGAGACGCAGGTGCCGCTCTGGCCCTGGACCATCGTGCCCTACTGGTCGATCGACCTGCTCTACGGCCTGTCGTTCCTGCTGCCCGCGTGCCGCCGCGAGATGGACCGCCATGCGCTGCGCCTGCTCGCCGCGCAGGTGATCTGCGTGGCCTGCTTCCTCCTCTGGCCGCTGCGCTTCACCTTCGAGCGCCCCCCTCTGGAGGGCACGTTCGGCATGCTCTTCGACCTGCTGATGGGTTTCGACAAACCCTTCAACCAGGCACCCTCTCTGCACATCACGCTGCTGGTGATCATCTGGGCGATGTTCGCCAACCATGCCCGCGGCCCGCTCTGGCGCGGACTGCTGCACCTGTGGATGGGGCTGATCGGCCTGTCCGTGCTGACCACCTGGCAACACCACTTCATCGACGTGCCCACCGGGCTGCTCGCCGGCTTCTTCTGCCTCTGGCTGCTGCCGCTGCAGGGCAGCACGCCGTTGCAGCACATGCGCCTGGCCACTGATCCTCGTCACTGGCGCCTGGCACTGCGCTACAGCCTCGGCGCGCTGCTGTGCTCGGCACTGGCGGTCAACCTGGGCGGTGCCTGGCTGTGGCTGTTGTGGCCGAGCGTTTCCCTGGCCATGGTCGCACTCAACTACCTGCTGTTCGGCGCGGCCGGCTTCCAGAAGCAAGCCAATGGGCGTCTCAGCCCGGCGGCTACGGCACTGCTCGGCCCGTACCTGCTCGCCGCCTGGATCAATTCGCGGCTATGGACGTACCGCCAGCCCGCGCCCAGCCTGGTGGTCGACGGTATTCACCTCGGCCGTCTGCCTGCGGCGGGCGATCTCGACGGCTACGCCGCGCTGGTCGACCTGTGCGCCGAACTACCCGCAGCACCGGGCACGCTGGCCTATTGCAGCCTGCCGGCACTGGACCTGGTTGCACCGGATGCCGCGACATGCCGACACGCCGCCGAAGCCATCGAGCGCCTGCGCCATCAGGGGCCGCTGCTGGTCTGTTGCGCCCTGGGCTACTCACGCAGCGCCACCGCCGTCGCGGCCTGGCTGCTGCACAGCGGGCGCTGCGGCGATGTGCACAGCGCGGTCGAGCTGATCCGCCAGGCCCGCCCACAGGTGGTGCTCGGTCCACAGCATCTGGCAGCGCTGCAGCGCCTGCTCGAGGCCCCACAACAGGTGGAGGTCGCCCATGCAGGCTGACCTGCAACTGGTCGCCGCGCTGCTGCGACGCGGACGCAGCGTCGATCACTTTTCCACTGCGCTGAGCCTGGTCGCTGTCGTGCTCGGGCTGTCGCCCCTGCTGGGTGCGCCAGGCGGCCTCGGCCTGGGGCTGTTCTGCGCGGCATTGCTGCTGGTCGGGCTCGCCGAGAAGTACTGGGCACTGCGCGTCGCCCTGGACGCCGAACTGTTCCAGCAACTGGCGTGCGCCGGTGAGCAGCTGGACGCGCACACCGAGGCGCTGGATCAGGCGCTGCAGCGCCTCGGCCTGCAACCTGCCGAACAGGCCGGGCGCAGCTGGAGCCTGCGCTGCCAGGGTGCACTCGGCCTGCTGCGTAGGCAGGTACTGTGCCTGCTGTTCCAGGCTGTGCTCGTGCTGTCGGGCATCGTCTTCATTCACGCATTTCCCCCACCCGGTTAAGGAGTCGCCATGCTCGCTGCATTGACCGCTTTCGCCATCACCTCGGCGGCCCGCCTGCTCACGGGGGCCCGCGCCCTCTGGCTGGGCAGCACCGCCCAGCCCACCCAGCGTCTGTACTACGCCAACCACAGCAGCCACGGCGATTTCGTCCTGCTGTGGGCATCACTGCCGCCGGAGCTGCGCAAGACCACGCGCCCGGTGGCCGGTGCCGATTACTGGCAGAAACCGGGCATGCGCAGCTTCCTGATCAATCGCGTGTTCAACGGCGTGCTGGTCGATCGCGAGCGCAAGGAAGAGGGCGCCAATCCGCTGCAGGCGATGCTCGATGCGCTGGACGGTGGCGATTCGCTGATCATCTTCCCCGAAGGCACGCGCAACCTCAGCGACGAGCCGCTGCTGCCGTTCAAGAGCGGGCTCTTCCACCTGGCTCAGCAACGCCCGCAGGTCGAGCTGGTGCCGGTATGGATCGCCAACCTCAACCGGGTGATGCCCAAGGGCCGTGCATTGCCCCTGCCTTTGCTGTGCACCCTGAGTTTCGGTGCGGCCGTGGAGCCCATCGAGGGGGAGGGCAAGGAAGCCTTCCTGGAACGCGCGCGCAACGCCCTGCTGGCACTGGCACCCGAGGAGGCCTGACATGGATCGCAATACCCTGCTGCTGTTCGCCGGTATCGGTGCCCTGCTGCTGCTGGCCAGCCTGGTCGGCTTCTTCCTGAAGAAGCGCAGTGGTGATCGCCCCAACCCGGTCATCGACAACCTCAACGCGCGAATCAACGCCTGGTGGGTGATGGTGCTGGTCATCGGCATCGCCTTCCTGTTCGGCAACAACGGCGTCGTTCTGCTGTTCTACTTCGTGTCCTTCTACGCCCTGCGCGAGTTCATGACGCTGACGCCCACCCGCCGCAGCGACTATCCCGCATTGGTCGCGGCCTTCTACTTCGCCCTGCCGATGCAGTACCTGCTGATCGCCCTGGGCTGGTACGGCCTGTTCGCCATCTTCATCCCGGTCTACCTGTTCCTGCTGCTGCCGATTCTCGCCTCGCTGGGCGGCGACACCACGCGCTACCTGGAACGTGCAGCCAAGGTGCAGTGGGGCCTGATGATCGCGGTGTACTGCATCTCCTCGGTGCCCGCCTTGCTGACCCTGGACATTCCCGGCTACGAAGGGCGCAACCTGCTGCTGATCGCCTGGCTGATCATCGTCGTGCAGCTCTCGGACGTCCTGCAGTACGTCTGCGGCAAGCTGTTCGGCAAGCACAAGATCGCCCCCAACCTGTCGCCCTCGAAGACCGTGGAGGGCTTCGTCGGCGGCGTGGCGCTGGCCACGCTGATCGGCGCCTCGCTGTGCTGGATCACCCCGTTCGCCTTCTGGCAGGCGGCGCTCTTCGCCTTGCTGGTATGCATGCTCGGCTTCGCTGGCGGCCTGGTGATGTCGGCGATCAAGCGCGATCGCGGCGTGAAGGATTGGGGCCACATGATCGAAGGCCATGGCGGCATGCTCGATCGGCTGGACTCGGTGTGCTTCGCCGCCCCGGTGTTCTTCCACATGGTGCGCTACTGGTGGGCCTGACGGCCCGCCTTTTCTGCAGGCAATAAAAAACCCGCCGAGGCGGGTTTTTCATGACCTTCCGACTTCCTGTCGTTTGCCGTCCTGGCGCGGTCTGTCATCCGTGACCCGGGACATCCAGTTCCCGGTAGGTGTGTGTAGATTAGCCAAGACCCGTAGGCGAGGGGAGACGCCCATGGCGCTTCTCCTTGTAAGCCTTTTGCCATAGCGACAGCCATAAAAAACCCCGGCACACAGGCCGGGGTTTCTGTTTCCGATACCAGAGACTGGTGATGTCGACGGGCGACAAACCTGGCATTCAGAACCACAGGTAAACTCAACTAAATCAATGAGTTACGAAAAGCAATGGGCACCATTATTGGCATGATTGAGCCACATAAAGTGGCATTTTCCGCCGAAATTACCGCAATAAATGGCATTTTCCGTAAGCCCCTGAAACGAGCCGCTCACAGCACTACATTTCGGTAAGACAGCGGACGTGCTGGAGGCAGACCTCAAGCCACAGCCTGGATTGACAACCTGTCAATGCAACCCAGATTACGGCGAATCCACTGCGTAGGAAACAGCCACTTTCCGACTCCGACAGACGGAAGCTTGGTGGCTGTATGAAGACTCGTTAACCATTTGCCGGCAGTTCCATTGAGCTGGACGAATCAACAAATCGATAGCCCATAGCCTTGTAACCCGCTTGGCGCTTGCTCCACATACGGAGCAATGCAGGATGTCCGGCATCAATGAAGTCAATGATGCGCACATCCGCCTTACTCGCATGTTCCCGATGCAGGCGGCCCGCATACTGCTGGAGAGTGCCCTTCCAGGAAACCGGCATGGCCAGTACCAAGGTATCCAGTGCCGGGTGGTCAAAACCCTCTCCAACCAATTTCCCGGTTGCTAGGATCACACGCGGGGCATCTGCTGGCAGTGCTTCCAGTTCGCCAATTAGCGCAGCGCGTTGCTTCTTGGACATCCGCCCATGCAGCGTGAATAGGTTCTCGACCCGACCGACCAACTGCGCCTCAATAGCGTTGAGGTGATCCGTTCGCTCAGTCAGCACCAGGATCTTCCGGCCTTGGTCAAAAACATCTCCAACCTCAGCAACAATCTTGGCTGTTCGCTCTGTGTCGCTGCACACCTGCAAGAAGACATCTTGGATGCCTGTCCCTTCGGGCATGACTATCGGTCGAGAAAGCCACTGCGGCGTCACGGCCAGATCAGCTGGAGCACTCTCCGGCCTACTCGCTGTATGCCGAATGGGCCCGCACTGCATGAAGATAATCGGCTGCTGGCCATCACGACGGACTGGCGTAGCGGTCAGACCCAAGACATATTTGGCCCCAGCAGCCTTGAGGAGGGCCTCGAATGAAAAGGCTGACAGGTGATGGCATTCATCCACGATGATTTGCCCGTAGTTTTTCACCTGCTCGCTGACTTCACCTTGCCGCGACAAAGACTGCATCACGGCAATATCGATGATGCCGGTCGGCTTGACCTTACCACCGCCTATAGTGCCGACCTTCGTTTTGTCTGCGCCCAGAAACGCCTGCAACCTTTCCTTCCACTGCTGGAGCAATTCCGTCCGGTGCACCAGCACCAACGTGTTTACACCTCGCCTGGCAATCAGCGCGGCTGCCGTGACGGTTTTACCAAAAGCAGTGGGCGCACAGAGGACGCCGGTGTCGTGCGCCAACATGCCTTCGAGAGCAGCCTCTTGATCCGGGCGTAGCGTGCCCGCAAAGCGGACATCAATGGGCTCTCCTGCGAAGCGCTCATCGTGCAGCACCAGCTCAACCCCGTTGTCATGAAGCAATGCCCGCACGTCATCCAGGCAGCCACGGGGCAAGGCTATATGCTGGGGAAAGTTTTCCGCGCACCCAATGATCCGGGGCTTGTTCCACACAGGCATACGCATGGCCTGTGCCTTGTAGAATTCGGGGTTCTGAAAGGCCGCCAAGCGGATGAGCTTGTTGACCAATGGCTGGGGCAGTTCGGACTTGTCGAAATAGATCTGGTTGGCCAGGGTAACGTTCACTGACTCGGGTAACGGACAAGCCAACTTCTGAGTCTTTTCCGCTGTGCGCTGCCAGGGTTTCGGCTCGTCGTCATCCGCAACTGCGGTGACATCCAATGGATGGCGACCTCCAGTGGCCAGCAGGGTTTTCGGCACAATATCCTGCACGGGCATAGGCTGAATGCTGGCCAGAAATGCCCACTGGTCGGGATAGGGCGTCAGCGTCTCATCGACAAAAACACTGCCGCCAAACGCGCGGGCCCGCTTCTGCAAGGGTAAGGCAATCAAGTTGCCAAAGCCGCCTTTGGGCATGCTGTCCTGATTTGGAAACAGTCGGTCATACGAGCCCAGCGTCAGTTGCCGGGTACGCTCGCAGGTATGACTGATGATCGCGGAGCCGAGCAGGCGCGCCTCATAGGCGGGGACATTACGCTCGAAGAAAATCCAGGCGTGCGCCCCGTTGCCCGAGCGAGAGATTTCCAGTGCCACCGGCACGTCCAACTCACAACATGACTGGGCAAAAGCCGTGACATCTTCACGCCAATCGGCCTCGTCAAAATCCACCGCCAGGAAGTAGCAGGTGTCGTCTGGCAGCAACGGGTAAACGCCGATGACAATATCTCCGGCCAGATGCTTGTAGAGCACCTGATCGGTCAGCGGCAGGAGTTGGCGGAACGAGCAATCTCCGCACTTGATCCGTGGCTTCTCACACACACCGGGTCGCCATTCATTGGCGCACGCCGGTGAGTAGCCCGATTTACCGGCCTTGCTTTCCCAGCGCACGGGAAACACATCGGCACGGCCCCGAAACAGTCGCCTGAACAACGCCAACTTGGCATCCGTGTCGAGACTCGAACTTATCAGTGGAGGCGGGCTAGTCGGTTCGACTAGCGGCGGCTCGTCAGGCAAGCGCCACTCAACACCATGCGCTTCCAACAGCGCGATCAAGCGCGCATTTTCGGCCCGTAGATGCTCAAGCAGATCATCACCACTCATCGTGCCGAGACCACCTTTCAGTCATAGGGGAACAGCTGAGCCCGCTATTTAAGACGCTCGGCTGCCTTGCGATAGGCCTGCTCACGCTCACGGCGATCAACCGCGACCACAAACACCACCACCTCGTGGTCAAGCACCTGGTACACCAGGCGATAACCACTGCTGCGCAGCTTGATCTTGTAGCAGTCCGGCAGCGAATGGAGCCGATTGGCTTCAATGCGCGGATTGAGCAACACCTCAGCGAGCTTTTTCTTCAGCTGCTGGCGAACGGTATCACCCAGTTTTTGCCACTCCTTCAGTGCCCGCGCATCAAACTCAAGGCTATAGGTCATCCAGCGCAACCTTCACGCGCTGAGGAGCGGCCAGGCGTTCACGAACCGTGGCGATTAACGCTTCATCTTCCTCGGTCATCAGCACGGGCCGGAAGGGCAGCTGTCCGCGCTCGGCCACATACTGCAAAGCCTGGCGCATCAGTTCAGAGGGGGTGACGCCGAGCTTTTCCAGCTCCTGGTAAGCACGCGCCTTAAGCTCGTCGTCGATGCGGATATTGATGGACGCCATGATGCGACCCTCACTGTAATGACATTCGTATTTACAGTGACAGGGTAACCGTATTTTGGCAAGCGGGTTGGCGACCCCGCCAGTAGCACACCGACCAAGTGCCCCCTGGCTGCGGCGCCACACCCCAGTTACCCGGTAGCCACATAACGCTGAAGTGATCGCCAGCACCCTGCCCCCTGCGGGGCGCCATTGAACATAGCGCCCGATATACGCACCGCCCGGCTCGGGAATTTATTAACGTTTTTGTTAATAAATTCCCGAGTCTCTCGCCTTGCCAACCCCGTCTACAGAACAGCCGCAACGGTTAGCTCCTTAGGATTGCAGGGAAATGGCCACGCGCCCCCCCTTTTTTAGGCAACAAAAAACCCGCCGAAGCGGGTTTGTACAAGCACGATGTATCAGGTGAGATCTACCACCGGAGCACTCGGGCCGTACGCCTTAACCGCCGTGATACCACCATCACGTGCTTGAGCGGACGTATACATTTCGCTCTTGCCGATTACCTGCCCATTGCTTGCGTGCAGGGTGAAGTAGTACTGGGAGTTAATGGACGTCAGCTTCTTGTAGTTGGCATCGTAAGGGGAGTTGGTCTTCACCGACTGGATACCATTCTGGCAGTTCGCCTTGGTGGTATAGCCTTCGCTGGCAAGAATTTTCTCGCCATTAGGTGCCTTCAACCGGAAGTAATACTGACGATCCGCTCCCAGGAAAATCTCGTATTTCGCACTCATGAGCTGTTCTCCTATTTCTCTTTCCGCACGCCTTTGAACGGCGTTTTATCCGACGTTTTCACGTCCATGAACTGGCCGGTTTCCGTATCACGTTTGACCCAATGACCAGACGGAGTCTGGGTTTGGGAACGCTGACGCACAGCACCATTTCGATGCCCATCACCTGCCGGAGGATTCGTTGCCATATCGATCACCATTCTGCTTTATTTATTCAGTTTAACCAGAGATTACACAAATCCCTTGGAGTCAAAGCAAACGTTACGCCTCTATTCTGATTATGTAAAGCTGTTTAAGCAGATTCGCCAATGGCAAAGTAGACGTACTCGATCCCGCCAGACTCAGCCGTCTCCTCGGCTCTGAGGATGTACCCTTGATCCTTGAGCTTTTTGAGCTTGGTACTGGCATTGGCGACCGAAATTTTCAGCGTTTCGGCCACCTTGGCGGCAGTTACCGAACGCTGAGACAGCACGCACTCCAACAGTTCCTTCGTGGACGAGCTGATCTCAGGCCCGATAATTTGGTAACCGTCATCGGCCCAGACAGTCAGAGGAATCTCTTTGGCCTGGGCCGCATAGCTCCAGTTATCCAGTAAGTCTCGACTTCTGACATCTTTGAGAAAGAAGCCGCGCTCTCCCCTAAAAAGCTTCGCGACAGCAACCACGCTTTCTCTCGGAAATGACGCATCCGTCGCTTCTATGCCAGAGAGGGAGATCCCAAAAACGGAGTACTGCGGATGGGAGTGAACGAAGTCGAGCAGTTTCCCAAAGGTTGCCTTCCCCTGGACATTGCCAAAAGGGTGGTCGTCCTCAGTGAAGTCTCTTAGCTTGACCGTAATTGATTTCTGATTCATTTGCTCAGTTTAACGAGAGGGCTTTAGCTGTCAATTAAGAAGTCAAAGCAGATATGGGTTCCCAGGATGGTTGGCATATCCATTCGGGGGTAGCTACGGTTGAATCGACCATCGCTGTAGACCATCGTCAGCTCAAAGTTTCTTTGTCTCACCGTAACCGTGGCATTGAAATCAGCGGCCATATCACCACTTCGTTTCAGCCCGAGCCCCCGGCCATCTTCGTCGGAACTGGAGACTCGCCCCTGCTTGAAGACGTGCAAGACCAGCTCCGGCCCTGACTCTGCTTTCGAGAAATCGAGCTGCTGAAAGAGCTGTGGGTACTTCCGTTCCAGAACAGGCTGAAGGCTTCCGACAATGCCAATCCCGCTGTCAGAGATCACTGTCTGAATTTTGCGGCCTTTCGGGTAGTACTGAAGAGCTGCAACGCCCGGAATCTCGGACTTTGCATGATCCCTCACGTTGCCAAATAGCTCCGAAATGAAGGTGAACGCGGACTGCATATAGCGTTCACCTGCACACTCCACCAGGCTATTTTTCAAACGCTTCGGAATGGACTCATCGGGGATGTGAGGAGCAATCGGTGCAAGCTCAACCACACCATGATTGTTGCCACGGTAGGTTGCCGCCCCTGATAGGGAGGGTCGCTCCGGTATCACATTCACGGCCCCAGCTAGGTGGTCAAAAAAACCTAGCCGATTGAAGTAAGTCAGCGTTGCCTTGCAGGCACTGAAATCAATCGACACCGCCTTACCAACCATCACGAGCTGATTGCATAGCGCAAGCATTCGCGCCGCAGCATCAATCATGATCTTGCAGCCCTCGGGCACAACGAACACTGCGCCTGTGCAGGCGGAATCCAAGGGCGACCCAACAGCAGCCAGCACATCCTCAAAGGAAGAGCTGTCCACCCACGCCTCCTTTTTAAGGACAATGGTCAGCACAGTCTTCACCACCGACCACCGATGGTCAGCATCTTGGGCGAACGTATCAGGACTCTTATAAAGAAGAGAATTGACCTCCCCTTTAGCCACCCCAAGATGCTTGGCGATGTCCTTAGCTTTAGTGCCTGGGTTTTCCCGCAGAAAACGCTCAACATCAGCAATCAACCACCTAGTCTCCTTGGCTGTTTGGCATCCAGAATTTCTATCAAACCTCGATGATCACCCCTCTCTACAGCAGCGCAGGCCAAGAGAGAATGGACGGACGCCACTATAACTTAGTGAGCGCCTGAGACCAGTTAGGCACCATTGGCCAAGGCCTCAGATCCCGGCTGAAGCAGCGGTCTGACCCAGGATGTAGTTATCCCTCCCACCAGAGGCGATCAAATCATCGACGCAATACGTAAACGAAATCAGCCTTACCAGCTATCCGAATCACCTCCACACCAAGAAGCTCAACGCCACTGGCCCGGAAGAAATCTTCCAACGCATCACAGTCCAACCCAATGCCATAGTGCCGAGCCTTGAATTCGCCGCAAGGCAGGCATCCAGGAGCAAGCCCTGTACGGTAGTGCCGGAGGATGAGTCGCGCATCGAGGTAACCATTCACGTCCGGCTGACTCTCAGTCGTGAACGACGCCTCTAGTACCCGTGAAGACGGATCAACCGCTCTACTCAAACCAGGGCTATCACCATCAGCCAGTGCCTTAAGCTCATCCTGAAGCGCAGACCTTGTCCACGCAGGAAACATCCAGTTCTTGTACTTGGCCACATAGCGACCTGCGTATCGGCGCGACAGTCGCTTGAGCAGCTCCGCGATAGCCGGACTGTACGCCACAGAGCGCACTACCACAGAGCCGAACTCAAGCACCCGCAGATCGACCCAAAAGCCCTGAATCGTGAACCGCTGCCGCTCAGGCAAGTGCACGCTGGACTCCTGCTGAACGCCGCTATCAACAGGCAGCAACATATCGCCGCCAACAACGATTTCCGGGAGCGGGTAGAGCCACTGCTTTAAGGTCGCGTCATGCAGGATGGATCTTTTTATCTCCAGCAAACCATCAGATGAGGGCGTTACGACCAAACCGCTCAAGTCGATCTCGACGGTGCGAATGCCCAACTGCTTGATCCGCGCCAGTTTCTCCTCATCAACAAACGAGGTGCAGGCGAACTCAATCAATAACGGGCCATCCATCAGCTCAGCAGCAAGGTCGGGCCTGAAATCTCCCATCCAGGGTTCTTCTTTGACGGATTCAAAATCCCACCAAGAACTCTTGTCTTCAGAATCTGGGCGATGCCCCGGCTGCGGAGGCAGCTGCAAGCCTAAGCTTTCTCCCACCACCTGCTTGGCGTATCGGTGCAGAAAGCTTTCTGGCGTGACCTCACAGGGCGCTTTATGTGAGGCATGGGAAAAATGGTGCATCCGCTGTAGCCCTTGGCGAGCAACAACGACCTCATTGCATTCAATGCACCGACAGCCACAAGCCAGACCGCGTACTACTTCGTTAATCGAAACAACTCGGCCACTGACATCTACTGCAATCGTCATGGTCATGAGACTTTTCCGCTGGAGTTAAGAAGGTCTCAAGACTGAAAATACGCGGCAGAAAAAACCTCCAGATATGGCCGTATTCCGGAAATCCAGGTTTTAAATCCTTAAAAATCATAAGCATAGGGAATTGCATGTTCGAAGCTCTTCAGCGTCTAAAGCATCACCTCACAGAGAACCCCTCGCGCGGACGGGCCTACGAGATCCTGCTGTTCATGACCAATAGCTGTCTTGCCCGCCCTGACAACCAAGAGAAACTGACCTTTGAGGCTAAGACTCTGCTCGCCGGCTGCGGTAATGCTGCGGAGAAAGACTCAGACCCTAAGGATTGGGTGCCGAAAATCTCGATCCTGCGGCGCACCCTGAAGCTGGCCCAGTCAGAATCAGATGAGCCGCGCCTGCAACTTGGCTATACGCCAGGTGGCGGCAGGGGCGTGGTCAGCCTGTATTGGCTGGAACTGGAACCCCAAAATGACGAAGAGAAAACGCCTGAAGTAGAACCCGCCTCATCAATCATCTACCGACGTTCCGCCAAGGGCGCAATCAAGCCATCGCTCGCGGCTCGCCTGTTCCTGAGTGGCGGTGAAATGCGCAACCTGAGTGTCAGAGGTATCAGCTTTCTGAGCTCAATCCTTCTGGGCAGTGCATTCTGGGTTGCCCTACTCGGAATCATGCTGCTGAGCCTGAGCCTACGTGAGGGGCCCATTACGATGGGAAGCCTCATCACCCTATGCCTCAGCCTGGCAGGATTTGTATTCATCTGGCGCGAGGGCTACTCACCTTGGTTCAAAGTGATTGATGACTGCGTCGTGAAAGCACCTAACTGGGTGTCCGCGTTCAAAGAAACCAGCTGCGAGCTGGAAATGTTCCGGCATGACAACTACCGCTGGACGCGCCTGGTGCGCTTTTCGGCTGACTGCCCCGTTTGCGGCAGCACCATCGAGCTCCAACCCGGCAAGCCAAACCATCAACTCCCCCTGGTAGGTCGCTGCGTCGAAAGCCCACACGCCCATGTCTATAGCTTTGACCGGATGACCCTACGAGGTGCGTACATTGGCCCCCCCATGCCCGAAGAGAAGGATCAGTAAGGAATCTTTATCTTCTGATCCAGAATGGCGTCTGGCTGCATTACCAAGGGATCCAGCCAGTTCGCTTTAGCCCGAGCCCAGGCCAGAAACATCTGCTGCTGTTCGGACAAACCGCCAACCTGCTGACCATGAGCTTCTTGGGCACGTAAAAACGCCCGGATGGTTTCCGCCTGCTGCCAGCGCTGCGCATCTGCAATCAGCTGCTCCAGCCTTTTCTTCTCGGCGTCCTGAATCGCTTGCTGTGCCAATGCCTCCTGGCGGCGCTTTTCGCGGATCGCCGCCAAGCGCTCTTGCTCTTCCTGGTAGCGAAGCCTGCTGATCGCCCGCCTAGCCATCACCTCCACCGCCAGATTGAGCTGCTCCTCGATGGATTGCCGCACCGTGTCTTTGACCACCGCGTCATGGCCATCGCCGCAACGGATTTCGAGCGTTCCCGACGGGGTGTACTGATAGCGCGGCCAATAGCTATGTTCGCCACGACTTTTGGCCGCCAGCTCTTTCGCCGTTGGAACATAGTTGGAGCGTTTGGTGGGCTCATAGATGCCTAGCGTGAAGCGGCTACCATACATTTCGACCTGCATGTGCCGATCACCAGGGCGCAGGCTGTAGCCACGCTTTTCCAAGGCTTTGACCAGGGTATTCAACACCCGGAATGCCCGTTTGCGCTGGCCAACCGACACAGAAATATCGAACCCCCGACCACCTGGAATCGGTATCCCTCGGTTGTCTTTGTAACCGCTGTTGAGGGCATCACGGGTAGCGGCCACCAGGGGATGCCAATGCGTTCCTCGACTCGGTACCCGGATGTGATTAGCGGGATCACGCTCAAACGCCAGAACCGGCAGCAACCGGGCATCCGGTGGTGGGGCCTCACCAGATGGTTTGAGCGGTTGCGCCACAAAGCGATGGAGATGACGGGGATTCCCTTTGAACAGCGGCAACGTTGGTGGGGCGAGTACCGCTTTGCCCGCTTTCAGCTTGGCCCAGTAACCTCGGGGAGGAGTCGGAATCTGCAAGCGACTGCACAGTTTCTTCAAGCCCACATCCGACAGCCCGTAGCGCTTGGCCACCGATTGCACCGGCTCGGCCCACACCTCGGCAAACAGCTTGTCTCGATCATATCGCTCCCACATCACCGCCTCCGGGAAGTTGAGCTAGCGGCCATTTACCCCATGGCGTGTTATGCGAAGCCTGGTTCGAATCCCCAGCCAAGGGGCCCAGGCTCAGAAACGAATGCGGCCCACGGTTTCCAGCGCCGCGCGTTTGCGCTGGCCATCGCCAAGCATCAGGTAGACCGTATTCAACGTCCGGAACACGAAACCCTCCTCGAAAACAGACAGAAATGACGTACGCACTGAATCGCCGACATCCCAGCGACGCATCGAGTCGTACACAACTCCATCGGCATACAGCATCACCGGCATACGCTGCGTTTTTTCCAGTTCAAGGCGCTGAGCTTCGCTCACATCGAGGTCGATCCAACGCCAGTGACGAACCAAACAAAACTCGGAATAGGGGAAGCGCTCACGCGCAAAGGCCAGCGCCTGCTCATCGGTCATGTCTGAGCCGGTCATCGGTTCCCCGGCGCCAGAGAGCAGGTCAGTGATCGTTTGAAGATCGTCCAAAGCAAGACCCTCATTTCTCCTGGTCGTCGAAACCGGCTTGGAGTTGGCTCCAAACCGCTGCCAATGGCTTGAGCAGCCACTGCTCCTGCCCCTGCAAAAAACACAACTGAATCTCCAGACACGTCAGGGCGGCAATCACATGCGCCGGGCCCTGCTCAACCTGAGCATCGAGATACAGCAGGGTGGGGCGCGTCCGTGGATGCCGCTGACACGCTAACTCCACGGCCCGCAACATCAGCGCTGGATCTGCGTCCAACGCAGTCGACCAGCCCAGTACCCGTTGGCTCTTGAGGTCTTGCACCAGTGCGCAATGCAGCGCCTCCCCCGCGCAACGCAAGACTGCACCATCGACGATCCAGGCACTTTCCGGGCAGGCCTGGATGTCATCGAGACTAAAGCGTGGCGCCGAAGGGATCATGTGTACCGGGCTCTCAATGCAGGCACCAGTGCGACTGCGCCACCCGCGCGGTGTCGAACAGGTCGATGAGGTGCAGCAGCGACTGCCGCCCCCCACGGGAAAAATTCACGACGACCAGACAATCCTGCTCGCGCGTTTTGATCAACCAACGCGGGCCGCAGTCGATGATCTGCGTGATGCTCCCAGAGATCAGTTTTTCCCCTCTGGCATATCCCCAAGTCTTGTACGCAGTCCCAACCAGGCAACCGGACACCACCTTGGCGTCGACGATGTAGCCTGTGATGACTTCGGGGTAATCATCGAGCAGGGCATCGGCCAGCTTGGCTTTCTTGAGTAGCGTCAGCATGGGGACTCCTCCAGCTGATCAGCGAGCTCCCGGATAGTGGGTTTTCTCAGCTGCGCAGCGCGGGCAAGGTCAGCATTTCGCACCAGCAAACCACGTAGGCCACCCACGGAATCCTGAGGGGGCGTGATGACTTCAATCTTGGCGGGACGCCAGGACTGCATTAGGTACAAGGTCTTGGTCTTGAGCTGTTTGGATAACTCAGCGGTGGGGCTGTATGTCAGCAGAAACTCGATCAGCGCGGAGACCAGAACGACATCGCGCTTGGCCTTGCCATGCGTCTGAACGATGCTTTTGAGGTATCCACCTTGAATCCATTTTTTGATCACACCAGGTTTCCAGCCAGACACCTGAGCCAAGTCATCAACACTGAACGCAACGTCAGGATCGTTGTCACGAACACGCTGCTCGATCTCCGTCTTGTCGAATTGCAAGCCGGCCAGCCCATCCAGTGAGCTGACGTGAGCCACAGGCCGAACAATGCCTTGCAGGATGTCCTGCAAAACGCCCACGATCTTGCTGTTAGAAATACCGTGCTTGGCGGAGATGTCTTGAATGCCGATCAGCTGTGCTGCTCTGGGCTTTTTGTAGACACATCCCACTAGTTGCTGAATCACCTGATCGACATCTGCGACTCGGAATTCGCCGGCCACGAGTACCGGTCGCTCGGTGCGCTTGTAGCGACGCAAGCCCCCTGCCTGGATAAACCGCTCGAAGAAATTCTTCGAGACGTTCAGACGCTGACGGGCTTCCGTCGAGGAGAGATAGCTAGCTCGATTAGCTGCAATCTGGTCGAGTGTTGAGCGGTGAACGGCAATGAATCGACTCTTGCCCTCCTGATGTACTCGCCCCTCAACCTGCTGCGTAATCACCAGGTTGGCCAAGATGTCGGGAGCCACCCCCAGAAGCCGTGCAGCCTCTGCCGCCGAGAACCACTGCATGGCATCTGCGTTGTCAGCCCCAAACATCAGGGCTCGCATGCTGACGCCTAGACGCCCATCAAAATGGTCGGCAACCTGTGCCTTGAATCGATCCCGCAGGAAATCGAAACTTGGCCCCGAATAGGTGCTGAAAAGCTCCCGGAACCAGGTGCCGATTCGTCCGGCCAAGCTGACCCCTTCACCCTCAAGGAGGAGGTCTTCCAGAACCTCATCGAAACGCTGTGGCCACTCACCCAACAGCGACTCTAAATACCCCACCATCGCCAAAGAATCGTCAAAAGAGGAGCTGGCAGCAAAGCGAAACTTCGTAGGAAGCTGATCACTCATGCGTCCCTGGGCTTTCGTCAGCATCAGCAGAAACGCGGGTAGCAGTGGCTCAAAACCTAGCTGATTAAGTGGTGCCGGTAGCGCCTGTCGAGTTGGCGCAGCGGCATTTGCCAACAAGGCTGAAAGTCCAGCAGAGAACGCTGACGCAGGCTCACTGATGGCGTGACGATAGTCATAGCCACAATCGCAATGCATCAACACTCGTCGGGTCAGACTGATTGGCTCTGCACACTGCGGGCATTGGCTGAGCAGTTCCGTCTGATGCACAGGGCAGGCGGTTACCAGCAGATGAGACCACGCCTCGTGTGCCACGCCCTCATCAACCAGGCATTGAGGGCACACAGGCGAACACTGGCTGCGCAAAAACGCCTTTTGCCTCAGGTAAGGAGCCTGACCTGCACTGCCTAGCATCAGGTCAGGCTCAGCCAGCTCAAAGCATGCTCGAAGTGGCTCCAGCTCCTCCGGCAGATAGCTGACCTTCATGGTCAGGTCAACGTCATCCAGCAGCGCATGCGCCGTACCGTAGCCGTTTAGCTCGGCTTTGCGCATGAGCAAGGAGTTCAAGCTTTCACCCGGCTTGAGGCTGACACTCTGAAAAAATGACATGGCGTCGCCTCCTTACAACTTAGGAATCGGCAAATGCGCCTGCTGAAGCACGCGCACATATTCCGCGTTCAGCTCCTGTTCCGAGATTTGGGTGCTCGGCGAGAACGGATTACCGGCAAACGGTTGATGGTTAATCCCATGGGTGTAGGCCTTGGCCAGGCATTTCATGTCGATCACTTTTCGCCCGTTATCGGTCTCGGCATGGCTGAGGAAGTCGATCAGCACGCCAAAGCGCCCCATACAGGCGGCATACAGAGGCTTAAGCGAGTCAGGGTCATCTAGCACGGTCTTCCACCCGTGCTCGCGATAAGCCTCTGCGATCAACGCCACCCCGTCGGCAAAGTCCTGGCGGTGTCTATCGCTGCTCCAGGCGTAGGGATAAAGCAGCTCCGTAGCTAGGCAACGCCGTTGAAACGCAGGGTCAAGGTTGATAAAGCGCTGGGCTGTCGGCAGTCCCACCAGGATCAGCGAGGCTTTAGACTCATCAAGGATGTATTGCAGAAATTTCACTGCAATTTTCATTTTTGCTTCACTGAGGTTTTCAGCGATGTGCTGGACTTCATCGAAAATGATTGCACTGACCTCAAGAACTCTCAGCTGCTCCAAAGCTTGCTCGACCACATCCGCCTTAGTGCTTTTGCTCAGCACACGACCTTTTAGGCCACGAATAATGCTCTGGGCCATTGATCGCTGATCCGGCTCTACAGGGCAGGTCACATGGATCACCGGCTTAGTAATCTTGCCTTGCGCCGTCTGTTGCTGAGGGAACTCAGAGACCCAACCCGAAATGGTGTCGGTCTTGCCCGTGCCCGCCGCCCCCAGCAAGATAAAAATCTGTGGCTCACGTTCCTGTTCTGGCATCGGCGCCTGCGCCTGCGCCTGCGCCTGCGCCTGCGCGTGCTCAATCACTCTACGACCGCGCTCATAAGCTCGCAGCAGATGACCATGGAAAAAGCCCTCCGAACGCACCACTTTCTTCGCCGCATTCGTCATTACTTTTTCCTCCGATATGGTTTCACTGGTGCCTGAGTGGGATCCGGCGATACCAGCGGTACGTCGGCCACCGGCTGCTGAGAGGCTGTCGTGATCGCTGCTTGGGCGCGTGCGATGTCGCGTTCGGCCTTACGATTACGATTGATCCGCCCCTTTCTGCTCTTGCTGGCGTGTGCGTCTTCGATAATCTGGTGTTGACTCAGCACATGCTCGGTTCTTGAAATCTCAAGATCCGTTTTGTAGTTCAAACTGCGGTAATACTTGGCCTGCTCAAAACTCATCGCCGGCATATGTGGGTTTTTGTTCGGCACCACACGCCAGCTTTTGCTGTCAGTATCGAAAACATGGATCGCGCTGCAATCGATGGGATTCACATACGCTTCGACTTTCTGCTTACCATTGGTCTTATACAGTGCAGAAATATATTCATTCTGGTATTGCTGGCATTGATAGTTGAGTCCCTCACGCGTCACATTGAGTTTGACCTCTAGATGATGACGACAGGCTTCCAGAAGCTCTTCGGCTGAGGGCGCTGGAAATAGCACATATTGCTGGCTCAAGATCTCTAGCGCCTGAGCCGGGGAGCAAGCACGATTAAACTTACTCGTTAGACGGTCGCTATGTTTTAGGTGATACGTGTCCGTGATCCAGCGGATAATCAGCGAATTCAATTCATCGAGTGTGAGCTTTGCCGTTTTCTCAGCATTCTCTAAGGCATGCTCTTCACGCTTGTCATGCGAGTATTTCGCGCCAGGCAATTTTTTGATCAACATCGTGTGCAAGCTGCCAAAAAAACGTTCGATAAAGGGTTTTTGGTAGGGGGCGCCAGCGATGCAGTATTCGAGCATCATCGACAAATAACGGGCAGCTTTTACGACCATCGGGCCATGGCAGTCGGCGCCGTTATCCATCACCAAGACGCGAATGTCGGCTGGTGCAGGCCAATGGTGAATACAACCGTGCTGTTGACGAAACGCTTCACCTTTCGGTGAAAAAGCAAACTGGAGAGCTTGCAGAACGCCGATCTGACTGGCCGGCTGAATAGTCAGAAAGATACCGACAATCGTCTGCGTCGCAGTGTCGATAAGCGCGTAAAGAGTCGGACTTCCGATGATGTTACCGAACGCATCGACGAGCAAAATATCCAATACGGTTGAGTCCAGTTCAACTCGCGCATAAGGCTCTTGCACATCGAAAAAGTGCAAGGCATTGCGCATGATCAAACGAAACGTCTTTTGGTTCAGTCGGCCTTTCAATTGCTTAATATTGAGGTTTTCAATAATTCGACCGACTGCGCGCCGTGAAATACCGCCCAGTTCAACATTCAGCTCAGCGGATTTTTTGTCGCACCGAATATTAATGATTTCGACAATGTCTTTAACACTGAACCCTGAGCTATTGCAGTATTTCTCTTCCAACACATTGATGATGATTTCTTCAACATGTGGATCCAGCGACAACGAACGATGTACACCCCGCAGTGAATATTTGGGTGCTAGACAATTTGGCGACTTAGCCTGCTTATAGATCTGCCAGTAGCGCTCAATGCTACGCCGGCCTGGAATTTTTCGCTTGCCGCCGTATTCTTCCTTAATTTTCTCGTAGATATAATCCCAAGTGCTGTTATCGATGTATTTCAGAATGATATCGATGTACTGCTGACGTTCCTCCAGCACTTTACTTTCATTGCCCATGAGTTTCCGGGGCTCGAAAACTTCTTCGACACCTTCGGCGTTCTGCTTGCAGACCACCAGTCGAAGCTCACCCGCCGCTACCCGATTACGGAACTCATTGCTTTCATAAACGTAGGTTTCACCCACCGGGCCCAGCAGCACCACTTGCTGGGCTTTGGTGTGGATAGTGTCGATCACATACTGTCGGCCATCACAGCCTGCAACCAGGCCACCGACTTTGTAGCGCCGTGGACTGAGGTAGCTGTCGTTGAGTACGGCCATGTCACAGCTCCACGAACATCAGGTGATCAAGGCTGCCATGCGCCGCTTCAACCCAACTGTTGCTGTCAAATAGGGACTGCCTCAGATCCGCGCACAGCACCCCATGGGCTAGCCCAAAGAAAATGTCGGCGTTCGATAGACCGGCAGATTGCTTGAGGGCCTGGGTCAACCAACGCTGCTGATGCGCCAGGGCCTTGTGGAGTTTTTCAATCGCCAACTCGGCGTGATGTCGTTGCCCCTCACTCGTGGCTTTCAGCAGGTTTTCCAGATTGGAAATGAAAACAGGGGTGAACTGTTCTTCCGTCAATGTGGTGAACGACTTGCCGTACTTGTTGAGGACTTTCTTAGCCAGTGCATGTTTTTCGCCGTGCTTCGCCAAAAACGCACTCGGCTTGCTCTCACACACTCCCTGCTGACCATCATCGCGCTCATACGCACTGTCGGCGGTGTAGCGACGTACAGCTTTGCCGCCACGCTTGGGCAAGTCCGCCAGGCGATCCACCAGGGTCTCGTTGTCCAGATCGATGCACACCGCCTGATCCCACAGCCGCTTGATTCCCACTTGCACGCTCAACAGCAGCAGGTGGTTGCGCTCCAGAAAGCTTTGACCCGCAACCCAACCCGCGTCATTACGCGGTGTTGGCACGACATAGGCCTTGTGGCCACGCTTAACGCGCTTGGCTACATCGCGAACAGGTTTACGATTTTTTGCTCTGGAAGGCATGTTTAGTGGAATCTCCTAGAAAGGACATTTACATTCATAGTCAGACTTGGTAGGGTTGTCAACAAATTTAAATGACAGTCCAACTTAAACCAGAGAAACCGCTATGGGCCGCCGCGTCGACACCAGTTGGTATGACACTTACCAAGAGGGCATCGCTTTGGAGCAGCAACCCCGCGAACAGCGCTTCAGCGATCCGGAAGTCGCCACTCAACTGGGCCTGAAACCCAAGACTTGGTCACGCATCAAAATCGCCGGGCGCTTTTTGGATGGACTCACACCGGCCTTTGACAGGGCCACACTGCACTGCGGTTATGCTCCCCTAGAGCGCCTGGCCAAGCTGGGATCGATTGCCCCCGAGGTCGCACAAGAGGTACTCCATGCGGTACTGAGCAACCAGCTGAAATTGCATGAACTCGAAGCACTGGTTCGCAACCAGGCTGCCACCACAGCGGAAAACCCAGCTCCACGCCCCCTCCGCGCGACCGCCTCTAAACACGCGCTGTACCAGCGCATGGAAGACTTTTTTAGCACCTCAGACCTGTACGTGTTTGATGCCTACCAAGGGCGCGTGCTACGTCGGCGCAGCACCTTGGGCGCTCCGGGTGGTTACTATGTGTACAACGCTAAAGGCAAGCTCACCTGCGTGGTGCTATGCATTCAGCCGGGTGCGTGGCGCGATCCAACCACCGCAGCACGGGAGCTCTATGAGCACGCGCTGTCGCAACGCGCGGTGGCACCGCACATCTGGTGTGTGTTCGAGCGGGCTAACGTGGTGCTCCAGCGCCTGGCCGAACTCAGCCTGCATTGGGGCGGTTCACCTTATGACCCTAAAGGGCAGTGGCTGTACTTGGCGCATTTCGACGACCATGGCGTGCTAGAGGTGCTGTTCGAACAGTACTTCACCCAACTGATCAAACAGCTTCGGACTGGCGCAGGGCTGATTGAGCGGGCGGAGTTGTACTGCTCGATAGAGGCAGCCGATGGGCAACCCTCTGGCGAGTTGGTGGCCTTACGTCCGCTGTTAAAGCTGCCGAAGCATCCCACCAAAAGCCGACTGTTCCGCGAAGTCGTCCAATCCCGTATCAAGGCCGTGGGCGAAGGGGCTAACGCCAGCCCAGTTGAGAGACGCGGCGCCCTGGAAGTCGATCTCGACATGTAGTAGCACGTGCATGACCCGCAGGACTGCGCGTAATAGGAGCATCTGTTAAATCAGGCCCCACACCTCACCAGGTACCGGTGGCCGCTCAACAAGCTGCGGTGACCGACCTGCGGCCCTGCGCTATACCAGACACCTAGGGACTGGTTTGACGCGAGAGCAGGGGGCCATGAAAAGAGCCATCGAGCAGGAGACGTTGCAGGCGCTGGTTGAGACTGGTGCCGCGCGAGAGTTTCGGGTGCTGCGTGAGGGCGAGGCCTGGCGCCTAGAGCTGCGCCTCGGGGTGAAATGGCTACCGGTGCGCTCGCGGCGCGAACCAGTGCGGCTCTGGCGCTCTCTGACGGCAGTGGGGCGATTTTGCGCAGAAGTGGGGATCAAGGCGCTGGTGGTGGAGCTTTGATCCAGCGACGCTACCGCTGGCGTGCCCGCCAAAGCTCCTCGATGTCGAGATTGTCCATGGCCTCGCGCATACGTCGGAAAGCATTGTCCGAAAAGCGCGGAATCTTGGTAGATCCAAACTCGAAGACATGACGACAGGTCACGTCCGCATCTATCCCCAAATGAGCTCGCAACACCCGAGCCTTAGGCTGGGTTAGCCCAAGCTTCTGAGCCAAGTCGGCTGCCCCCAGGTAGAACTTCTTCTGGAGATCCAGCTCACGCACAGCAGCCGCGTCGGCAGGGTCATCACCGCCGATATAGCGCACAGGGGCGCCTTCCTTCCTGGAGAAATGAACGACTAGGTTCACCCCCTCACCATCAGTGCGCGTACCCACAGTGGAGAGTCGAGGAAAGACCTCAAGGATGTCTTGCCCTGCACGCACTGCCCGCTCGATACGGTCGATGTCACGCTCGGATATAACAACCTCTTCCACGGCAATCGACTCCATGGCGAGCAGGGAACGAATCCGTGCACGGGCTTCGTCCCGGTGCCGCCGACCAGGCTCCAGCAACTCCCGGATCAAGCGATATTCGCGATCCACCAAGAACTCGAAATCGCCAGGAGGCATGGTTGAGACTGGCAAAACCCTAGCAGGGATGTGCTTTATCAGGGCATCCTCCAGGGCACGCTGCATATAGGCATCAAAAGCCGTGATCAATGCTCGTGTGTTGAGATACAGCAGATCCTCGGCGACGACGACAAACCAGTGCTGAGCCGCATCCCGCAAGCTATCAATCGCACGCATTGCACCGGCTTCCTCAGCCGTCAGGCCAAAGTGCGCCGTGCAGAGTCCGAGGCACTTATCGAAGCTAATCGAACGCCCCGCCTCTTTGTCGAAGACCTTAGCCTGGTTCTGCACCAGCACGCCCTTCAGCAACATCTCGCAAGCATGCTGGAGGTGCAGCAGTACCGTAGTGATACGCCCATCGTCATCGAAGCTATTAAACGCCTGCATTCCCGTACGGAGAGAGTAAAGAGCCTTGCCTTTCAGAGTGCGTGCATCCCGAACAAGCTTCATCGTCCATTCCTTTGAGCCGTTATGGACTCACCTAGGCTTCAGTTTTGTCTAAAGTTCTTATTTTCTGGCGTTCATCATCAGCTGTAGAGACTATCCTGCTAAGTTCTTTGCCTGAATGTATCCGTCATTTTTCTGATGAGCTGATAGTATTCTCCTCGCCCAACAACTGCTTCTTGGGATAGATCAATCTCTAGATTTGTTAGCATAACCGCTGGATCTATAATGTAATGGCTGGCCTCCATATATTTTCTGATAGCCGGAATAATCCAAGAAGCCGGATAGAAATGGATAATACTGTTGCCAGCTTTCTGAATCATTCCTACCCATTCAACCTGGTTAGCCTTAGGCATCAGGTTTGACACCATTCCGCCACTCATACCATTTAGCATGGCGTGCGTCTTCTCCCCGTGGAAGCGCAGAATAGGTGTTGAACCATCGAAATCGCAGCTCCCATAAGTGATGTGCTTATTGAGCACCGTAGAGCAGTTGTAATCATCACCATAAGGGTAATCAATCGGGTTATCGTCTACCGGATAACCAGAGACAACAAGAATCATCCCCTTGTATATATTTCTTACTGGAACACCTTTCGGCGCATTGGGAGAGTCGAGATCAATGAATGTATTTGGAAAACGGAAGAGTGATGCCAGCTCGACCAAAACAATATCCTGCATGTCGATATTTGGCATATCTTCTTTTATTAATTCCCCTATGCGCCAGCCTCGCATTGGAAACCCAAGATCCTCGGCACCTGCCCACCCTCTGTCAGAATAAAGATGGGTAAAAAAAGGCGATTCATTCTGTGCGATCTCGTAGTGAGCATCTATAACGTGCTGCGCCGTCAGCAGAAAGAATTTCTCATGGTATTTAATAAGAATACCTGTCCCACCAAAATTGTAGACGGTATCTGCATGATAACGGCCAAGCTCCTCCATGGACTGAGAGCAATGGGTGAAGATCAATCTTCTAGCGGACTGAACCACATTGCTATGTGTAGTCTTCTCATAAAAACGACTTAACTTTCGTACTGGGATTTTCATCACCTACACCGCATCACCAAACACCGCCTGTTCCAACACCTGATGCTGCCGCTGCCAATCCGGCATATGGCTGGCCACAAGCGCCCAAAAGGCCTTGGTATGATTCTTTTCCACCGTATGGCACAGCTCATGGACGATGACGTAGTCCTGCACGCTGGCCGGTAGCTCCATCACCCGAGGATGAAACTCCAGGATGTGGCTCGCATCGCAGCTTGCCCAACGGCTTTGAAAATGGCGAATACGTACACCCGCAGCCAGTAGTCCGGTCTCTCGTTGCCAGTGGCGAACACGTAGTGGCAGCTTCTCGTGGGCTCGATCCCTATAGAATCGCTCCAGCAAGGGCATCAGTGCGTCGGGATGAATGCTCAAGCCTTCGGGGTTATCAACGATGAAACGTGATGCAGTGAAAGCCAACCGAGGCTTGAGGGCGTCTGGCACGTGACGAACTTCGGTGTAATAGGTGCGCCCTGCATAGCGCAGGCGACTGCCAGTCACGATGGGTTCGCGGGCAAGGGGCTGATTCACCTGGGCCAGCTTTTCTCGAATCCAGCGCGCTCTGCGCAGCACCAAAGCCTCTTGCTCAAGCTCATCCACCTGCGGCCCACGCAATAGCACAGGCCGCCCCCGTTCTACGGTTACGTAATGGCGCTTGAGTTTGCTATCGAGCTGGAAGTGCCACTCGATAGCCGTTTGGCCGTAATTCAACACAGGCATGGGTGGCGCCGCTTCAGTTTTTCAGCAAGATATCGAAGATACGTTTGGCGTGATCACGCGCCACCGAACGCTCCCAGCCTGCGAGAGGCATCAATACCCCGCGCAGGTGGTCTCGAAAGTCAGGGTGCGTATCTGGCATTTTCTTCCAGTTTTCTGTCGCCAGCGCACGGTTCAGCATTTCATCTTCGAACAACTTGGTCGTTGCCACTCTTGCCGTGTCCTCAGCCAGTTGTGCGGCAAGGTAGTGGTACACCGCCGAGTGTGCGGGCTTTTCAAAACCGGTTTTGTCCTTGTCCTGAATACGCTGGCTGAACATCTCCAGTTGCTCCAGAAACTTGGCTTGGGTAATACGACCCGCCTTTTCCTCTTCCAGCAGCTTTTCCAGCTCCTCGGCGATCTTTTCGAAGAATGCTGGATCCTTGTCCTTGCCGGTAACGATGGTTTGCTTCAGCTGGTTTTTCATCACCAGGGCGCGACTACCGGGGCTCGCCAGTTTCTTCAAACGCTCCATATCGCTGGCATCCAGAATCGACACCTCATGACCCAGCAAGCTCTTCGCCGGGCTGGCAGCGATGTACTCATCCAGCAGCTGTTGCAGCAGCGCGGACTCCAGTTTGGTGATGCGTTCCTTGTAGGTATTACCCGGCAGTTTGTCGCGCAGCATCAGGCGAATTTCACCTAGCAGGGTGAAATAGGGCTTGAACGGTACGCCACGTACGTCCGGCAGGATGATGTCCACTGAGCGGTTGAACTGTTTCACCAGGTCGAGGAATTCTTCGACCATGTCCAGCCTGGTGGCAGGATCAAGGAAGCGCTCGGCGTCGTCTTTGTAGGCCTCGCGCTGTGCCACCGGGTCATTCTTTTTCGGCAGCAACTTGAGAATGCGGTCGAGCGTGGCTTGCAGCTTAGGCAGTTCGGTTTCAACACCTTCCCAGACCTGCGAAGGCTTCACCTCGCCGCCGTATATTTTCAGGGCGTGATCAAGGTGATCGACCACCCCGTGGTAATCCACGATGTAGCCAGCATTCTTGCCAGGCAGGGTGCGGTTCACCCGTGCGATAGCCTGCAACAGAGTATGTTCTTTTAACGGCTTGTCGAGGTACATGGTGCCGACAATCGGGGCATCCCACCCAGTCAGCAACATGTCAGAGACGATGATCAGCCCGACGTTGTTCGCCTTCGGCTTACCATCAAGCCCCTTAGTCTCGTCGCCGTAGGGCAGGGGAAACATCTTGCTGACAAAGTTGCCGATCTGCTCGGAAGGCATGGCCACCGGAGTTTTTCCGGCTTTCAACTCGGCCTTAATCCGCTCCTCGATGCTGCGAATCTTGTCGGCCTCTACTTCATACTCTGCTGCCTCTTCCATGGCGGAAGCGCCTGTACGGGAAGAGGTGATGCTGGTCAGAGATATCACCACCTTGCTGTCAAAAGTGGGCAGCCCTTTGTTCGCCCGCTCTACCATGATCGCATCGAGCAAGTCCTTGTAGCGCACTGCCATATCCCGGCCATCGCATACCAGCATGGCCTTCAGGCCCTTGGCTTTTACGTTACTGAGGAAGTGTTCGACCAGATGCTCCGCAACCTGCTCCATACGATCACCGGCCTGACGCCAACGACGTAGCAGTTCACGCTTCAATTCGTGCTGGCGCACCTCACTCTGGTCGGAGAATTGCTCTTTGAACGCCGCATCCAAATCAGTATTGGCCGACAGAGCCACCCAGGCATCCTGGTACTTGATTGGCAGGGTTGCGCCATCCGCCACTGCCTCGTGCAGACGGTACTCGTCGATGTACTCGCCACCACCAAACTCGCCCAGCGTGTGTTTGTCCTCTTGTAGCAGCGGCGTACCGGTGAAGGCGATGAATTTGGCGTTGGGCAAACTGGCGCGCATAAAGGCCGCGAGGAAGTCGTACTGACTACGGTGAGCTTCATCGACCAGCACGTAGAAATTTGGCTTGGTGCTGAGTACCCGGAAGTGCACCTTCTCCCGGCTGATTTCTTCCCACTTGGGCTTAACCGGAACACCGTGCTCATCCACCTCTAGGTGGCGGACATTGCGCTCATGCACGATGAAGAAGTCCTTTTCCTCACGAATCCGCCGGTGGCGAGTCGCCTGTAGGGCATCATCTTCTTCGCCAGGCGTCTCGGCAGCCTGCTCACTGGGCTGATCGTTCTCTTGGAACTTCTGCACAGTGCTGGTGAACACGCTGCCGTAGTCGTTGGACAGCATCTTCAGCAAGCCATCAACCGACACGGCCTGGATGGCGTTAATGCCCACCGCGTGGAAGGTGTCGAATATCTGCTTATCGAGGTCTTTACGGTCAGTCAGCACCAACACGGTGGGGTTGTTCAACCCCGTGCTATCGGCCCGCAGCATGCGCGCGAGCAGGGCCATGGTCAGGGACTTGCCACTACCCTGAGTGTGCCAAACGACGCCGCCCATGGGTTTCGGCGCGCACAGCCGATCCACAGTTTTGCGCACGGCACGCCACTGTTGATAGCGCGGCAGCTTCTTCACCGTTTTGCCGTCGCGGGTTTCAAACAGCACAAAATGGGTGATCAGTTGCAGGAAGCGGCTCGGCTCAAACAATGCCCACAGCAGGCTATCCTGCTCACTGGACGCTTCTCCTAACAGGGCGGCAACAGCGGCAGTCTCCTGCGCCTGCAACCGATAGCGGGCGTAATAGGCAGGCTTGGTTAGGATCGCCCCATACAGCCCTTCACGCCGATTCAACCCAACACATACCTGGTTGAACACAAACTGGGTAGGGAAGGTGCTTTGATAGCCATCCAGCTGGCCCAGGGCTTCGTCCAGGCGGTGATGGCTGGCTTTGCATTCGATGATGGCGAGCGGCAAGCCATTCACAAACAACAGCAGGTCTGGCCGGAAAACATCCCCATCCGCATTGCGCCCCACGTACTGATCGACCACATGGAAGTCGTTGTTGCTGGCATCACTGGCATCGAAGAAACGCACGCTGCGCGGCTTGCCCTCGACATCCTTCACCTGGATATCCGAACGGTGAACCACCTGTTCCCAGAACGCTTTGTTGGCAGGCAACAGCTCATCATTGACGCGCTTGCGTAGCTCGATCAACGCCGCGCTGATACCACCGGGAGCGCTCGCCAGCCATGGGTTGAGGATGAGCAGCCGAGCCTGCAACACATCATCCAGCACCGGAGCCAGGTGGCGATGCTCAACTTGTACCTGGGTACCAGGCAGATGGGTGTAGCCCAACTTGATCAGCCAGTTGATAGCGGGCAGCTCGACCCCGACCTTCTCTGGTGACTGGCTCATTGCTTACTCCTGCTCCTTGGAGGTTTCCCTCGGACGACTGCGATACCAAACTACCGTAGCGCCAGTATCGGCTTGGCTTTGCTTGCGAATTTCAAACTGCTGCGACGCATGGATGACATGACGCCAGCTTCCGCAGCCATAACGCTTGGGCGTCTGCTCGGGGTAGGTCTTGGCTATCCAGTGAATGGCTTCGAAAAGAGGTGTCCACCCAGTCTGAGCCAGCTTGGTTTCCGCTTCACGTAAGCAGTTGGTTATACCGCTGCTAGCCCAGTGCACGGTGCCATCCGGCCCAATACCGTTGATAACGAAATCCCTGTACTCCGGGGTCTGCATAAAGGACACCATGAGCTGCCGAGCTTCATCCATGGATTTGGCCCAATCGCGCAGCGTCAGGTAATGGCCGTCGATGGTTTCATAACTTTCATCGAGATATGACTCGGCGGCTATACAGCCATCAACACTCCAAAGGTCAAAGCGCTGAAGAAAGTGGTGCACCAACTCATTACGCAGGTCGACCAGCTCCTTGAGCGCAGCCTTGGTTTCGGCGTAGTGCTCCTCAGGTAACTCCATCTGGCATCGGAAGCTGATCCATATCTGATCACTCGGCTCAGCCTGCTCTGGCTCATCAGCTAAATCCGGCAGCTTCAGATAACTCTCGGTCAGCATCCCCACCAAGGTGCCTAAGGTCTTCTTATGGGCACAGGCAACCTTCTCGTCGCGAATCGCCTGAAGTCGTTCTGGAGGGCCACTCAACTCGCTATGGGCAACCATTGCCTTGAGCAGCCGCTCGTACTGCTGTAACTGCAACATGCAGCGCCCGAGCTTGCGCTGCACGGTGCGTTGCAGGTCAGGTACAGGATCTGAGGGCAGGGGGATGATTTCGTCCATGAATAAAAACTCAGGCTGTACCGCTAGAGCTATCGAGCTTGACCCGCCACTCGCCGGTTAGCAGTTTTTGCATCAGGCCACGTTTAAGCGTTTGGTATTGGGTTTGGCGATATACAAGAACTTCAAGCTTGTCATCTAGAGTTGTGAGAACCTCAGCGATGCGATGCTGCTCTTTCAAGCTCGGTAATGCGAACAAGAACGGCTTTAGAACCTGCAAGTTGATATTCTTTTGTGCGTTCTGCGTTGATTGCGAGTCGAAGTAGTCTTTGTTATTCGCTAGTAGGTAGTAGAGCCAAATGTTATCGCACGCATCCGAGTTAGCTTTGATGCCGACAAGGCTGTCGGGGCAAGTCATTGGGATTTTGGCGATAGCCACATCGCCAATATTTGCTGCAATAGTGATGAAAATAGTGCCTGCCGGAAAACGCTTGCTGACCGCTAATCCATCGGCATTCAAGAATTGCGACGCGTTTTCTATGTATCTAGGTACGGATGCGATATCGCCAGTTTGAACAAAGGGAATATCTCCATTCTCGAAATATTTTGGGTCATTGCGCGGGCGCGCAGAGAATTTTCCTCGCTCCACAGTCGCAACGCTTTCTAAGGTACGAACCTCCCACCCCACCGGAATATCCCCCAACTCACTGTCCTTAAACTCGGTATGCGGTGCCCAGTGGCCATCGGCCTCTTGGGCACCAACGCCACGACTGAATAGGGTTTGCATCAGTCCCTGCTTGAGGATCTGAGTAGCTTCAATTTGGCGGGCAATTACATCCAGCTTGTCGTCCACGGCTGTGAGGATGGCGGCGATTTTTTGTTGCTCAGGGAGAGGGGGAAGAGCAATGTCGAGCGATTCCAGCGAATCCCGACTCAAACTGGGAACACCGGAAGCTTCGTTAAGCTTTCTTAAATCAAACGACGAGATGCAGTAGTAAAGCCATGACCAATCAAAGGTCACTTTCGGCGTTGTATAAAAGGTCGTATCAATTGCCCAAAATGGGCCATCGCTACGCTGCACTTTATCAATCGTTCCTTTGCGTCCCAGGATGATGCTAGGGCCCTCATACAAAGGTGAATCGGTGTACCCGGAAATACCACCCGTACCATAGATCGGAATGCCACGCTCCGACCTTTTAATATCAGCCGGTGACTTTCCATAAATCACATCAACCAATCCGGAGAGCTTTTCGGCTGACCAAGCGGCAGGAATCCAGCCGCATGGTGTTGATGTATAGCCCGGTTTTTCAGCCAAGCTCATGCCTCAATCTCCAGTAACCCCAACTCCACCAGATACCCATTCATTCGCGCATCAATCTGCGCTTCTTCCTCGGCCAGCGCCTCCAGCTTCTTCAAGATTGCAGCCACATCGACAGTCTCTTCAGACTCACCATTGTCGATATAGCGGGCAATATTGAGATTGCCGTCGTTGCTACGGATCTCGTCTAACGAAACTACCCGGCAATAGTTTTCGACCTCAGCTTGCTGCTCAAATGCCGCCTTGTGAGTGCTCACAATGCGCGTGATGTCTTCAGCGCGCAGACTGTTCTGCGCCTTCCCTTCGAGGTAGTCGCGGCTGCCGTCGATGATGATGACCTTACCCTTCAGCGCAACGGGTTTCTGCTTGTTCAAGATCAAAACGCAAGCCGGGATACCGGTGTTGTAGAACAGGGCAGACGGGAGGCCGACGATTGCCTCAATCAGATCGCCAGGCTGATTACCGTTGGCCGCATCTGTACCGAACAGAAGCCCCTCGCGAATCTTGCCTTCCTCACCGCTGCGGAATAGCACCCCATGGGGCAGGATAACCCCCATGCGGCCATCAGCCTTGAGGCTGGCCAACATATGCTGAGCAAAGGCGAGGTCGGCATAACTCCGTGGCGGGACGCCATAGACCAAGCGACCATAAGGGTCACTGACCTGCTTGTAGTTTGGAGCTTTGGGCTTCTTGCCACTGTCTTGCTCGTTCTCGTTGCTCAGCTCCAACGGTGCCCACCAGGATTTTGCTGAGAACGGCGGATTGGCAATCACCCGGTCGAAGGTCTTCAGGTAATCGCCGTCTAGGTGCTTGGGCTCGACCAGCGTATCGCCGCGTTCAATCTCGGCATGCATGTTGTGCAGGTATAGATTGAGCTTGGCGATGGCCCAGGTGCCGAGGTTCTTTTCCTGCCCGTAAAGCAGAACATTAGGCTTGCCCATCAAGGTGCCATTGGGCAAGTTGGACACATGGTGGGCGCTCTCCACCAGCATGCCGCCACTGCCACAGGTGGGGTCGTACACACTGTGGCCGGGCTGCGGGTCGATTAGCTCAACTACCAATTGCACCACGGCCTTGGGCGTATAGAACTCGCCACCTTTTTTACCTGCGTCATCGGCAAACTGCTTGATCAGATACTCGTAGGCATCGCCTAGCATGTCGGCCTTGTACAGGTCGTCATTGCCCAGCTTGTACTGGTTAAAGTGGCGCATCAGACGCTGCAAGGTGGCATCCGACAGCACTCGCTTATCGCCGTACTGCGTAGCGGTCAACACATGTTGCAGTTCAGGGTTGTTGGCCTCGATGGTCGCGAAAGCCTTGTCGAGGGCTTCACCAATATTCTCGGTGCGCGATATCAGATCGAACCAACGGGCACTAATCGGGAATTTTCCCCATTTATCCTCAATCTCATCCTGAGCATCGCCAAAGCTCAGGCCTTCGTCCTTCATCAGCTTGGCAATGCGCTCTTCGAACACGTCGTTGTAACGCTTGAGGAAGAGCAGGCCAAAGATGTAGTTCTTGAAGTCGGAGGAGTCGATAGAACCGCGCAGGATGTTGGCGGACTCCCAGAGCCAGGACTCCAGCGTTTCGAGTGACAGCTTGTCAGCCATGGGTAAATCAATCCCTATACAAAGCACGACGCCCAGCACCTGGCGATTGCTGCCATGCCGCCTAGGCGTATCAGAAAAATGTGGGCTCGATTCTACAAGTCGACGCCACTTGAAGCCCGAAAAATCAATTCCCCATGAACGACAAAACCCCGGCAGACCTTTCAGTCAACCGGGGTTTCCAGGAGGAGGGCAGCAGGCAATTAACTTTGGCCTAACCCTCTAACTTTGGCCGAATGGGCAAATAACTTTGTCCACCTACAGCAGGGTGGCAGGGTGGCAGGGTGGCAGGGTGGCAGGCACATCAGCATGCGGTTCGTTTTAAAGAAGCCGCAAGCGTGTCGCATCGTACTGCCCATCAAGTCATCACTGATGGGCGATGCCCTTTTGATTGGCATAAATTGAAGCGCCCTTGCCGTCCTGCCGAATCTCCCAGAATTCGTCCACGCCAAAACGAGATTTTTCGCCTCATCCTTGTAGCTTCACTACACGGCTCGCCTGTGGGTGGTTGTGCGGCTATGCCTAAAAGACTGATCTACAAAGAAAAACCCCGGCGCTAGGCCGGGGTAGTGACAGAAATTGTCATGACAATAACTCGTTAAATCATGCCAATTAACCTGCCCGTCGACAAGTGATCAGAAGTCCAGGTTCGACACCGCCAGGGCATTGGACTCGATGAAGTCGCGGCGCGGCTCCACGGCATCGCCCATCAGGGTGTTGAAGATCTGGTCGGCCGCGATGGCATCCTCGATGGTCACCTTGAGCATGCGCCGCACTTCCGGGTCCATGGTGGTTTCCCACAGCTGATCCGGGTTCATCTCGCCGAGACCTTTGTATCGCTGCACGCTGTGACGCTTGGTGCTTTCTGTCATCAGCCAGTCCAGGGCTTCCTTGAACGTGCTCACCGGCTTCTTGCGCTCGCCACGCTGCACGTAGGCACCGTCTTCCAGCAGACTGTTCAGCTGATCGCCCAGCGCAGTGACGCTCTTGTAGTCGTTGCTGGCGAAGAAGTCGCGGTTGAAGGTGGTGTAGCTGGACAGACCGTGTGCCTTGACCTCGACCTCAGGCAGCCAGACGTGGCGCTCACGGTCTTCACGCAGGCTGGCAGTGTAGGTCTGCCCGGACTTCTCCATCGACTTCAGACGCGCGCTGAAGCTGTCCAGCCAGGCCTGCATGCCGGCATGGTCGGCCAGCTGCTCGAGGCCGATGCGCGGCAGGTAGACGAGGTTCTCGGTGATGTCCTTGGGGTAGACGCGCGACAGGCGATCCAGGGTCTTCATCACGCCGCGATAGTCGCCGACCAGCTTCTCCAGCGCACCACCGGACAGACCCGGGGCATTCTCGTTGACGTGCAGGCTGGCGTCTTCCAGGGCCGACTGGGTCATGTATTCGTCCATGGCCTCATCGTCCTTGATGTACTGCTCCTGCTTGCCGCGCTTGACCTTGTACAGCGGTGGCTGGGCGATGTAGACATAGCCACGCTCGATCAGCTCGGGCAGCTGACGGAAGAAGAAGGTCAGCAGCAGGGTGCGGATGTGCGAACCGTCGACGTCAGCATCGGTCATGATGATGATGTTGTGGTAACGCAGCTTGTCGATGTTGTATTCCTCACGCCCGATACCACAGCCCAGCGCGGTGATCAGGGTGCCGACTTCGGCGGAGGAGAGCATCTTGTCGAAGCGCGCCTTCTCGACGTTGAGGATCTTGCCCTTGAGCGGCAGGATCGCCTGGGTCTTGCGGTTACGGCCCTGCTTGGCAGAACCGCCCGCGGAGTCACCCTCCACGATGTAGAGTTCGGACAGCGCCGGGTCTTTCTCCTGGCAGTCCGCCAGTTTGCCGGGCAGGCCGGCGATATCCAGTGCACCCTTGCGGCGGGTCATCTCACGTGCCTTGCGCGCCGCTTCACGGGCACGGGCAGCGTCGATCATCTTGCCGACCACAGCCTTGGCTTCGTTCGGGTTTTCCAGCAGGAAGTCGGCGAAGTACTTGCCCATTTCCTGCTCGACCGCGGTCTTCACTTCGCTGGAGACCAGCTTGTCCTTGGTCTGCGAGCTGAATTTCGGGTCCGGAACCTTGACCGAGATGATCGCGGTCAGGCCTTCACGGGCATCGTCACCGGTGGTGCTGACCTTGAACTTCTTGGCCAGGCCTTCCTGCTCGATGTAGTTGTTCAGGTGACGGGTGAGGGCAGAGCGGAAGCCTGCCAGGTGGGTACCACCGTCACGCTGGGGAATGTTGTTGGTGAAGCAGAGGATGTTCTCGTTGAAGCTGTCGTTCCACTGCAGGGCGACTTCCACACCTACGCCATCTTCTTCGCGCTGGATGTTGAAGTGGAACACCTGGTTGACCACGGTCTTGTTGGTGTTGAGGAACTCGACGAAGGCCTTCAGTCCGCCTTCGTACTTGAACAGCTCTTCCTTGCCGGTGCGCTCGTCACGCAGCAGGATACCCACGCCGGAGTTGAGGAAAGACAGCTCGCGCAGACGCTTGGCCAGGATATCCCAGCTGAAGTGAATGTTGGCGAAGGTCTCTTCGGACGGTTTGAAGTGGATCTGCGTGCCCGTGCCATCGGTATCGCCGACAGCGGTCAGGGGCGCCTGAGGCACGCCATGCACATAGGTCTGCTCCCAGATCTTGCCGCTACGGCGAATGGTCAACACCAGCTCCTTGGAGAGGGCATTGACCACCGAGACACCCACGCCGTGCAGACCACCGGAGACCTTGTAGCTGTTGTCGTCGAACTTACCGCCCGCGTGCAGCACGGTCATGATGACCTCTGCGGCGGAAACACCTTCCTCCTTGTGCGTGTCGACCGGGATACCACGGCCGTTGTCCCGCACACTGATCGACTCATCAGGGTGGATGGTGATGGTGATTTCGCTGCAATAACCGGCCAGCGCCTCGTCGATCGAGTTGTCGACCACCTCGAACACCATGTGGTGCAGACCACTACCATCGTCCGTGTCACCGATGTACATCCCGGGACGTTTGCGTACGGCGTCCAGTCCTTTCAGCACCTTGATGCTGGAGGAGTCGTACGTTTGGTTCTCGCTCATGCCTTCACTCCCGATGGTCTTGGGTCTGGGTGATACGGCCATGTTCCACGTGGAACATGGCAACCGGCGTATCCGTCTGCCAGCCTTCCCTCAACAATTCATGATCTACACAGGTGATGAACACCTGGCAGCGCAAATCTTCCAGCAACCGGCATAACGCCTGACGGTGCTGCTCATCCAGTTCCGACGGTAGGTCGTCCACCAGATAGATACACTGGCCTCGCTTGGCTTCGTTGACCAAGTGGCCCTGGGCGATGCGTAATGCACACACCACCAGTTTCTGTTGCCCCCGCGACAGGATCTCTGCCGCGTTATGCCCCGCCAGGCGCAGACGCAAATCGGCGCGCTGTGGTCCGGCCTGGGTGTGTCCGAGTTGCTGGTCACGCTGGAGGGATGAGGCGAGCACGTCGCTCAGCTCACGATCCTTGTCCCAGCCGCGGTAGTAACTCAGGGTCAGTCCTTCCAGCTGCAGCAGCTCGGCGAGCGTACGTTCGAACACCGGCTTCAGCGCCTGGATATAGGCCCTTCGGTAGGTGTCTATGTCCTGGCTCGCACTGCACAATTCGCGGTCCCATGCGGCCTGCGAAGCACCATCAAGTGTACCATGCCGCAGCCACGAGTTCCGCTGCCGCAGGGCTTTCTGCAGCCGCTGCCAGGCACCGAGAAAGCGATGTTCCACGTGGAACACACCCCAGTCGAGGAACTGCCGGCGGATCTTCGGCGCGCCCTCCAGCAGGCGAAAACTGTCCGGGTTGATCAGCTGCAGCGGCAACAGATCGGCGAGCTGAGCAGCACTGCGTGCATTCTGGCCATCGATGCGAATCTGCAACTCACCCTGACGATCGCGGGAGATACCCAGATTGCTGGTGCCACCTTCCGCCAGTTGCACCTGGCCGAAAATGGTACAGGCCGGTTGCTCGTAGTGAATGACGGGTTGCAGGCGCGTGCTGCGAAAGGAGCGAGCGAGGCCGAGCAGATGGATGGCCTCCAGCACACTGGTCTTGCCGCTGCCGTTGGCGCCGTGAAGGATGTTGATGCGGGGGGAGGGGGAGAGGGTCACCGGGTGCAGATTGCGCACCGCGGTGACCATGATGCGGCTGAGGGACATTAAAGGCTTAGAGCCTCATCGGCATGACGACGTAGGCAGAATCGTCGTTGTCGGCTTCCTGCAGCAGGGCACTGCTGTTGGAATCGGAGAGAATCAGGCGAACCTGTTCGGTGCCCATCACCCCCAGCACGTCCAGCAGGTAGCTGACGTTGAAACCGATCTCCAGGCCGCTGCCGTTGTAGTCGACGACGATCTCTTCCTCGGCCTCTTCCTGCTCCGGGTTGTTGGCCTGGATCTTCAGCAGACCGGCCGCCAGGGTCAGGCGAATACCGCGGTACTTCTCGTTGGAGAGAATCGCCGTACGGCTGAACGCTTCACGCAGGCCCTGACGATCCGCCAGCACCAGCTTGTCGCCACCGCGCGGCAGAACGCGCTCGTAATCCGGGAACTTGCCGTCGACTAGCTTGGAGGTGAAGGTGAACTCGCCGGTGTTGGCACGGATGTGGTGCTGACCCAGGACGATGGCCACTTCGGCGTCCTGCTCGGTGAGCAGGCGCGCCAGCTCGAGAATACCTTTGCGCGGCACGATCACCTGGTGCTTGCCGTCCTGCTGGATGCTGGCTTCCATCGAGCACATGGCCAGGCGGTGACCGTCGGTGGCCACGGCGCGCAGCATGCCGCTCTGTACTTCCAGCAGCATACCGTTGAGGTAGTAGCGCACGTCCTGCTGAGCCATGGCGAAACTGGTGCGCTCGATCAGGCGACGCAGCTTGGCCTGCGGCAGGTTGAAGGTCAGCGAACCCGGACCTTCCTCGACGGTGGGGAAGTCATTGGCCGGCAGGGTCGACAAGGTGAAGCGGCTGCGACCGGCCTTGACCAGCAACTTCTGGTCGTCGACGCGGATATCGATCAGCGCGTCGCTCGGCAGGCTCTTGCAGATGTCCATCAGCTTGCGTGCCGGCACGGTGATTTCGCCCGGCTCGGCGGCATCTTCCAGCGTGACGCGGCCAACCAGTTCGACTTCCAGGTCGGTACCGGTCAGCGACAGCTGCTGGCCTTCGACCACCAGCAGGACGTTGGACAGAACCGGCAGCGTCTGGCGTCGTTCCACGACACCGGCGACCAGTTGCAGGGGTTTCAACAGGGCTTCGCGTTGAATGGTGAAATGCATGGTCTAGTCCCTTGCCTCGTGGAGCTGCGAATCAGGTAGTCAGGGTACGCAGCAGGTTCTTGTAGTCCTCGCGGATGTCCGCGTCGGATTCCCTAAGTTCAGCAATCTTACGGCATGCGTGCAATACCGTGGTGTGATCACGACCGCCGAAGGCCACACCGATTTCCGGCAGGCTGTGGTTGGTCAGTTCCTTCGACAGCGCCATCGCCACCTGACGCGGCCGCGCGATGGAACGCGAGCGTCGTTTCGACAGCAGGTCGGAGATCTTGATCTTGTAGTACTCGGCCGTGGTGCGCTGGATATTGTCGATGCTGACCAGCTTGTCCTGCAGGGCCAACAGATCCTTGAGCGACTCACGGATCAGCTCGATGGTGATGTCGCGCCCCATGAAGTGCGAGTGAGCGATCACCCGTTTCAACGCACCTTCCAGCTCGCGCACGTTGGAGCGAATGCGCTGGGCAATGAAGAAGGCCGCATCGTGCGGCAGATCCACCTTGGCCTGGTCGGCCTTCTTCATCAGGATTGCGACACGGGTCTCCAGCTCAGGCGGCTCGACCGCAACGGTCAGGCCCCAGCCGAAGCGCGACTTCAGGCGCTCCTCCAGACCTTCGATCTCCTTCGGGTAGCGGTCACTGGTGAGAATGACCTGCTGACCACCTTCGAGCAGCGCGTTGAAGGTATGGAAGAACTCCTCCTGGGAGCGCTCCTTCTTGGCGAAGAACTGGATGTCATCGATCAGCAGCGCGTCCACCGAACGGTAGAAACGCTTGAACTCGTTGATGGCGTTGAGCTGCAGCGCCTTGACCATGTCGGCGACGAAACGCTCGGAGTGCAGATAGACCACCTTGGCATTGGGGTTCTTCGCCAGCAGGTGATTACCCACCGCATGCATCAGGTGCGTCTTGCCCAGGCCGACACCGCCATAGAGGAACAGCGGGTTGTAGCCGTGCTTGGGATTGTCGGCCACCTGCCAGGCAGCGGCACGCGCCAACTGGTTGGACTTGCCCTCGACGAAGTTGTCGAAGGTGAAGGTGCGATTGAGGTAACTGGTGTGCTTGAGCCCACCTTCGACCTGCACCGTACGTTCTGTACGCGGCGCAACGGCCGGTGTCGGCGGTTGCGGAGCAGCGCCGGCCATGGAGTCGAAACTGGCGCGCGAAGGCTCTTCCTGCACGGGTGGCGGAACGGGCTTGCTGGTCGCGGCGACTTTCTGCTGCTGCGCGGCACGAGCGGCAGCCGGTGGCGGCGCGGTCGGTGCAACACGAGCGGTTGCCGCGCGCTTGCTGCCTATTAATAAGGAAAGCGCAGGCACCAGGCCACCGGCGCGCTCACCGAGCAGCTCCAGCAAACGACTCAGGTACTTTTCATTGACCCAATCGAGCACGAAGCGGTTGGGCGCGTAGACACGCAGCTCGTCGCCTTCGGCTTCGACCTGCAGAGGACGTATCCAGGTGTTGAATTGCTGGGCCGGCAATTCATCGCGCAGGAGCTCGACGCACTGCTGCCATAGTTCCACTGACACTGACTATCCCCTATCCAGGCGGCGTGCAAAAACAGCTGCCATTGTAGCGAGCCACGACCGAGTTATCCACATAGCAAGATGAAGATGGCCAAGTAAAATCAAAGCCTTAGTTACATTCATCAGGCTTATCTTAGGCGCGCTAAACCTTGTGGATAAGCGCCCCTGAACATTCTGCAAAAGCCTGGGGATGAGTGCAGGGATAAACGCCCTGTGGGTAAACCCGCATTCTGTCCTCAGGCTGTACCCAGCGGGCACACACCTCACGCACCCGTTTCAGACAGGCTTATGATTCCGCGCACGCCACAGGCAGCCGGCTCTGCAGCGGGTTTTCCACAGCGGGGAACGGCGCTAATCATCATAAAAAAAGAAAAGGTTCTTTAAACCCTTTCCTTCTTTCTATTCTTATCTGGCGAATAAGGTTGGTTGGAAATTGACCTACCGTGCGGCTTTCTCTAGAATTGCCGGTCTCTTTAAACCGGGGTCATTCCGACCCTAGTCGATCACCCAGGTAACGCACCATGAAACGCACTTTCCAACCCAGCACCATCAAGCGCGCTCGCACCCACGGTTTCCGTGCTCGTATGGCCACCAAGAACGGCCGTCAAGTCCTGTCGCGTCGTCGCGCCAAGGGCCGCAAGCGTCTGACTGTCTAATTCATCCAGACAGGTGGTGAGTCGAGGCTTCGGCCGGGAAAAGCGACTGCTGACTCCCCGGCAATTCAAGGCAGTCTTCGACTCCCCAAGCGGTAAGGCTCCGGGCAAAAGTGTCCTGTTGCTAGCGCGCGACAACCAGCTTGATCATTCCCGTCTAGGTCTGGTGATCGGCAAGAAGAGCGTCAAGCTCGCCGTCGAGCGCAACCGCATCAAGCGTCAAATCCGCGAGTCGTTCCGGCTCAATCAGCACAACCTGATTGGCTGGGACATCGTGGTGGTCGCCCGGAAAGGGCTAGGCGATCTGGAAAATGCCGAACTCGCTCAGCAGTTCGGCAAGCTCTGGAAACGCCTGGCCCGTAACCGGCCCAGTCACGACGCAGAACCATCCCCCGGGACAAGCGACACGCCCCATGCGTAAAGTGGCCCTAGCCTGCATCCAGGTTTATCGCTACGCCATCAGCCCCCTGATGGCCAGTCACTGCCGCTTCTACCCAAGCTGTTCCTGCTATGCCTACGAAGCCATCGATCAACATGGCTTCCTGCGTGGTGGCTGGCTGACAGCCCGCCGGCTAGGTCGCTGCCATCCCTGGAATCCAGGTGGCTACGACCCGGTGCCCCCCGCGAAAACATCCCGATCCCCTTCGATGGCCGAATAATCATGGATATCCAACGCTCGATCCTGATCGTCGCCCTGGCAGTCGTGTCCTACCTCATGGTCCTGCAATGGAACCAGGACTATGGCCAGGCTGCCCTGCCGGCCGAGGTAAGCACCTCGAACGTCGCGACGCCCAACCTGCCTGACACGCCAGCGGCATCCGCCAGCACCAGCGGCGATGACATCCCCACTGCCGTGGCCGAGCCCAGCGCTGCTGCCGTGGCGCCGACCGCTGCCACCAGCGACGAGCTGATTCGGGTCAAGACCGACGTGCTCGAGCTGGCCATCGATCCGCGTGGTGGCGACGTCGTGCAACTGCGTCTGCCTCAGTACCCTCGCCGTCAGGACCGCCCGGACGTGCCCTTCCAGCTGTTCGACAATGGCAGCGAGCGCACCTATCTGGCCCAGAGCGGCCTGATCGGCCAGAACGCTCCGGACAAATCCAGCGGTCGTGCCCTGTGGAGCAGCGAGAAGCAGAGCTATGCGCTGGCCGAAGGCCAGGACAGCCTGGTGGTCGACCTGACCTACAGCGAAAACGGCGTCAGCTACATCAAGCGCTACAGCTTCAAGCGTGGCCTGAACCCGCAGTGCTCGGCCCGTGAGCAGCAGCTGAAGAAGCCTGGCTGCATCGATCCGTCCGCCTACCAGGTCGACGTTCGTTACCTGATCGACAACCAGAGCGACCAGGCCTGGAGCGGCAACCTGTTCGCCCAGCTCAAGCGTGACAGCAGCGGCGATCCGTCCTCGACCACCGCGACCGGCACCGCCACCTACCTGGGCGCCGCCGTCTGGACCCCTGACGAGCCCTACAAGAAGCTGTCGATGAAAGACATCGACAAGCACGCCTTCAAGGAAACCGTCCAGGGTGGTTGGGTAGCCTGGCTGCAGCATTACTTCGTCACCGCCTGGGTGCCGAGCAAGGATGCCAGCAACCTGATCCAGACCCGCAAGGACAGCCAGGGCAACTACATCGTCGGCTTCACCGGCCCGGCCGTACAGGTCGCTGCCGGCGCCAAGGGCGAAACCGGTGCCGTTCTCTATGCCGGTCCCAAGCTGCAGGAACACCTGGGCACCCTGTCCCCGGGCCTGGAGCTGACCGTTGACTACGGCTTCCTGTGGTTCCTCGCCCAGCCGATCTTCTGGCTGCTGCAGGTCATCCACAGCCTGCTGGGCAACTGGGGCTGGTCGATCATCTTCCTGACCATCATCATCAAGCTGATCTTCTTCCCGCTGTCGGCCGCCAGCTACCGCTCGATGGCGCGCATGCGTGCCGTATCGCCGAAGCTGCAGGCCCTGAAGGAGCAGCACGGTGACGATCGCCAGAAGATGTCCCAGGCGATGATGGAGCTGTACAAGAAAGAGAAGATCAATCCGCTGGGCGGCTGCCTGCCGATCCTGGTGCAGATGCCGGTGTTCCTCGCCCTGTACTGGGTACTGCTGGAATCCGTGGAAATGCGTCAGGCACCGTGGATGTTCTGGATCACCGACCTGTCGATCAAGGATCCGTTCTTCATCCTGCCGATCATCATGGGCGCGACCATGTTCATCCAGCAGCAGCTCAACCCGACGCCGCCGGACCCCATGCAGGCGCGCGTGATGAAGCTGATGCCGATCATCTTCACCTTCTTCTTCCTGTGGTTCCCGGCTGGTCTGGTGCTGTACTGGGTGGTCAACAACTGCCTGTCCATCGCCCAGCAGTGGTACATTACCCGCAGGATCGAAGCCGCATCGAAACCGGCCAACGCCTGATTCGACAAGGCTTCCAAGCATCAAGCAAACGCCCCATGATTGGGGCGTTTTGCTATCCATCGTCCCCGTAGCGACCCTGGCCCTGCCTACAACCGAGTGAATGCCATGACCCATGCCCGAGACACCATCGCAGCCGTAGCCACCGCCCAGGGACGCGGCGGCGTCGGCATCGTGCGGGTCTCGGGGCCACTGGCCGGGCAGTTGGCGCAGACGATCTGCCGGCGCGAGCTGAAACCCCGCTTCGCTCATCACGGCGCCTTTCACGGCGAGGCCGAGCAGGTGCTGGACGAAGGCCTGGCGATCTACTTTCCCGGCCCGAACTCCTTCACCGGCGAGGACGTGCTCGAACTGCAGGGCCACGGTGGCCCGGTGGTGCTCGACCTGCTGCTGCGCCGTTGCCTGGAGCTGGGTGCACGCCTGGCCCGACCCGGTGAGTTCAGCGAACGTGCATTTCTCAACGACAAGCTCGACCTGGCCCAGGCCGAAGCCATCGCCGACCTGATCGAGGCCAGCTCCGAACAGGCCGCACGCAATGCCCTGCGCTCGCTGCAGGGCGAGTTTTCCAGGCGCGTGCATGCGCTGACCGAAGCGCTGATCCAGCTGCGCATCTATGTCGAGGCGGCCATCGACTTCCCCGAGGAAGAAATCGATTTTCTCGCCGACGGCCATGTGCTGAAGCAACTCGACGGCGTTCGCGCAGACTTATCCACAGTGTTGCGTGAAGCTGGCCAGGGCGCCTTGCTGCGCGACGGCATGACCGTGGTCATCGCCGGCCGCCCCAACGCCGGCAAGTCCAGCCTGCTCAATGCCCTGGCCGGGCGCGAGGCGGCCATCGTCACGGATATCGCCGGCACCACCCGCGACGTCCTGCGCGAACATATCCACATCGACGGCATGCCCCTGCACGTGGTCGACACCGCTGGCCTGCGCGCTACCGATGACCAGGTGGAGCGCATCGGCGTGGAGCGCGCGCTGAAGGCCATAGGCGAGGCCGACCGCGTCCTGCTGGTGGTCGACTCCACCGCACCGGAGGCAGCCGATCCCTTCGCCCTGTGGCCGGAGTTTCTCGAGCAGCGCCCGGATCCCGCGCGCGTCACCCTGATCCGCAACAAGGCCGACCTGTCAGGCGAGGCCGTCACGCTGGCAACCAGCGCCGATGGCCATGTCACCCTCAGTCTGTCGGCCAAGTCCGCCGAAGGCCTGGAACTGCTGCGCGAGCATCTGAAAGCCTGCATGGGTTATCAACAGACCGCCGAAAGCGGTTTCAGCGCCCGTCGCCGCCACCTCGAAGCCCTGCACCAGGCTGAACAGTACCTCGATCACGGCCGCAACCAGCTGACCCTGATGGGCGCAGGCGAACTCCTCGCCGAAGACCTGCGCATGGCCCAGCAGGCCCTGGGTGAGATCACCGGCGCTTTCAGCAGCGACGACCTGCTGGGGCGCATCTTCTCCAGCTTCTGCATCGGCAAGTGACACCGGCAGGCTGAGACAGGCCGCCGCGTCGCTCTCTTCCCGTGGTACGAAGCGCGCTCCTCCAGCCTTCTCCCAGCGCCGACTCAGCCTTCCTTGCCACTTCCTGGCTCGCATCCGGGCTGATGCCCGCTGCCTGCAGCTTTCTTTCGCCTCACATATCCAGCGTGCGCCGCCTCGCCAGCGAGTTATTCAGGCCCGGATAAACCCTGTGGAAAACCGCCCCTGAACCCTGCCCATAAGCCTATGACAAAGCTGGGCGTAACCGCCCCTGTGGGTAACCATCCATTCCATCCACAGTGGTTCAGCAGCTTTCCCAGCGCAAACGAGCAGGATCGACACAGCCTTATCATTCTCTGTACACCCTGAAGTACAAGGCCTGTAGCTTGTTATCCACAGAAATGGCCTGCTCTATACATAAACATAAAGAACAAGCTTTATAAAAATTCTCTCTTTCTATTCTTTATAAGCCAGTACCCGCTTTGGCATGCCAGGAGGGTGATCAGGTCGGGCGCACAGGCGCAGAGAACGGCGGTAACCGGTTGGCTATTTTTTGTGCAGAAGGCTTCATTCAGGAGAGCGAAGTCCCTATACTTGCCGCCTTTCTTTCAGACCCCTTTCTCAACAGGCACGAGGTGCGTGGTGGATTTCCCTTCCCGTTTTGACGTGATCGTGATCGGCGGCGGTCATGCCGGTACCGAGGCAGCCCTGGCTGCAGCGCGCATGGGCGTGAAGACCCTGCTGCTCACCCATAATGTCGAGACCCTTGGCCAGATGAGCTGCAACCCGGCCATCGGCGGGATCGGCAAGAGCCACCTGGTCAAGGAAATCGATGCCCTCGGCGGTGCCATGGCGACTGCCACCGACAAGGGCGGCATCCAGTTCCGTATCCTCAACAGCCGCAAGGGTCCGGCCGTTCGAGCGACCCGAGCGCAGGCCGATCGCGTGCTGTACAAGGCGGCGGTACGCGAGATTCTGGAAAACCAGGCCAATCTGTGGATTTTTCAACAGGCCGCCGATGACCTGATTGTGGAAAACGCCGAGGTCAAGGGCGTGGTTACCCAGATGGGCCTCAGGTTCCATGCGGATTCTGTGGTGTTGACCACAGGCACCTTCCTCGGTGGACTTATCCACATCGGCCTGCAGAACTACTCCGGTGGCCGCGCCGGCGACCCGCCTTCCATCACCCTGGCCCAGCGCCTGCGCGAACTGCCGCTGCGCGTCGGTCGCCTGAAAACCGGCACTCCGCCGCGCATCGACGGACGCTCCGTGGACTTCTCGGTGATGACCGAGCAGCCGGGGGACACACCGACGCCGCTGATGTCCTTCCTCGGCAAGCGCGAGCATCAGCCGCAGCAGATCAGTTGCTGGATCACCCACACCAACGCCCGTACCCACGAGATCATCGCGGCGAACCTCGACCGTTCGCCGATGTATTCCGGTGTCATCGAAGGCGTGGGGCCGCGCTACTGCCCGTCGATCGAAGACAAGATCCACCGCTTCGCCGACAAGGACAGCCACCAGGTGTTCATCGAGCCGGAAGGCCTGACCACCCATGAGCTGTATCCCAACGGTATCTCCACCTCGCTGCCGTTCGATGTGCAGCTGCAGATCGTGCGCAGCATCCGCGGCATGGAGAACGCCCACATCGTGCGTCCGGGATATGCCATCGAGTACGACTACTTCGATCCGCGCGACCTGAAGTACAGCCTGGAGACCAAGGTCATCGGCGGCCTGTTCTTCGCCGGGCAGATCAACGGCACCACCGGCTACGAAGAAGCCGGCGCCCAGGGCCTGCTGGCGGGCTGCAACGCCGCGCTGCGCGCGCAGGGCAAGGAAGCCTGGTGCCCGCGCCGTGACGAGGCCTACATCGGTGTGCTGGTCGACGACCTGATCACCCTCGGCACCCAGGAGCCTTACCGCATGTTCACCTCGCGGGCCGAGTACCGGCTGATTCTGCGCGAGGACAACGCCGACCTGCGCCTGACCGAGAAGGGCCGCGAGCTGGGCCTGGTCGATGACGAGCGCTGGGCGGCGTTCGAAGCCAAGCGTGAGGGCATCATCCAGGAAGAACAGCGCCTGAAGAGCACCTGGGTACGCCCGGGCACCCCGCAGGGTGATGCCATCGCCGCGCGTTTCGGTACCCCGCTGGCCCACGAGTACCACCTGCTCAATCTGCTGGCCCGTCCGGAGATCGATTACGCCACCCTTGCCGAAGTGACCGAGTCACCGGCTGTGGATAACCAGGTGGCCGAACAGGTCGAGATCAAGACCAAGTACGCCGGCTACATCGACCGCCAGCAGGAAGAGATCGCCAAGCTGCGGGCCAGCGAGGACACCAAGCTGCCGGAGGATCTGGACTACAGCGCCATCTCCGGTCTGTCCAAGGAAATCCAGTTCAAGCTGGGCAACACCCGTCCGGCCACCCTCGGCCAGGCCGGGCGCATTCCCGGTGTCACGCCGGCGGCGATCTCTCTGCTGCTGATTCACCTGAAGAAACGCAGTGCGGGTCAGAAACTGGAGCAGAGCGCCTGATGTCGGTCACCCAGCGCCACGCCGAAGAACTGATCCAGGGCGCTCGCGAGCTTGGCGTCGAGCTCAGCGAGCCACAACAGCAGCAACTGCTCGCCTACCTGGGCCTGCTGATCAAGTGGAACAAGGCCTACAACCTCACCGCCGTGCGCGATCCCGACGAGATGGTGTCGCGTCACCTGCTCGACAGCCTGTCGGTGGTGCCCTTCGTGGCCGAGCGTGGGGATAACTGGCTGGACGTCGGCAGCGGCGGCGGCATGCCCGGCATTCCGCTGGCGATCATGTTCCCCGAGCGGCATTTCACCCTGCTCGACTCCAATGGCAAGAAGACCCGTTTTCTGGTCCAGGTGAAGCTCGAGCTGAAACTCGACAACCTTGAGGTTGTCCACAGCCGGGTCGAAGCGTATCGACCCGAGCGGCCCTTCGATGGCATCAGCTCGCGGGCGTTCAGCAGCCTGCAGGATTTCAGCGACTGGACGCGCCACCTTGGCAATGCCGACACCCAGTGGCTGGCGATGAAAGGGGTCCACCCGGACGATGAGCTGCAGGCGTTGCCGGCGGACTTCCGCCTCAGTGCCACGCACGTGTTGCGGGTTCCCGGTTGCCAAGGCCAACGCCATCTGTTGATACTGCGTCGCTCGGTCTAAGGGGGAAGGAAGATGGCCAAGGTATTCGCGATCGCCAATCAGAAAGGCGGCGTGGGCAAAACCACGACGTGCATCAACCTGGCTGCTTCTCTGGTGGCGACCAAGCGCCGCGTGCTGCTCATCGACCTCGACCCGCAGGGCAACGCGACCATGGGCAGTGGCATCGACAAGCATGCCCTCGAGCACTCGATCTACGACGTGCTGATCGGCGAATGCGATCTCAGCGAGGCGATGCAGTTTTCCGAGCATGGCGGCTACCAGCTGTTGCCGGCCAACCGCGACCTGACGGCCGCCGAAGTCGCGCTGCTGGAAATGAAGATGAAGGAAAGTCGCCTGCGCTATGCCCTGGCGCCGATCCGCGAGAACTACGACTACATCCTCATCGACTGCCCGCCGTCGCTGAACATGCTGACCATCAACGCCCTGGTCGCCGCCGACGGTGTGATCATCCCCATGCAGTGCGAGTACTACGCGCTGGAAGGGCTCTCCGATCTGGTCAACAGCATCCAGCGCATCGGCCAGCTGCTCAATCCCAAGCTGCAGATCGAAGGTCTGCTGCGTACCATGTACGACCCGCGCATCAGCCTGACCAACGATGTCAGCGCTCAGCTCAAGGAGCATTTCGGCGACAAGCTGTACGACGCCGTGATCCCGCGTAACGTGCGCCTGGCCGAGGCTCCGAGCTTCGGCATGCCGGCGCTGGTGTATGACAAACAATCCCGTGGTGCCATCGCCTACCTGGCATTGGCCGGCGAGCTGGTGCGCCGTCAGCGCGCCGCCGCGAAAACCGCTACCGCTTAAGGAACATCCGCATGGCTGCGAAGAAACGAGGTCTGGGTCGAGGTCTGGACGCCCTGCTCGGTGGCAACACCGTCAGTGCACTGCAGGAAGAGGCCGCCCAGGTCGATACGCGTGAGCTGCAATACGTGCCGCTGGAACTGATCCAGCGGGGCAAGTACCAGCCGCGTCGCGACATGGACCAGACCGCTCTGGAAGAACTCGCCGCCTCCATCCGCGCCCAGGGCGTGATGCAACCTATCGTGCTGCGGCCGATCGGCGACGGTCGTTTCGAGATCGTCGCCGGTGAGCGTCGCTGGCGAGCCAGCCAGCTGGCCGGCCAGGACAAGATCCCGGCCATGGTTCGCGAGCTGGCGGACGAAGCCGCCATCGCCATGGCGCTGATCGAGAACATCCAGCGCGAGGACCTCAATCCGATCGAGGAAGCCGTCGCCCTGCAGCGCCTGCAGCAGGAGTTCGAGCTGACCCAGCAGCAGGTCGCCGATGCCGTCGGCAAATCGCGCGTCACCATCACCAACCTGCTGCGTCTGATCGCCCTGCCGGACGAGATCAAGACGCTGCTGTCCCATGGCGATCTGGAGATGGGTCATGCCCGTGCATTGCTCGGTCTGCCCCTCGAACAGCAGGTCGAAGCTGCGCGACACGTTGTCGCACGCGGCCTCACCGTACGCCAGACCGAAGCGCTGGTTCGCCAGTGGCTGAGTGCCAAACCGGCGCCGGCAAAAGCCAAGCCCGACCCGGACATCAGTCGCCTCGAACAGCGTCTGGCAGAGCGTCTGGGCTCGCCAGTGCAGATAAAACACGGCGCCAAGGGCAAGGGCCAGTTGGTCATCCGCTACAACTCCCTCGACGAATTGCAGGGCGTGCTCGCTCACATCCGCTGAAACAATTCGCCACACCTGACCATGTAGCGCATGGTCGGAAATCACTACCGGACAGTTGAATGGGGGGAATACGCCCCCTATACTCTGCGCGCAATTTTGTTGGCACTTTTTATGCCAATTCATTGAGTTAAAGCGGTCGATAGTCGAGGGACATCAGTTGATGGAACGCCGCATGCCGAAGCGCCTGCCCTTCCATCGCCTACCGGTCTTCCCGGTGCTGATGGCACAACTCGTCGTATTGCTGCTCGCTGCTACGCTGACCTGGCAATGGCGAGGCAACGTGGCGGGTTATTCGGCACTGTTGGGGGGCATGATCGCCTGGTTGCCGAATCTGTATTTCGCCCACAAGGCGTTCCGCTACAGCGGCGCGCGGGCGGCTAGGGAAATCGTCCGTTCTTTTTATGCGGGCGAAGCGGGAAAACTGATTCTGACGTTCGTGCTCTTTGCGCTGACGTTTGCGGGCGTGAAACCCCTGGAGGCACCGATGTTGTTCGGTGTCTACCTGCTGACCCTGATGGTCAGCTGGTTCGCCCCGCTGCTGATAACGAAATTTTCAAGACCTTAAAGCGTTCGAGGCAAATAATGGCAGCAGAAACCGCTTCGGGTTACATCCAGCACCACCTCACCAACCTGACCTATGGTCAGCACCCGGTGAACGGCTGGAGTTTCGCCCACACCGCACAGGAAGCCAAAGAAATGGGCTTCTGGGCCTTCCACGTAGACACCCTGGCGGTGTCGGTGGTTCTCGGCCTGATCTTCATCGTCCTGTTCCGCCTGGCGGCGCGCAAGGCCACCTCGGACCAGCCGGGCGGCCTGCAGAACTTCGTCGAGGTTCTGGTCGAGTTCGTCGATGGCAGCGTCAAGGACACCTTCCACGGTCGCAATCCGCTGATTGCCCCGCTGGCCCTGACCATCTTCGTCTGGGTCTTCCTGATGAACTTCATGGACCTCATCCCGGTTGACTGGCTGCCGAAACTGGCTGCCACCCTGGTTGGCGATCCGCACCTGTACTTCCGTGTCGTGCCGACCACCGACCCGAACGCGACCCTGGGCCTGGCCCTGTCGGTGTTCGCCCTGATCCTGTTCTACAGCGTCAAGGTCAAGGGCATCGGCGGCTTCCTCGGCGAGCTGACCATGCACCCGTTCAGCTCCAACAACATCGCCATGAAGATCCTGCTGGTCCCGGTGAACTTCCTGCTGGAATTCGTCACCCTGATCGCCAAGCCGGTCTCCCTGGCACTGCGACTGTTCGGCAACCTGTATGCCGGCGAGCTGATCTTCATCCTGATCGCCATCATGTTCAGCGGCGGCATGCTGCTGGGCTCGCTGGGTGGTGTGCTGCAGCTGGCCTGGGCCATCTTCCACATCCTGATCATCGTGCTGCAGGCGTTCATCTTCATGATGCTGACCATCGTCTACCTGTCGATGGCGCACGAAGACAACCACTAAGGCGCGCTAAGGTTCCGCGGCGCCGCTCAGGCGGCGCCTGCCAGGACAAACCCTCACTGCCCGCGGGCATGAGGGCTGCTGTAAACAAACGATTTCGTTTTACCGCTTCAACAAAAACCTTAACCAATACGACTGTAAGTCGGGAGGAAAAATGGAAACTGTAGTTGGTTTGACCGCTATCGCCGTTGCACTGCTGATCGGCCTGGGTGCCCTGGGTACCGCCATCGGTTTCGGTCTGCTGGGTGGCAAGTTCCTGGAAGGCGCTGCGCGTCAGCCGGAAATGGTCCCGATGCTGCAAGTTAAAATGTTCATCGTCGCCGGTCTGCTCGACGCCGTGACCATGATCGGTGTTGGTATCGCACTGTTCTTCACCTTCGCGAACCCCTTCGTTGGTCAAATCGCAGGCTAATTCACTCGTCTTCGAGTGAATTGGTGTGACGGACAACGAACGAGCGAGGTGTTGGCGTGAACATTAATGCAACCCTGATAGGCCAGTCCGTTGCCTTCTTCATCTTCGTGCTGTTCTGCATGAAGTTCGTATGGCCTCCGGTCATTGCGGCTTTGCAGGAACGTCAGAAGAAGATCGCAGACGGCTTGGACGCTGCCAACCGCGCGGCTCGTGATCTGGAGCTGGCCCACGAGAAAGTGGCCCAGCAACTGCGCGAAGCCAAAGGTCAGGCCGCCGAAATCATCGAGCAAGCCAATAAGCGTGCTGCTCAGATCGTCGACGAAGCCCGTGATCAGGCCCGTGTCGAAGCTGACCGCGTGAAGGCTCAGGCTCAGGCCGAGATCGAACAGGAAATCAACGGCATCAAAGACGCCCTGCGCGCCCAAGTGGGTGGCCTGGCAGTCAGCGGTGCGGAGAAGATCCTGGGCGCATCCATCGACCAAAACGCGCATGCGGAGCTGGTTAACAAACTGGCAGCCGAAATTTAAGCGAGGGCGCGATCATGGCAGAACTGACCACGCTGGCCCGACCTTACGCTAAGGCTGCCTTCGAGCACGCCCAGGCCCACCAGCAACTGGCCAATTGGTCAGCCATGCTCGGCCTGGCTGCAGCGGTGTCGCTCGACGACACCATGCAGCGCGTGCTCAAGGCCCCGCGTCTGACGAGTACAGAAAAGGCCACCACCTTTGTCGAGGTGTGTGGTGACAAGTTCGACGCCCAGGCACAGAACTTCATCCGCGTTATCGCCGAGAACGATCGTCTGGCCTTGTTGCCGGATGTCTTCGCCCTGTTCGAGCTGTACAAGGCCGAGCAAGAGAAGTCGATCGACGTGGATGTCACCAGTGCCTTCGCATTGAGCGATGAACAGCAAGACAAACTCGCCAAGGTTCTCAGTGCACGGCTCGGCCGAGAAGTGCGTCTGCACGCCGCGGAAGATGCCACCCTGATCGGTGGTGTACTGATCCGCGCCGGCGACCTGGTAATCGATGGCTCGGTTCGCGGCAAGCTCGCGAAACTGGCCGAAGCATTGAAATCTTGAGTTTGAAGGGGCAGCAGAGCTATGCAGCAACTCAATCCTTCCGAAATTAGTGAAATCATCAAGGGGCGCATCGAGAAACTCGACGTCGCCTCCCAAGCCCGCAACGAAGGCACCATTGTCTCCGTTTCCGACGGTATCGTGCGTATCTACGGTCTGGCCGACGTCATGTACGGCGAAATGATCGAGTTCCCGGGCGGTGTCTACGGTATGGCACTGAACCTGGAGCAAGACTCCGTCGGTGCCGTTGTGCTGGGTGCTTACACCAGCCTGGCCGAAGGCATGAGCGCCAAGTGCACCGGTCGCATCCTGGAAGTCCCGGTTGGTCCGGAACTGCTGGGCCGCGTCGTCGACGCACTGGGTAACCCGATCGACGGCAAAGGCCCGATCAACGCTCAGGCAACTGACGCGGTTGAGAAGGTTGCACCGGGCGTGATCTGGCGTAAGTCCGTCGACCAGCCGGTACAGACCGGTTACAAGTCGGTCGATGCCATGATCCCGGTCGGCCGTGGCCAGCGCGAGCTGATCATCGGTGACCGTCAGATCGGTAAGACCGCTCTGGCCGTCGACGCCATCATCAACCAGAAAGACAGCGGCATCCGCTGCGTGTACGTGGCTATCGGTCAGAAGCAATCGACCATCGCCAACGTCGTGCGCAAGCTGGAAGAAACCGGTGCGCTGGCCAACACCATCGTGGTGGCCGCTTCCGCTTCCGAATCCGCCGCACTGCAGTTCCTGGCGCCGTACTCCGGCTGCACCATGGGCGAATACTTCCGCGACCGCGGTGAAGACGCTCTGATCGTGTACGACGACCTGTCCAAGCAGGCCGTTGCTTACCGCCAGATCTCCCTGCTGCTGCGCCGTCCGCCAGGCCGTGAAGCCTACCCGGGCGACGTGTTCTATCTCCACAGCCGCCTGCTGGAGCGCGCTTCCCGCGTTTCCGAGGAATACGTCGAGAAGTTCACCAATGGCGCCGTGACCGGCAAGACTGGTTCCCTGACCGCTCTGCCGATCATCGAAACCCAGGCGGGTGACGTTTCCGCGTTCGTTCCGACCAACGTGATCTCGATCACCGACGGTCAGATCTTCCTGGAATCGGCCATGTTCAACTCGGGTATCCGTCCGGCCGTCAACGCCGGTATCTCGGTATCCCGTGTGGGCGGTGCCGCTCAGACCAAGATCATCAAGAAGCTCTCCGGTGGTATCCGTACCGCTCTGGCTCAGTACCGTGAACTGGCGGCCTTCGCCCAGTTCGCCTCTGACCTGGACGAAGCCACCCGCAAGCAGCTCGAGCACGGTCAGCGCGTTACCGAGCTGATGAAGCAGAAGCAGTACGCACCCATGTCGATCGCCGACATGTCCGTGTCTCTGTACGCTGCCGAGCGTGGCTTCCTGACCGACGTGGAAGTGAACAAAGTTGGCGCCTTCGAAGCAGCCCTGCTGGGCTACTTCAACCGTGAGCTGGCCGATCTGATGGCCAAGATCAACGTGAAAGGTGACTTCAACGACGAAATCGACGCGGGCATCAAAGCCGGTATCGAGAAGTTCAAAGCCACCCAAACCTGGTAAGCCGCAGCGGGCGTCGCAAGACGCCCGCCTGCTAACCCGATAGGTGTGAAATGGCAGGCGCAAAAGAGATTCGCAGCAAGATTGCGAGCATCAAAAGCACGCAGAAGATCACCAGCGCCATGGAAAAGGTGGCGGTCAGCAAAATGCGCAAGGCACAACAGCGCATGGCTGCTAGCCGTCCCTACGCGGAGCGTATCCGCCAGGTGATTGGTCATCTGGCCAACGCCAACCCGGAGTACCGCCATCCCTTCATGATCGAGCGCCCCGTCAAGCGCGCCGGTTATGTGGTGGTGAGCAGTGACCGTGGTCTGTGCGGTGGCTTGAACACCAACCTGTTCAAGGCCCTGGTCAAGGACATGGCGAAAGATCGCGAGCAAGGCGTGGAGATCGATCTCTGCGTGATTGGCTCCAAGGGTGCGGCATTCTTCCGCAACTTTGGTGGCAATGTCGTCGCTGCGATCAGCCACCTCGGCGAAGAGCCGTCGATCAACGACCTGATCGGTAGTGTCAAGGTCATGCTCGACGCTTACCTCGAGGGGCGTATCGACCGTCTGTCCGTGGTCTCGAACAAGTTCATCAATACCATGACGCAGAAGCCTACAGTGGAGCAGTTGGTTCCGCTGGTGGCCGATCCGGATCAAGACCTCAAGCATCACTGGGACTATCTGTACGAGCCCGATGCCAAGGAACTGCTCGAAGGCCTGATGGTTCGCTACGTCGAATCCCAGGTGTACCAGGCAGTGGTCGAGAACAATGCGGCCGAGCAGGCTGCACGGATGATCGCGATGAAGAACGCCACCGACAACGCTGGCCAGCTCATCAAAGACCTGCAGCTGATTTACAACAAGGCGCGTCAGGCAGCGATCACCCAAGAGATTTCGGAAATCGTCGGCGGCGCTGCCGCGGTTTAAGAACGGTTCAAATATTCAGAGGAACCAAAGATGAGTAGCGGACGTATCGTTCAAATCATCGGCGCCGTTATCGACGTGGAATTCCCGCGTGATCAGGTGCCAGCCGTATACGAGGCGCTGAAAGTAGTTGGCGCCGAAACCACCCTGGAAGTTCAGCAGCAGCTGGGCGACGGTGTGGTACGTACCATTGCGATGGGTTCGACCGAAGGCCTCAAGCGCGGTCTGGACATCACTCGTACCAACAAGGCCATCTCGGTACCGGTCGGTAAAGCGACCCTGGGCCGTATCATGGACGTGCTGGGCAACCCGATCGACGAAGCCGGCCCCATCGGTGAAGAAGAGCAGTGGGAAATCCACCGCGCTGCGCCGAGCTATGCCGAGCAAGCGGGCGGCAACGACCTGCTGGAAACCGGCATCAAGGTAATCGACCTGGTCTGCCCGTTCGCCAAGGGTGGTAAGGTCGGTCTGTTCGGTGGTGCCGGTGTCGGCAAGACCGTGAACATGATGGAACTGATCCGTAACATCGCCATCGAGCACAGCGGTTATTCCGTGTTCGCCGGTGTGGGTGAGCGTACTCGTGAGGGTAACGACTTCTACCACGAGATGAAGGACTCCAACGTTCTGGACAAGGTAGCCCTGGTCTACGGTCAGATGAACGAGCCACCAGGCAACCGTCTGCGCGTCGCCCTGACCGGCCTGACCATGGCCGAGAAGTTCCGTGACGAAGGCCGTGACGTACTGTTGTTCGTCGACAACATCTACCGTTACACCCTGGCCGGTACCGAAGTATCCGCACTGCTCGGCCGTATGCCGTCGGCAGTAGGTTACCAGCCGACCCTGGCCGAAGAGATGGGCGTTCTGCAGGAGCGCATCACCTCCACCAAGAAAGGTTCGATCACCTCGATCCAGGCCGTATACGTACCTGCGGACGACCTGACCGACCCGAGCCCGGCGACCACCTTCGCCCACTTGGACGCCACCGTCGTACTGAGCCGTGACATCGCTTCCCTGGGTATCTACCCGGCCGTTGACCCGCTGGACTCCACCAGCCGTCAGCTGGATCCGAACGTCATCGGCAACGAACACTACGAGACCGCTCGTGGCGTTCAGTACGTGCTGCAGCGTTACAAGGAACTGAAGGACATCATCGCCATTCTGGGTATGGACGAGCTGTCCGAAGCGGACAAGCAGCTGGTATCGCGCGCTCGTAAGATCCAGCGCTTCCTGTCCCAGCCGTTCTTCGTGGCCGAAGTGTTCACCGGTTCCCCAGGCAAGTACGTCTCCCTGAAGGACACCATCGCTGGCTTCAGCGGTATCCTCAAGGGCGACTACGACCACCTGCCGGAGCAGGCTTTCTACATGGTTGGCGGCATCGACGAAGCCATCGAGAAAGCGAAGAAACTGTAATCACCCATGCGCCTGGCAACGGGCGCATCAGGTTTGTGGATAACCTGGGTTGTCCACAGCCTGCAACCTGAGGCAAGCGTATGGCTATGACAGTCCATTGCGATATCGTCAGCGCGGAAGCGGAGATCTTCTCCGGCCTGGTGGAGATGGTGATTGCGCACGGCAACCTGGGTGATCTGGGTATCGCTCCAGGCCACGCGCCACTGATCACCGACCTGAAGCCGGGCCCGATCCGCCTGATCAAGCAGGGTGGTGAAGCCGAGGTGTTCTACATCTCCGGTGGTTTCCTCGAAGTGCAGCCGAACATGGTCAAGGTTCTCGCCGACACCGTGCAGCGTGCAGCAGACATCGATGAAGCCGCTGCTCAGGAGGCCCTCAAGGCCGCCGAGAAAGCGCTGAGCGAGCAGGGTGCTGAGTTCAACTACAGCTCCGCCGCCGCTCACCTGGCCGAAGTCGCAGCCCAGCTGCGTACCGTCCAGCAACTGCGCAAGAAGTTCGGCGGCTGAGGCCCCCACTTCAACCGTTGCAAGAGAAAGGGTAGCCTAGGCTACCCTTTTTCATTTCTGCCGTTTCACCCTCCGGCGCCCCGCGACGGAGGCTGCCAAGGAATCGTCGTTTATGTCGCTCGATATCGTCATCCTCGCTGCAGGGCAAGGCACCCGCATGCGTTCCGCCCTGCCCAAGGTCCTGCACCCGGTCGCTGACAAGCCCATGCTCGGGCATGTCATCGCCACCGCACGCAGTCTGCAGCCCAGCAGCATCCAGGTGGTGATCGGGCATGGCGCCGTTACCGTGCGCGAGCGCCTGGCCGCCGCCGACCTGAACTTCGTCATTCAGGCCGAGCAGCTCGGCACCGGCCACGCCGTTGCTCAGGCGCTGCCGCAGCTCAGCGCCGACACCGTGCTGATCCTCTATGGCGACGTGCCGCTGATCGAGAGCGCGACGCTCGAACGCCTGCTGGCCCTGGTCAGTGATGACCAGCTGGGGCTGCTCACCGTCGAGCTGGCCGACCCGACAGGCTACGGCCGCATCGTCCGTGATGACAACGGCGTGGTGCAGGCGATCGTCGAGCACAAGGACGCCAATGACGCGCAGCGGGCCATCCGCGAAGGCAACACCGGCATTCTCGCGGTTCCGGGCAAGCGCCTGGGGGACTGGCTGGGGCGCCTGTCCAACAGAAACGCGCAGGGCGAGTACTACCTCACCGACGTGATCGCCATGGCCGTCGCCGATGGCCTGATCGTGGCCACCGAGCAGGCGGCCGACGAGATGGAAGTGCTGGGGGCCAACGACCGTATCCAGCTGGCGCAGCTGGAGCGCCACTATCAGCAGCGCGCCGCGCGCCGCCTGATGGCGCAGGGCGTGACCCTGCGCGATCCGCAGCGTTTCGACCTGCGCGGCGAGGTGACGGTGGGACGTGACGTGCTGATCGACGTCAACGTGATCCTCGAAGGCCGGGTGGTGATCGAGGACGACGTGCAGATCGGTCCGAACTGCGTGATCAGGGACTCCGTCCTGCGCAAGGGCGCCATCGTCAAGGCCAACAGTCATCTGGAAGGTGCCGAGATGGGCGAGGGCGCCGACTGCGGTCCGTTCGCGCGTCTGCGTCCGGGCACCCGACTGGGGGCCAGGGCCCATGTGGGTAACTTCGTCGAGCTGAAGAACGCCGTGCTGGGCGAGGGCGCCAAGGCCGGTCACCTCAGCTACCTGGGCGATGCCGAGATCGGTGCGCGGAGCAACATCGGCGCAGGCACCATCACCTGCAACTACGACGGCGCCAACAAGTTCCGGACGGTGATGGGCGAGGACGTGTTCATCGGTTCCAACAGCGCCCTGGTGGCGCCGGTCAACCTTGGTGATCGTGCCACCACGGGCGCCGGTTCGGTGGTCACCAGCGACGTGCCGGCAGACACCCTGGCCGTCGGTCGGGCCAAACAGCGCAACATCGAGGGCTGGAAACGCCCGCAAAAGCAGCGATGAGCTGCAAGCCTCCAGCTGCAAGTAAGAGCCCTGGCTGACGCCATTTCCTCTATGCTTTGTGGCTTGTGGCTTGTGGCTTGTGGCTTGTGGCTTGGAGTTGACTTCATGTTCGGTGTGACGGATTACGCCGCCTTCGTGGTGGCCTTCATCATCCTGCTGGCCATTCCCGGCCCCGGTAACCTGGCGCTGATCCTGTCCACCGGCAAGGGCGGCATTCGCGGCGGGCTGGCCTCCACCTTCGGCATCATGTTCGGCGACCAGGTGCTGCTGTGGCTGGCGGTGGCCGGTGTCGCCGCGCTGCTCAAGGCCTATCCGACAGCCTTCTACCTGGTGCAATGGCTGGGGGCGGCCTACCTGATCTATCTCGGCCTGCGCATGCTGCTGGCCAAGCCGGGGGCTGCGCCGACGCTGAATATCGAGCCGCGCCACTACCTGTGGCAGACGCTGATGATCACCGTCTTCAACCCCAAGGCGATCATCTTCTACATGGCGTTCTTCCCGCTGTTCATCGATCCGCAGCGGCATCAGGGGCTGATCACCTTCGGCTTCATGGCCGTGACCATCATGGCGCTGACCTTCCTCTACGGGCTGCTGATCGTGCTGCTGACTCACTTTCTCGCCGAGCGCATGCGCGCCAATCCACGTATCGCCCGTGGCCTGGAGAAGCTGGCGGGGCTCAGCCTGTTGGGCTTCGGGGTGAAGCTGACCCTCAACTGACCGACGGTTGCTTGCAGAGCGAACGGCCTTATGTTTTGATTCGCGCCATTATCTTTCGAATCGAAACTTAAACATGTCGAAGCGCAACACACCGCAGCGTCGCCACACCATCCTGGCCCTGCTCGCCGAGCAGGGTGAGGTGTCGGTTGATGCGCTGGCCCAGCACTTCGCCACCAGCGAGGTGACGATTCGCAAGGACCTCGCCGCGCTGGAAAAGAACGGCCTGCTGCTGCGTCGCTATGGCGGTGCGGTGCCCATGCCCCAGGAACTGATCGGCGACGGCGCCCAGCCGGTTTCCCCGCACAAGCAGGCCATCGCCCGCGCCGGCGTGACGCGCATCCGCGAGCACGCGCGGATCATCATCGACAGTGGCACCACCACGGCGGCGATGATTCCCCAGTTGGGGCACAGGCCGGGGCTGGTGGTGATGACCAACTCGCTCAACGTGGCCAATGCCCTGCGCGACATCGAGCACGAGCCCGTCCTGCTGATGACCGGCGGCACCTGGGACCCGCACTCGGAGTCCTTCCAGGGGCAGGTCGCCGAGCAGGTGCTGCGCTCCTACGACTTCGACCAGCTGTTCATCGGCGCCGATGGCATCGATCTGGAGCGTGGCACCACCACCTTCAACGAACTGCTGGGGCTGTCGCGGGTGATGGCCGAAGTCGCCCGCGAGGTCATCGTCATGGTCGAGAGCGACAAGATCGGCCGACGCATCCCCAATCTGGAACTGCCCTGGAGCAGCGTCCATACCCTGATTACCGACGAGCGCCTGGATGCCCAGGCTGCCGAACAGATACGCGCGCGCGGCATCCAGCTGATCCTCGCGCCGCTGGAAAACTGAAGGAGAGCCCCATGTGTGGAATCGTTGGCGCCATCGCTGAGCGCAGCATCACCCCGATCCTGGTCGAAGGCCTCAAGCGCCTGGAGTATCGCGGCTACGACAGCGCCGGTGTGGCACTGCTGACCGAGCAGGGCACGCTCGACCGTCGCCGCCGTGTCGGCAAGGTCAGCGAGCTGCAGGCGGCCCTGCAGGACGAGCCCCTGGCGGGCCGCCTGGGCATCGCCCACACGCGCTGGGCCACCCACGGCGCACCCAGCGAGCGCAACGCGCACCCGCACTTCTCCGGGCACGAACTGGCGGTGGTGCACAACGGCATCATCGAGAACCACGAGGCGCTGCGTGAGCGCCTCAAGGGCCTGGGCTACGTCTTCACCTCCGATACCGACACCGAGACCATCGTCCATCTGCTCGACCACAAGCTGCAGCAGCTCGGCGACCTCAGCGCCGCGCTCAAGGCGGCGATTCCCGAGCTGCATGGCGCCTATGGCCTGGCTGTGATCAGCGCCAGGCAGCCGGATCGCCTGCTCGCCGCCCGCAGTGGCAGCCCGCTGGTGATCGGCCTGGGCCTGGGCGAGAACTTCCTCGCCTCCGACCAGCTCGCTCTGCGCCAGGTCACTGACCGTTTCATGTACCTGGAAGAGGGTGATATCGCCGAAATCCGTCGTGATGGCGTGCAGATCTGGGATGCCAGCGGCAACCCGGTACAGCGTGAAGCCGTGCAGTACCACGAGGGCGCCGAGGCTGCGGACAAGGGCGAATACCGCCACTTCATGCTCAAGGAAATCCACGAGCAGCCCAAGGTGGTGCAGCGCACCCTGGAAAGCCGTCTGGGCAGCGATCACGTGCTGGTGCAGGCCTTCGGCCCACAGGCCGCCGAGCTGTTCGCCAAGGTGAAGAACGTGCAGATCGTCGCCTGCGGCACCAGCTTCCACGCCGGCATGGTCGCCCGCTACTGGCTGGAAGAACTGGCCGGCATTCCCTGCCAGGTCGAAGTGGCCAGCGAGTTCCGCTACCGCAAGGTCGCGGTGCAGCCGGACACCCTGTTCGTCAGCGTCTCGCAGTCCGGTGAAACCGCCGACACCCTGGCGGCGCTGCGCAACGCCAAGGAGAAGGCGCCGGGGCAGGGCGGCTACCTGGCCAGCCTGGTGATCTGCAACGTCGGCACCAGTTCGCTGGTGCGCGAGTCCGACCTGTGCCTGCTGACCCAGGCGGGCCCGGAAATCGGCGTGGCCTCGACCAAGGCCTTCACCACCCAGCTGGTCGGCCTGATGCTGCTGACCCTGTCGCTCGGGCAGGTACACGGCACCCTGGACAAGGCGCTGAGCGCCGAGCTGGTGGAAGAGCTGCGGCGCCTGCCGACGCGCCTGGGCGAGGCGCTGGCCATGGACAAGACCGTGGAGAAGATCGCCGAGCTGTTCGCCGAGAAGCACCACAGCCTGTTCCTTGGCCGTGGCGCGCAGTACCCGGTGGCGATGGAAGGTGCGCTCAAGCTCAAGGAGATTTCCTACATCCATGCCGAGGCCTACCCGGCCGGCGAGCTCAAGCATGGTCCGCTGGCCCTGGTCGACGCCGACATGCCGGTGGTCACCGTGGCGCCGAACAACGAGCTGCTGGAGAAGCTCAAGTCCAACCTGCAGGAAGTGCGTGCGCGTGGCGGCGAGCTGATCGTCTTCGCCGACCAGCAGGCGGGCATGAGCAACGGCGAGGGCACCCACGTGGTGGCCATGCCGCATATCCACGACCTGCTGGCACCGATCCTCTACACCGTGCCGTTGCAGCTGCTGTCCTACTACGTCGCTGTGCTCAAGGGCACCGACGTCGACCAGCCGCGCAATCTGGCCAAGAGCGTGACGGTCGAATAACGGCTCTCGCCGGGCCGGCAGCTCATGCCTGCTGGCCCAGTTCCTCCAGCAGAAAGTCGATGAACACGCGGACCTTGGCCTGCAACTGACGGCGTGACGGGTAGATGGCGTAGAGCTGCGTCTGCATCATCTGCCAGTCTTCGAGCAGCGGCTGCAGCCTGCCCTGGGCCAGGTCGTCGCGTACGTAGATCTCCGGGACCAGGCTGATACCGTGGCCGGCGCGCAGTGCGGCGCACAACGCCAGGCTGGAGTTGACGCTGTAGCGTCCGCACACCTCCAGGCGGCGCACCTGCTCACCGCGCTGGAACACCCATTCATGGGCATGCCCGGACAGCGAGAACTGCACGCACTCCAGCGCCTGCAGGTCCTCCGGCACCTGCGGCGTGCCGTGCCGGCGCAGGTATTGCGGGGCGGCGCAGAGCACGTGGCGCAGTGTCAGCAGCGGGCGGGCGACCAGGCTCGAGTCCTCCAGACGATCACTGCCGCGCACCGCCAGATCGAAGCCCTCGGCGATCATGTCCACACGACGGTCATCGAGCTGCAGGTCGAGCGTCAGCTCGGGGTAGCGGGCGAGAAAGCGCGGGATGGCATCGGCCAGGCAGACCAGGCTGAACGACATCGGCGCGCTGACGCGCAGGGTGCCGCTGGGGGTTGCCTGCAGCTCGCCCAGGGAGCTGTCGGCCTGCTGCAGGTCGTCGAGGATTCGCGCCACCTGCTCGTAGTAGCGCTGGCCAGCCTCGGTGAGGCTCATGGAGCGTGTCGTACGATTGAGCAGGCGGACTGCCAGGTGGGCTTCCAGTTCACCAATGTTCTTGCTCACGGCGGCCGCTGAAAGCTTCAGGTGGCGGGCGGCGGCGGCGAAGCTGCCACGTTCGACGACCTGGCGGAACACGGCAAGGGCGGTCAGGCGATCCATCGATTATCAACTTCTAGTGAATGGTCATCACACGATAAACGAGATTATCAACCAGGGTCCATGTAACTAATCTGTCGATCATTCACTCACGACAGGACATCGCCATGACCCACCCTCTGCTTGCCGCCATCGAACAACGCAACTCGGTCAACCACTTCGACGCGCAGCATCAGCTCGACGACGCCAGCATCGAAGCCCTGATCGGTTGGGCCGGGCGCGCGCCCAGTGCGTTCAACCTGCAGAACTGGCGCTTCGTCGCGGTGCGTAGCGTTGCGGGCAAACAGCGCCTGCGCGAGCTGGCCTGGAACCAGCCCAAGGTCAGCGAAGCGGCTGTGACCTTCATTATCTGCGGCGTGCTGCCGTGCGCCGAGTCGCTTGGCGAGCGCCTGTCGCCTGCGGTGGCGTCGGGGCTGATGCCGAGCGAGATGGCGCTCAGCTGGCAGTCCAGCGCTGCGCGAATGTATGCCGAGGTGCCACACAGCCGGCGTGACGAGGCCGTGCGCAGCGCCACCTTCGCCGCGTCGAACCTGATGCTGGCCGGCCAGGCACTGGGGCTGGCAGCCAGCCCCATGAGTGGTTTCGACATCGCCGGCGTCAGCCGTGCCTTCGCCCTGGGCGACGAGGAAATCCCTGTGATGCTGGTGACCCTGGGCAAGGCGCAGGCCAACAACTGGCCGCAGAAACCGCGCCGCCCGGTGAAGGAGATTCTCGAGCTGGCGTGAGAGCGGCGCCCGGCTCAGGCGCCGAGGCGCTGCTCGTCCGGGCGCAGGGTCAGCACACGGACGCCATCACGGGTGACCGCCACCGTGTGCTCGAACTGCGCCGAGAGGCTGCGATCGCAGGTGACCACCGTCCAGCCATCGGCCAGCGTGCGTACATCCGCCTTGCCCAGATTGAGCATGGGCTCGATGGTGAAGGTCATGCCCTCGCGCAAGGTCAGGCCGGTATTGGCCTTGCCCCAGTGCAGCACTTCGGGCGGCTCGTGCATGTCCCGGCCGATGCCGTGACCGCAGTATTCGCGAACCACCGAATACCCATGGGCCCGTGCATGCCGTTCTATGGCGTGGCCTATGTCGCCGAGGCGGGCACCCGGGCGCACCGCCTCGATGCCTTTGCACATGGCTTCGTAGGTGACGTCGACCAGCTTGCGCCCGGCTTCTGAAACGGAGCCGAGCAGGTAGGTCTTGCTGGAATCGGCGATGTAGCCGTTCTTCTCCAGGGTGATATCGAAGTTCACCAGATCGCCATCGCGCAGGATGTCGCTGGCGCTGGGCACGCCATGGCACACCACCTCGTTGCGCGAGGTGTTCATGGCATAGGCGAATCCATACTGGCCCTTGCTCGCCGGGCGCGCCTCGAGCGTGTCGACGATGTACTTTTCCACAAGGTCGTTGACCTGCAGCGTCGACAGACCGAGCAGATCCAGACGATCGAGATAGCCGAACACCGACGCCAGCAACCTGCCGGACTCGGCCATCAGTGCTATCTCCTGCGCGGTCTTGGTCATGAGGTCGCTGCCAGGCTCGGCTGCACGGTGATGCCGGCTGCGCGCATCTCGGCCGCCATCACGTCGTTGAAACTCAGCGTCGGGTTCATTTCGCAGAGCATGCCGATGCGAATCCAGAACCCGGCCTGAGCATTGATGGAGCGATGCGACACGCTGCTCGCCCGGCGAATCTGGTCGTGCAGTTCGTCATCGATGTTGACGATACCCATGAGGCCTCCCGTCTATATGAAATATATATGAATCATATAGCCACGTTTCGCCAGTTTCTTCAACAGGGGGCGCCATCCTTTAAACTGTGGGGGCTGTTCGCATGGCAGGTGCGATGGCAGGACATTGCAGTCAGGTTGAAACGGGAGAGACGATGAAACGTGCGGATGTAAAACGCAGAACGGCTGAAGGGGTCATGTTCGACACCCAGATCATGGCGAACCCGGCCAATACCGCCGAGTGGATCGTCTTCTTCAAGAAAGACGCCGGGCGCAGCTTCTTCCTGGTGGATGCGGCCGAACAGGTCGAGAGCTTTGCCAGCCTCGACGAGCTGGTGGTCGAGTTGCGGGCGGTGGGTATCAAGCGGTTGGAAGTACAGCTTTGAGCGGTTGCTAACAGTTGGCGTGGATCATCCTGTGGATATCCTCGTGATACCTGGCTGAAGTCCTTGTGTTCAGGGCGTTTCAGGCAGTTGTACAAAAACTGAGCCTTGTTTCAGGGCTATCCACAAAGAGTTGGGATAAGTTCTTTTCTAACCTGTTGATAAGGTTCTGCAGGCCTCTGTTTACGGTGCTCTCAGCGCTTTGTGCAGTTTATCGCCAGCGCAGCTCGGCTCAGTCGCTGCCTGGGCGATAGAGATGCCGGTGCGCGGCGTCGTACAGCGCCGACTCGGCGAAGGCGCCCGGGTCGAGCACGCGGCCGACCAGGATCAGCGCCGTGCGGCGGAAGTCCTTGGCTGCGACCTTCTCCTCTATGTCGCTGAGCGTTCCTTGCACCCAGTCCTGGTCCGGCCAGCTCGCTCTGTGGATAACCGCGACGGGGCAGTCGGCGCCATAGTGCGGCAGCAGTTCGCCGACGATGGCGGGTAGCTGGCGCACGCCGAGGTGGATGGCCAGGGTCGCCCGATGCCGGGCGAGATCGTGCAACTGTTCACCTTCGGGCATCGGCGAGGTGGTGCCGTAGCGGGTGAGGATCACCGTCTGGGCGATGCCCGGCAGGGTCAGCTCGCTTTCCAGCAACGCCGCGCAGGCGGCGGCGGCGGTGACGCCGGGAACGATCTCGAAGGGAATGCCCAGGCGGCGCAATTCGCGGATCTGTTCGCCGATGGCGCCGTACAGCGAAGGGTCGCCGGAATGCACGCGAGCCACGTCCTGGCCGCGCTCATGAGCCAGGCGCAGCAGCTCGACGATTTCCCCGAGATGCAGCTCGGCGGTGTTGACCACCTGCTCGCCGCGATGGCCCTGCAGCACGGCTTCGGGCACCAGCGAGCCGGCGTAGAGGATCACCGGGCAGCTGTGGATAAGCCGCTGGCCCTTGACGGTGATGAGCTCGGGGTCGCCGGGGCCGGCCCCGATGAAATAGACGGTCATGCGGACTCTCTCGTGAATGCTGCCAGGGCGCAGGTTGCCCTGGCGGTTTTGCGTTTTTCGCCAAGCAGGTGCGCCGTGCTCTTGCCCATGCGCCTGGCCAGCGCGAGCGCACAGGGCTCGGCCACGGTAGCAGCGCCAGTGGCTGCTTGGACACGGGGGTTGCCGGGTGCTGGTGGCTGGTAGGGCGAGAGCTCTGCGGCAGTGAACAGGTGCAACTCCAGCTGCAGATGCTCGGCCAGTTGCTGCAGGCCCGCCTCGTTGCGCTTGTGGGCGCTGCTGGCCAGTCCTGCCAGGTTGCCCAGCGTCAGCTCATGCTGCGCCAGGCTGTCGACGAGCAGGTCGAGCAGCTCCTGCATGGCGCAGCCACTTCTGCAGCCCAGCCCGGCAACGACCTGCATCGGCGGGGCTGGGTGGCGTGTGGAGGGGGTCGGCAGCATAAGCGGCATTCGGCTTGGACGGGGGCGTAGCTCATCATGGCACCTGCCGGCGGTCAACCGTGATTGACCGGCCGCCGTGGCCTGCGTAGCCTTCGCGCATTCGAGGTTCTTCACGGCGCGGTTGTCGTGAAGCTAAGAGGGAACAGGGTCGATGCCCTGGCTGCCCCCGCAACTGTGAACGGTCTCAAACCCTTCGATACACCACTGCCCAGGGCGGGAAGGTGAAGGGCGCACCCTGTGCAGACCGTGAGCCAGGAGACCTGCCTCGTTTCGTCAGCCAACTGTTCGGACGGGGTGATCCGATGCGGCCTGCATGCTCGCGCGTGCCTGTCTGCCCGTACCCGTCCGCCGAATTCATCGTCGCCACGGGGCCTTTCATGCAAACCCTCGCCAAACTGCCTGTCACCATCGTCACCGGTTTTCTCGGTGCCGGTAAAACCACCCTGCTGCGCCACTTGCTGGCCAATGCCGGCGGCCGTCGCATCGCGGTGATCGTCAATGAGTTCGGCGAGCTGGGGATCGACGGCGAGATCCTCAAGCAGTGCTCCATCGGTTGCAGCGAGGAAGAGGCCAACGGCCGCGTGTTCGAGCTGGCCAACGGCTGCCTGTGCTGCACCGTGCAGGAAGAGTTCTTCCCGGTGATGCGCGAGCTGGTGGCGCGCCGTGGCGACCTCGACCATATCCTCATCGAGACCAGTGGCCTGGCCCTGCCCAAACCGCTGGTGCAGGCCTTCAACTGGCCGGAAATCCGCAATGCCTGCACCGTCGACGCGGTGATCACCGTGGTCGACAGCCCGGCGGTGAGCGTCGGCACCTTCGCCGCCTTCCCCGAGCAGGTCGACGTGCAGCGCAAGCTGGACCCCAACCTCGACCATGAGTCGCCGCTGCATGAGCTGTTCGCCGACCAGCTGGCCAGCGCCGACCTGGTGATCCTCAACAAGGCCGATCTGCTCGATGCCGAAGCGCTGGCGGCGGTACGCGCCGAAGTCGCCGAGGAGCTGCCGCCGGCGGTGAAGGTGATCGAAGCGCATGGCGGCGATCTGCCGATGGATGTGTTGCTGGGACTGAACAGCGAAACCGAGCTGCATATCGACAACCGTCGCACCCATCATGACGATGAAGACGAGGATCACGATCATGAAGAATTCGACTCGTTCCACGTGGAACTACCGGAAGCCGAGGAGTCGCGCCTGCTGGCTGCGCTGAAGGCGGCGGTGGTCAAGCACGGCATCCTGCGGGTGAAAGGCTTCGCCGCCATCCCTGGCAAACCGATGCGTCTGCTGGTACAGGGCGTGGGGCAGCGTTTCGACCGTCACTTCGACCGTGCCTGGCAAGCCGACGAGCCGCGCATCAGCCGTCTGGTGGTGATCGGCCAGCAGCTCGACCGTGCGGCCATTCAGGCCGAGCTGCAAGCGGCGCTGGCCTGAGTGAGCATGGGAGGGGCTTCAGCCACGACCTGGCTCGCTGATCGTCGCGGCTGAAAGCCCCTCCCACGGAACGACCATGCATCTATTACGCACCCAGCCTGGCGCCCAGCTGCCGGCCGACAGCATCGCCGACCTTGGCCAGACGCCGGCCGAGCTGGTGATTCTCTGCACCGGTGACTCGCACCTGTCTCTGCTCGCCGAGGCCGCCCGGCAGTTGCCGGACGATTACCCCAGCCTGCGCCTGGCCAGCCCGGCGCAGTTGAGCAACCACGCATCGGTGGACTTCTACGTCGAGCAGGTGCTGCAGCATGCGAAGGTCATCCTGATTTCCGTGCATGGCGGGGTAAGCTACTGGCGCTACGGCATCGAACGTCTGGTCGAACTGGCCGGGCTCGGTGCGCAGGTGATCATGGTGCCGGGCGACGATCAGCCCGATCCGCAGCTGATGGCCATGGGCAACGCCAGCGAGGACGACAGCCGCCGTCTCTGGCAGTACCTGCGCCAGGGCGGGCTGGACAACGCACAGCAGTTGTTCCGTTTCATCGGCAGTCGCTGGCTGGGACGCAGCGACAGCTGGGTCGAGCCGCAGCCGTTGCCCCGGGTCGGGCTCTATCACCCGCACCGCAGTCCGGCCACGCTGGCCGATTGGCAGGCGCACTGGCAGCCCGGTGCGCCGGTGGTGGCGCTGCTGTTCTACCGCAATCACGTGCAGGCGGCGAATACCGCTTTCGTCGATGCCTTCTGTGCGCAACTGCGCCACCAGGGGCTCAACCCGCTGCCGATCGCCGTGGCCAGCCTCAAGGAGGCGGCCTGCCTGGCCCAGGTGCAGGACTGGCTGGATGAAACCGCCACCGCGCTGATCATCAACACCACCGGCTTTGCCCTGTCCAACCCCGAGGCGCCGCAGAACCGACCGTTCCGCCGCGACATTCCGGTCCTGCAGGCGATCTGCGCGCTGGATAACCAGGCGCAGTGGCAGGCCAGCGCCCAGGGCCTGGGTTCCCGCGACCTGGCCATGCACGTGGTGCTGCCGGAGCTGGACGGGCGCCTGATCGGCACGGCGATCAGCTTCAAGGGCCTGGCCTGGCGCAGCGAGCGCAGCCAGAGCGATGTGGTGTGCTACCAGGCGCATGAGCCGGGCATGGCTCATATCGCGGAAATGGCGAGAAAGTGGTGCGATCTTGCGAATAAAAGCAATGAAAGCAAACGTATTGCGCTGATTCTTGCCAACTACCCGACGCGTGACGGGCGGATTGGCAACGGGGTCGGTCTGGATACCCCGGGCGCTGCGCTGAATATCCTCCGCGCCCTGCAGGCCGAGGGCTACCCGGTGGATAGCCTGCCGGACAGCGGCACGGCGCTTATCCACAGCCTGCTCGGTGGCGTCACCAACGACCTCGACGGCCTCGACATGCGCCCCTGTGCTCAGAGTCTGGCGCTGGACGACTACCTGGCGTTCTTCCACCGCCTACCGGCGGCCAATCAGCAGGCGGTGCGCGAGCGCTGGGGCGAGCCGCAGGACGACCCGATGTTCCGCAGCGGGCGGATGATGGTCGCCGGCCTGCGCTACGGCCTGACCTTCGTCGGCATCCAGCCGGCGCGTGGCTATCAGCTCGACGCGGCGGCGGTCTATCACGACCCCGACCTGGTTCCGCCGCATGGCTACATCGCTTTCTACGCCTGGCTGCGCACGGCGTTCGCCGCCGATGCGCTGGTCCATGTCGGCAAGCACGGCAACCTGGAATGGCTGCCGGGCAAGAGCGTCGGTCTCTCCGCGAGCTGCTGGCCCCAGGCGCTGATCGGCCCGCTGCCCAACGTCTATCCGTTCATCGTCAACGATCCGGGCGAGGGCGCGCAGGCCAAGCGGCGCACCCAGGCAGTGATCATCGATCACCTGATGCCGCCGTTGACCCGCGCCGAGAGCTACGGCCCGTTGCGCGACCTGGAGCGCCTGGCCGACGAGTACTACGACGCCAGCCAGCTCGACCAGCGCCGCGCCGTCGAGTTGCGCGGCGAGATCCTGGCCAAGGTGCGCGAGGTCAGCCTCGACCGCGAGCTGGGCCTGCAACTGAATGACGACGGTGACAGCTGGCTGCCACAGCTCGACGCCTACCTGTGCGACCTCAAGGAATCGCAGATCCGCGATGGCCTGCATGTGTTCGGCGAATCGCCCTGTGGACAACTGCGTCGTGACACCCTGCTGGCGCTGCTGCGCATCCCCCGCGGCGACGGCCAGGGCGCCAACGCCAGCCTGCTGCGTGCGCTGGCTCGGGGTCTCGAGCTGGGCCTCGACCCGCTCGACTGCGACATGGGCCAGCCCTGGGACGGTGCCCGTGCGGATGCCCTGCAGGCTGTGGACAACAGCCCCTGGCGCACGGTCGGCGATACCCGTGAGCGGCTCGAGCTGCTGGCGCTGGCGCTGATCGAGCGCTGCCTGAACGGCGAGCGTATCGATGCCTTCGGCGCCGACGTCGCGGCGATTCTCGATGGCCTGGCCGGGCATGTCGCGCCCCTGCTGGATGCCTGTGGTGACGCCGAGATGGGCGGCCTGCTCGCCGCGCTGGCCGGGCGTTTCGTCCCTGCCGGGCCGAGCGGCGCGCCGAGTCGCGGGCGTCTCGACGTGCTGCCTACCGGGCGCAACTTCTTCACCGTCGACGTGCGCCACCTGCCCACGCCGACCGCCTGGCGCCTGGGCGTGCAGGCGGCGGATCGTCTGCTCGAACGCCATCTGCAGGACGAGGGCGACCACCTGCGTCAGCTCGGCTTGTCGGTGTGGGGCACGGCGACGATGCGCACCGGCGGTGACGATATCGCCCAGGCGCTGGCGCTGATGGGCGTGCGCCCGGTATGGCAGCCGGGCAGCCAGCGTGTCGAACGCTTCGAGGTGCTGCCGCTGGAGCAGCTGGGCCGGCCACGGGTGGATGTCACCCTGCGCGTGTCGGGCTTCTTCCGCGATGCCTTCAGCAACCTCATTCGCCTGTTCGACGATGCCGTGCAGGCGGTGATCGAACTGGACGAGCCGGAAGACATGAACCCGCTGTCGGCGCGGGTCTGGCGCGAGTCGCTGGCGCTCGAGGACGGCGGCCTGGACGAAGCCGAGGCGCGTCGCCAGGCCGGCTGGCGTGTGTTCGGCGCCAAGCCGGGCGCCTATGGCGCCGGGGTGCAGAACGCCATCGAGGAGCGCCTGTGGCACAGCCGCGAGGATCTCGCCGAGGTGTACCTCAACTGGGGCGGCTATGCCTACGGCAGCGGCGTCGAGGGCGCGCCGGCGCGGCAGCGCTTCGTCGAGCGCCTGGAGCAGATGCAGGCGGTGCTGCACAACCAGGACAACCGCGAGCACGACATCCTCGATTCCAACGACTACTACCAGTTCCAGGGCGGCATGCTGGCAGCGGTGGAGACCCTGCGCGGGCTCAAGGTGGCCAGCTATTTCGGCGACAACAGCCAGCCGGATACGCCGCGCATCCGCAGCCTCAAGGAAGAGTTGAACCGCGTGGTGCGCGCCCGCGCGGCCAACCCCAAGTGGATCGAGGGCATGAAGCGCCATGGCTACAAGGGCGCCTTCGAGCTGGCGGCGACCATCGACTACCTGTTCGCCTTCGACGCCACCAGCGAACTGGTCGACGACCACCAGTACGCGCTGCTCACCGATGCCTACCTGCTGGACCGCGACACCCGCGAGTTCATCCAGCAGCACAACCCCGGAGCCCTCAACGACATGCTCGAGCGTCTGCTGGAGGCCCAGCAGCGTGGTCTGTGGGAGCATCCCGGCGAGTACCGCGAGGCGCTGGAGAATCTGTTGCTCGACAGCGAGGAATCCTGAAGCGACTCGTTTCCGTAGGGTCCTGAAACGGTTTCCGTTTGCCTGAGCCCGCATTCCCGGATTTCATCCGGGCTACCTTGATGGAATATCTGTTGCTCGATAGCAAGGAAGGCGTGTGAAAGCAGCATTGGCGCGAATGGGCGCATGGTGGCGCCGGCCGATTACCCGGCGTGAGCGAGTTCGCTCGGCCTGCATCGGCGCGATGGCCGGCATATGGATTGGTTTGTTCGCGTTCATGCTGGTCGATGGCGGTCCCATCAGCCTTGCCGGGATCGGCACCTGGCTCCTGTCGGGCATGGCGGGTAGCGCCGGATTGGCGGCTCTGTTTCCGCGGGTTCTTGGTATCGTGCTTTTCCCTCTGAGCATCTGCGGTATCGGTAACTGAGCATGGCTTTCCCGGCGCCGTAGCCTGGCTGAAACCCTTCGTGTTCGCCGCCCGTGGTGTGGAGTTATCCACAGAATGGATGCCCTGAGCTGACGCTGGCGGGGCTCCGTGCATGGCCCGGCGGATTGCGTTGCCCCGTCATCCTCAGCACTTGTCGCGGATGCCTCGGGGTCTTACCCTGAGCGCTCATTTCATGTCGGAGTCTCGTCCAATGCGTCTGTAATGCCGTCGTGTCCGCACGACCAGTGATCGATCGCGGCTTCAGCCCGCGCATACTCACGGCATTGCCTGGAGGCATGGATGACCGATTCCCCGCATATTGCGCTCGAGCGCGTTTCTTTTCGCTTTGCCGATGGCGTCATGCTGTTCGAGGGGCTCAGCGAAGTATTCGATGACCGTCACACGGGTCTGGTTGGACGCAATGGCGTTGGCAAGACGCTGCTCGGCCGCTTGCTGGCCGGTGACCTGCAGCCCAGCGAGGGGCGTGTCGTGCGACAGGGGCGTATCGCCTACCTGCCGCAACGCATCGTGGCCGCCGCCGACGCCCGTGTCGTCGACCTGGCGGGTTGCGCACACTGGTTCGATGCCATGCAGCGGGTCATGCGTGGTCAGCCGCATGAGGACGATATCGAGTGCCTCGAAGGGCGCTGGGACCTGGTCGAGCGGCTGCAAGCTGCCTTGCATGAGGAGGGCCTCGACCACCTCGATGTACAGACGCCGGCGGCGCAGCTGAGCGGCGGGGAATGCAGCCGCATTGCCCTGCTTGGCGCGCTGCAGGCGGATGCCGATCTGCTGATTCTCGACGAGCCCGGCAACCACCTCGACCAGGCCAGCCGCACGCGCCTGGGCCAGCGCCTGGCGAGTCGGCGCGGCGGCGTGCTGCTGATCAGCCATGACCGTGACTTGCTGGCGGGCATGCAGCGTATCGTCGAGCTGTCGGCTTCCGGCTTGCGCAGTTATGGCGGTGACTATGCCTTCTATCAGGCGAGCCGTGAGCAGGAGCGCGAGGCTGCGTGGCAGACCTTGAACAGCGCCCGTGTCGAGCGCAAGCGAGGTGAGCGGGCGTTGCGCCAGCAGCATGAGCGTCAGCAGCAGCGCATGGCCAGCGGCCTGCGCCAGGGCAAGGACAGCAACCAGGCGAAAATCCTCCTGGGCATGCAGAAGAACCGCAGCGAGAGCAGCGCCGGGCGCGTTGCCATGCGCTTGCAGGCACAGCGCCAGAAGCTCGACGAGCAGGTGCGCGACGCCGCAGCGGCGCTGGACGAGGAGCGGGAGGTGACCCTGCACGGGCAGGCGGCGCCGCTGCCGCCGGGACGCCGGGTTCTGTCCTGGCGTGATCTGCGCCTGCCGTTCGGCTCGGCGCCGTTGCCGGATGTCGAGCTGTTCGGCTCGCCGCGGATGGCCATCGTGGGCCCCAACGGCTGCGGCAAGTCGAGTCTGCTGGCGCTGCTCAGCGGTCGCCTGGCCGCGCGCTCGGGCGAGTGTCGGGTCGAGGTACCCTGGGCGTTGCTCGACCAGGAGCTGCACGGTTTGGCGCCGCAGGAATCGGCGCTGGAACATCTGCGCCGCCTGGCACCCGGCAGCGCGCAGAGCGTGCTGCGTACCCGCCTGGATCACCTGGGCATCGGCCCTGATGCCGCGTTGTTGCCCTGTGCCAGGCTCAGTGGCGGTCAGCGCCTGAAGGTGGTGCTGGCCGGGGCCCTGGTCCGTGAGCCACAGCCCCGACTGCTGATGCTGGATGAGCCGGACAACTTTATCGACCTCGACTCGCGCCTGGCGCTGGAGCGCTTTCTGCGGGCCTACCGAGGGGCGCTGCTGGTGATTTCCCATGATGGCGCCTTTCTCGACGCATTGGCCTTGACCGACCGCCTGCAGTGGACGGCCGCTGGCTGGCTGCACGAGGTGTTGTGAAACGCCAGTGGCCGGGGGCTCTGGTCTACAATGCCGATCTTTGCCGCCAGTGAATGCCGCCATGACCGAACATCACTTCCCCCTTGCCGCCGTGGTCGGCGCCGACTCGCTGAAGCTGGCGCTGTGCCTGGCGGCCATCGACCCGGCCATCGGCGGGGTGCTGATCGAAGGCCCGCGCGGCATGGCCAAGTCCACCCTGGCCCGTGGCCTGGCCGATCTGCTCGACGGTGGGCGTTTCGTCACCCTGCCGCTGGGCGCCAGCGAGGAACGTATCGTCGGCACCCTGGATCTGGACGCCGCGCTGGGTCAGGGCCAGGCGCGCTTTTCCCCGGGTTTGCTGGCGCGCGCCGATGGCGGCGTGCTGTATGTCGATGAGGTCAACCTGCTGCCCGATCATCTGGTCGACCTGCTGCTCGATGCCGCTGCCAGCGGGGTCAACCATGTCGAGCGAGATGGCATCTCCCATCGCCACGCCGCGCGCTTCGTGCTGATCGGCACCATGAACGTCGAGGAAGGCGAGCTGCGCCCGCAGCTGCTTGACCGCTTCGGTCTCAACCTGGCGCTGGATGGTCAGCCGCAGCCGCTCGAGCGCGCCGAGATCGTTCGCCGGCGCCTGGCCTTCGATGCGTCTCCGGATGCCTTCGTACAGCGTTGGCAAGCTGAACAACAGGCCCTGGCGACACGCTGTCAGAGCGCCCGCCAACACCTGGCCGCCATTGCCCTGGATGATGCGTCGCTGGGCGAGATCAGCCAGCGCTGCTTCGCCGCTGGCGTCGACGGCCTGCGTGCCGACCTGGTCTGGCTGCGCGCCGCCCGCGCCCATGCCGCCTGGCGGGGTGCCGGGGCCATCGAGCCTGTGGATATCGACGCGGTGGAGGACTTCGTCCTGCGTCATCGCCGTCGCCAGCAGGCACCACAACCGCCTGCCGCCACGCGGCCCGAGCGGCCCCAGGCGCAGCAATCCGAGCAGTCGCCACAGCAGGGCGAAGGCCAATGGGGCGAGTTGCCGGCGCAGGTGCAGGCCATGGGTGAGCGGCGGGTGCCGCCGCGCTGGACAAAAAAGCCCTGAGCATCCGCCCGCGCAACGCCACAGGCGCGGATGCCGGCAAACGGCCCGGACGACTCGGTGGCGGCTTGCGTGGCGCCGCGCGGGCGGGTGCGCACGGCCGCATCGACTGGCCGGCGAGCCTGCGCCATGGTCGCCCGCTACGCCGCGAGCACCTGGTGCTGCGGCCGCGCAGCCGTCAGGCCGATGAACTCTGGCTGGTGCTGGTGGATGCCTCTGCCTCGACCCGCCGCCATGGCGCGCTGAGCCTGAGCAAGGGCCTGCTCGCCGAGCTGTTCGACAGCGCCTACCGTCAGCGCGCGCGCCTGGCCGTGCTGCAGGCCGGTGGTCGCGAGGCGCAGTGGCTGTGGCAGGGGCGCAAGGCCAGCGCGGAACTGCATGCCTGGCTGCAGCAACTCGGCGCCGGCGGCGGTACGCCACTGCTCGATGCACTGCAGCAGGCCGGTGACTGGCTGGTGCGGCGGCGGCGACAGAAGCCCGCCGAACAGCAGCGCCTGCTGATCCTCACCGACGGCCGCCTGCGCGACTGGCCGGCCATGCACCCACTGGGCTGCCCGACCCTGCTGATCGACAGCGAGCGAGTGCCGATCCGCCTCGGTCGCGGCCGCGAGCTGGCGCGCCAGCTGGGCGCCGATTACCAGCATATCGATGACTTACTGCCCTGTAGGAGCACGCTGGCGGGCGATGATCGCCGGCAAGCCGGCTCCTACGGGTTGTCCATTCCGTGGAGAACCCCATGAAAACCCTGCTGCTGGTCGGCATCGGCGCCGGCGACCCGGACTACATCACCTACCAGGCGATCAAGGCGCTGCGCCGCAGCGACGTGATCTTCCTGATGGACAAGGGCGCGGCGAAGCACAAGCTCAATGCCCTGCGCCGCGAGATCTGCGCACGCTTTCTCGACGGCCACACGCCGCGTTTCGCCGAGGGCCAGCAGCCGGAGCGCGAGCGCGAGGCCGCCGACTACCGCGCCAGCGTCGACGAGCTCAACCGCGACAAGCAGGCGGTATTCGAGCAGTTGCTCGACGAGCAGATGGCGGACGGCGAGACCGCCGCCTTCATGGTCTGGGGCGACCCGTCGCTGTACGACAGCAGCATCCGCATCATCGAGGCCATCGCTGCCCGTCGCAGCGACTTCGCCTACGATGTGATCCCCGGCATCACCAGCCTGCAGGCGCTCACCGCACGCCATCGCATCCCGCTCAACAGCATCGGCCGCGCCGTGGAAATCACCACCGGTCGCCTGCTCGCCGAAGGCTGGCCGCAGGGTGTGGACAGCGTGGCGGTGATGCTCGACGCCAAGGACACCTACCGCCGCTTCACCGGCCAGGGCCTGACCATCTACTGGGGCGCCTACGTCGGCACCGCCGACGAAATCCTCATGGCCGGCCCGCTGGACGAACTGGCCGACAAGATCGCCATCACCCGCGCCGAGGCGCGCGAGCGTAACGGCTGGATCATGGACAGCTACCTGCTGCGCAAGGAAGGGACGGTGCAGGCTTGAGGTGAGGGGGCGTTGTTCGCCCTGCGCCGGGTCATGCGTAGGGCGGACATCGCTTTTCATGTCCGCCAATATGTGGACTCAGGAATCCGATGGGGGGATGAAGAGCGTCGTCCACCTTCTTGCTTGACCAGGCTGCTTCCGCGCAAGAATGCCGGGCAGCGAAGCGTTATCCACAAGCCGGCAGCGTCTTTTCCATCACCACGGTGCGTTCCGCCCCATGGAATTCATCACGTACCTTGCGGTAACCGAGGCCTGCGTAGAAGCTTTCGGCAGTCAGCGACGACGGCACCAGCAGCTTGGCCATGCCGAGGTTCAGCGCTTCGGCGTGGAGCGCTTCCATCAGTCGGCGACCCACTCCGCCGCCCTGGTACGCCGGATCGACGAAGACCGTCCTGACCACCTCGCCATCGAGGCTGGCGGTGGCGATCGGCATTCCGTGCAGCGAGGCGACGAAGACCCTGCGCGTGCCGAGCAGTGCAGCCACGGCTTGAGGTGTGAAGCTTTGCTCGATCCGAGAGATCACCTCGGGTGCATAGTCCCGGGCGTTCGACTCGCGTAACGCGGTAATCACGACTCGACTGATCGCTGCCGCATCGTCCTGTGTCGCCGGTCGAATCATGCAGTCCATGCTGTTCTCGCTCCTTTGTCGGTCAACGACTCAATCGGCGTTGTTGATCTCTTCCTGATAGACCCGCATCCCTCGTGCCTGATAGTTGGCCAGGGCAGCTGGATGGTCGAAGGTGCAGGTGTGTACCCAGACACGTTCGGTACCGGGCCACTGCCATGCGGAAGTGATGGCGTGGCTGAGCAGGGCGCCGCCGAAGCCACGGTCGAGAAACTGCGGGGCCAGGCCGAAATAGCGGATTTCGGTGTTGTGACCATCGGGGCGCAGCAGCTCGTAGTAACCGGCGATGGCGCCACGGTGGTACGCCACCCAGGTGCGGTGCGCCGGGTTCTCCACCATGGCCTGCCAGTGCGCGTCGTCCCAGTCGTCCAGATCACCCCATTCCCAGGCCGAACCGACCAACTGGTAGAGAAAACGGTTGAACGCGCCTTGTGACTCCTCGCATTCGACGATCTGCAGTTCGCTGCGTGGCGCCTTGGCGCGCAGCTGTTCGGCGCGGGTCATCTCCAGGTAGTAGGTGGTATAGGGTTGGCTCATCACGGACCTCACGGACAGAGCCGGACTATAACCCGGCGCTTGCCGTGCGTTGTTATCGTCGGCGTGTTGGTGCTTCGTTGGAGGACAAGCTTCGCGTTGTCCACGCTACGCCGGGTCATGCGTAGGGCGGACAGCGCTTTTCATGTCCGCCAGCATGTGGCCCCAGGAGTCCGATGGGTGGATGCAAATAGCGTCATCCACCGGCGAGCAGGGCGGTTTACAGCCAGCTCCAGGAAACCCCCGTGTACACCCCGAACCCTTCCCCGGGCGTGGAGCGCGCGGCGTCCGCGCCCTTGTCGTCATAGCCGGGAGTGACGGTGGCGGCGTAGCGCTTGTCGGTGAGGTTGCGCAGGTCGAGCCAGGCCTGCCAGTCGTCCTTCGGCGAGGCGTAGCCGAGGGTGGCGCCGAAGAGGGCATAGGCGTCGGCGTAGTAGGAGTTGGCGTAGTCCACCGCGACCCTGGAGGCGTACCGGGTATTCACCCCGGCATAGAAGCCGCTCGGGTGGTCGTAGCGCAGTTCGGCCTGGTAGTAGTGGCGCGGCAGGCCGGGCAGGCGGTTGTCGCCGAAGCTGTCGTCATCGCGGTAGTGGAAGTCGCTGAAGGTGTAGGCCTGACGCAGGCTCAAGGCGCTGCCGTGGTCTTGCCAGAGCAGGCTGTTCAGGCCGGCTTCGATGCCCTGGTGCACGGTGGGGCTGGCGTTGGACTCGCGGGTGACTGCTGGAGCGACTTCGACGCTGAGCAACTCGTGGCGTACTTGCGCGTGGTAGAGCGCAAGGTCCCATTGGCCGAGCGGCGAATCGCCACGACCACCGACTTCGAAGGTCGTTGCCGTCTGGTTATCCAGAGAGACCGGGGCGCGGTAGCGGCCTGTCGCCGGGCCGCTGCCGGCCGGAAAATAGTCGTTCGAGCTCCAGATCATCGACCAGGCATGCGCTGGTTCCACCGAGCGGCTGATGTTGCCATACAGCTGTACGGCGGGGGCGAGCTGGTAGCGCAGGCCGATGCGGGGCGCGTAGTCCCAGGTGTCGGTGTCGAGCCTGTAGGGATTGGCCGGAGCGGTCACCTCGACCTTGCGCCGGGTATTGATCAGCGCCAGGCCGGTATCCAGCCATAGCTCGGGGCGTAGCTGCAGTTCGTTGCTGATGTGCAGCGTGTTGTCCGAACCTTGGTGGATGTATTCGCGCATCAGGGTGCCGGCCGGGTAGGTGTTGCCATCGACGGTCAGCGGTTGCGTGGCGTTCTCTCGCGCTTTGCTGCCGGGCAGGTTGCGGGTGCTGCGCAGGCCGACGCTGGTGCTGCTGTCCAGACCGAACAGGCTGTGGCGGCGTGTGTAGTTCAGCGTGGCGCTGATGTCGCTGTAGTCGACGCGGACACGGTAGGCACTGTTGCGGTAGGGGCTCTCGACGATATCCATCGGGTAGTGGTGGTACGCCAGGCCGGCGACCAGGGTGGCGTCGTCGTCCAGGTACCAGGTGGTCTTGTTGGCCAGCCAGGTGCTGCCAGGCTGGTCTCGGTGGGCGTCGATGCGCAGGTTCGCGGCTGCGGCATCGCGCGGATCGTGTTTGATCTGTGCCTTGCTCAGGCGCCCCGGCGTGTCGTGCTCGGTCTCGCGGTAGCGCAGGTAGAAGCGCGTTTCCAGGCTGTCGTTGAGGCGATAGCCGACGTTGCCGGCAATGCCCTTGCCCTGTCCGGAGGCGTGATCCTGATAGCCGTCGTAGTGGCTGTCGGTGAGGTTGAGGTAGTAGTCGACATCGCCCAGAACCTGGCCCGAGGCGATGCTGCGTTTCTGGTAGCCATGGCTGCCGGCCTCGTAGCGCAGTTGCAGCTTGGGTGCGCTGTAGCCGGTGTGGCTGATGTAGTCGATGGCACCGCCGAGGGCCAGCGCACCGCGTTCGAAGCCGTTGGCGCCGCGCAGGACCTCCGCGCGACTTATCCACAGGGGTTCCAGCAGCTCGTAGGGGGTGCCACCGGAGCCGGTCAGCGGCAGGCCGTCGAGCAGGATGTGCGTGCCGGAGGCATGGGCACCGGGACCACGGTTGATGCCGGAACCCCGCATGCTGATCTTCACCCCTTCATTGCCCGGCGATTGCGCATAGACGCCGGGCTGATAGGCCAGCACGTCGGCGACACCGGCCACGCGGCCCTGATCGACCTGGTCCATGTCTACCAGGTTGGTGGCACCGGATACGCGCTCGAGCGTCTTGCGCGCGGCGTCCGCTTCACTGACCGGTGTTGCGCTGATGTGCAACGCATCGAGCTGCACGGGTTCGTCGGCCCGGGCGTGATTGATGCCCAGGCTGGCGAGCGCCAGCAGGGTGAGTCGGGCAGGTTGGCGGGAAAGTTGCAAGGGCGGCATGCAAGGGCTCCGTTGAGCGGACAGCGAGTGTGTCTGATGGATGCCACCGGGGATTGGTCACCACCGACGGGCTCGTCACTCGCGTTACGCTCAGGGAGCCATGGGGCGCTCGGGCTATGGCCGACCTTGCCCTGTAGACGGGCCCTCAGGCCAGGCCGGCCTTGTCCAGTCCGTACAGCTTGTCGGCGGAGCCGGGGACGTTGCGGAAGGCCACGCTGAGGCGGTTCCAGCCGTTGATGGCCACCACCAGCAGGGACAGATCGGCCAGTTCCTGCTCGGAGAACTGCTCACGCACGCTGTTGTAGATGGCATCACTGACGCCGTGCGGCGACAGGACGGTCAGGGCTTCGGTCCACTCCAGGGCGGCCCGCTCGCGGTCGGAGAACAGCGGCGATTCGCGCCAGACGGCGACATGATGCAGGCGCAGTTCGCGTTCGCCGTGAATCTTCGCCTCCTTGACGTGCATGTCCACGCAGAAGGCGCAGCCGTTGATCTGCGAGGCGCGCAAGGTGACCAGGTGGGCGAGTTCGGTGAGGAACGGCGTCTTGCTCAGCAGGGTGGAAAATTCCGCGTACTTGCTGGAGGCCGTCGGGGAGAGTTTGAAGTAGTCGAGACGCTGGCTCATGGTTTTCACCCTTAATCCGAGTCGAGAAGAAACCGATGCGTCTCTGCGACTGGCAGAACCACAGCGGCCCGGTGAAGAGAAATCTACGCACCGGTGGGCCAGTCACATAGATCCATTTCACCCAATTCTGCTTGGTCCACTTTTGCGCAGAGGCGTGTGCCTCCCGCTACTCGGTGCATGGCGCAGCACTGCGCCATGGCTGTCGGTACTCAGTGCAGTGGGCGTTTCGACGACTCGGGTAGCGCCATGCCACCGGCCATGGCGATCAGGGCGATGACGATCAGGTAGTAGGCTGGCGCCATGCGGTCGCCGGTCTGCTCGATCAGCCAGGTCGCCACCAGCGGAGCGGTGCCGCCGAAGAGGGTGTAGGCGATGTTGTAGGTGAAGGCCGAGGCGGTGTAGCGCACACGGGTGGGGAACTGTTCGGAGAGCAGCACGGCGGTGACCACGCCGCAGATCACCGCGCCGACGGCCAGCAGCATGGCGCCCAGCGCCGAGGGCAGCAGCTGGCCGGACGTGGCCAGGGAGAAGGCCGGATAGACCGCTACGATCAGCGCCAGGCAGGCGCTGAGGATGGTCCGGCGGCGGCCGACGCGATCCGAGTAACGCCCCACGAACGGGCACAGCAGGCCGGCGAACACCAGTGCCATCAGGTTGGCCAGCAGCGCCGTGGGCCGGCTGGCGCCGCCGACCACCTGCATGTAGGTGCTGAGGTAGGTGGTGAACATGTAGAACGACAGCGCCGTGGCGGAGATGAATGCGCTCAGGCAGACGATGGTGGCGCCGTGGCTGCGCAGGGTTTCGCGCAGCGGCGAATGCTCGGGGGCCTGCTCGGCGGCCAGGGCCTGGAAGGCGGGCGATTCGTCCAGGCGCAGGCGCATGTACAGGCCGACCAGGCCCAGCGGCGCAGCGATGAGGAACGGCAGGCGCCAGCCCCAGGCCTGCATCTGCTCGTTGCTGATGAACTGGTCGAGGCCGAACACCAGTCCGGCGGCCGAGGCGAAGGCGAGGAAGGTCGAGACCGGCACGAAACTGCCATAGCGCGCCTTGCGCTCGGTGGGCGCGTGCTCCATGACGAAGGCGCAGGCACCGGCGTATTCGCCACCGGCCGAGAAGCCCTGCAGGCAGCGCGCCAGCGCCAGCAGCAGCGGGGCGAACAGACCGATGCTGGCGTAGGTCGGCAGCAGGCCGATCAGTGTGGTGGCGCCGGCCATCATCAGCACGGTGATCGACAGCACCCGCTTGCGCCCGATGCGGTCCCCGAGGCTGCCGAAGAAGATCCCGCCCAGCGGGCGCAGGGCGAACGACACGGCGAACACCGCGAAGGTCTGCAGCAAGGCCAGGGTCGGGTTGCCCTGGGGAAAGAACAGGGCGGCGATGGTCACGGCGAGAAACCCGTAGACGGCGAAATCGAACCACTCGACGAAGTTGCCGATGGCCGAGGCGGCGATCACCTTGCGCAGGGTCGCCGGGCTGACCTGCCGAGTGTGGGTTATGGCGTTCATGCGTTGCTCCTGATCCCTGATCCAGACGGGTTCAGGCACGTTACGCAGGGTGCTCGCGAGCCGGCGCCTCCGACACGACGGTGGCGTTGCTCTGAGCGACCTCAGCCCTGGGGGAACTGCGCCGGGTCGGAAAAGCAGGCGCGCAGGTGATCGAAAACCAGGCGCACCCTGGGCGATACGGGGCCTTGTTGCGGGCGGTAGATGAACAGCTGCCAGGGGGCGGGGGCCTGCTGCGCCATCACGGCCTGCAGGCGGCCGCTCTCCAGGTGCGGCTGGGCCAGGTAGGCGGGCAACTGCCCGTAGGCCAGGCCGGCGAGCACGACTTCCAGCTCGGCTTCGGGGTCGTCGCAGGTCAGTGCCGGGTTGGCGGGAAGCAGGCTTGGGCCGTCCGCGAAGGTCCAGGGCCAGGGCCGGCCGCTCTTGCGGTCGATCAGCACCGAGAGCGGGCGTTGCTGCAGCTCGGCGAGCGTGCGCGGGCTGCCGGTAGTGGCAATCAGTTCGGGCGTGGCCACCACCTGCAGCGGCACGGGCGCCAGGGTGCGGGCGACGTAGCGGCTGTCGCGCAACGAGCCGATACGGATGCCGATATCGATCTGCGCATCGACCGCGTCGGTGATCTCGTCCTCCAGGCGCAGGGTCAGCTGCAGGTGCGGGTGGCGCTTGAGCAGGGGCTGCAGGAAGCCGACCAGAAAGCGCTTGCCGATCGCCTGTGGCGCGGTGATGCCGACACGCCCGCTGAAGCCCGACTCGGTATCGGCGCGATGGCCACGAAACAGCGAGTCGAAGCCCTCCAGCGTCTGCCGTGCCCGCACGGCATAGGCCTCGCCGAAGGCGGTGATGTGCACCTGGCGGGTGTTGCGGTGGAAGAGAATCTCGCCCAGCTCTTCCTCCAGCGCCTTGATCGCGCGCGTCACGGCCTGCGGGGAGACGCCGAGCCGCGTCGCTGCCTCGCGGAAATTGCTGCAGTCGGCCGCGCTGCAGAAGATGCGGATCATCTCCATGCGGTTGAGCATGTCGCTACGCCTTTGTATTCCATAATGTGGAATAGCCTAATCCAAACACTTCCATTCATTGAAACGAAAATCGCCTCTAGTGTGAGCCCATGTCCGGCATACGGCGCGGACACTTCAACGAATCCGAAAGAGAGGCTTACCGATGAGCAACAACATTTCCGGCAAGGTCGTGGTCATTACCGGCGCCAGCAGCGGTCTGGGCGAAGCCAGCGCACGTCATCTGAGCAAACTGGGCGCCAAGGTGGTGCTGGCTGCACGGCGCAAGGAGCGCCTCGAACAACTGGTCGGCGAACTGGTCGCTGCCGGTGGCGAGGCGGTCGCCTACCAGACCGACGTCACGCGTGCCGATGAGGTCAAGGCCCTGATCCAGGGTGCCGTGGATACCTACGGCCGGGTCGACGTGCTGGTCAACAACGCCGGGTTGATGGCCATTGCGCCGATGAGCGATCTGCGCACCGACGAGTGGGATCGCATGATCGACATCAACATCAAGGGTGTGCTGTATGGCATCGCCGCTGCGCTGCCGGTGTTCCAGCAGCAGAACGCCGGGCATTTCATCAACATCGCCTCGGTGGCCGGGATCAAGGTGTTCAGCCCGGGCGGTACCGTGTACAGCGGCACCAAGTTCGCCGTGCGCGCCATCTCCGAGGGCCTGCGTCACGAGGTCGGCGGCAGCATCCGTACCACCACCATCGAGCCGGGTGCGGTGGACTCCGAGCTGAAGTTCGGCAGCTCGCACCAGCAGAGCCGCGACTTCGTCGTCGACTTCTACAAGCAGGCCATCCCGGCGGATTCGGTGGCCCGCGCCATCGCCTATGCCATCGAGCAGCCGGCGGATGTGGATATCAACGAGATCGTCCTGCGTCCGACCGTGCAGGAGTTCTGATCCCGATCCGCTGCATCCGGGCGCTTGCGATGCGGGTCCGTACGGACCAGCATGCAGGCGCCTTTTTCGCTTTCAGGAGTCTGCATGAGCGCGTCCATTCGTCCGGTCGATCTGGCCAAGGCTTACCGCCTGCTCAACCACGGCCCCACCGTGCTGGTGTCCGCACGTCACCAGGCTGTGGATAACGTCATGGCGGCGGCCTGGTGCTGTGCGCTGGATTTCGACCCACCGAAGCTGAGCCTGGTGCTGGACAAGGCCACCCGCACCCGTGCGCTGGTCGAGGGCAGTGGCCTGTTCGCCGTTCAGGTGCCGACCGTGGCGCAGCTGCAGCTGACCCAGGCGGTGGGCAATGCCAGCCTTGGCGATGACCCGGCGAAGCTGGCGCACGCCGGGGTCGACCTGTTCGAGATGGCAGGCCACGATGTGCCCTTGGTTGCCGGCTGCTCGGCCTGGCTGGTCTGCCGGATGATCAATGAGCCGCATAACCAGCAGGCCTACGACCTGTTCATTGGCGAGGTGATCGCCGCCTGGGCCGACGAGCGGGTGTTCCGCGATGGCCGCTGGCACTTCGAAACGGCCGACCCGAACCTGCGCAGCCTGCATCATGTGGCGGGCGGGCACTACTACGCGGTTGGCGAGGCGCTCAAGGCCTGAGTGGACGAGGTGCCTGAAGCGCTGCAGCCAGGCGCTCGCCTCAGCGTGCCAATGGCAGCGCCATGCCGATCAGCACGAACAGCGTGCCGCAGCTGCGGTTGAAGGTGTGGCCGCCGCGTTGCAGCCAGGGGCGTACGCGCACGGCGGTCAGGGCCAGCAGCAGTTCGACGAGGAACTCGACCACGGCGAAGGTCGCCGCCATCACCACGAACTGCACGGCCAGGCCGCGCTGGGGGTCGAGGAACTGCGGCAGGAAGGCGCCGTAGAACAGAATCACCTTGGGGTTCGACAAGGCCGACAGCAGGCCCTGGCGAAACAGTCGCCCGGCGCTGGGGCGCACGCCGCTGTCGGCCAGCGTCAGGTTCATCGGCGGGGCGCGCCAGAGCTGGATGCCGAGCCACACCAGGTAGGCGCCGCCGATCCACTTGAGTGCCAGCAGCGCGGTGGGTGCGGTCTTGAGCAGGGCGCCAAGGCCGAACATGGCCAGGGCGATCAGCGTGCCGAAGCCGACCACGCCGCCGAGGATGGTCGCCAGCGCCATGCGTGCGCCGTACAGCCCGCCATGGGTCAGCGCCAGCAGGCTGTTGGGGCCGGGCGTCAGCGCCAGGCCGAGGGTTGCGACGAAGTAGACGAGCCAGAGTTCGAGGGCCATGTGGGTCTCCTGGGAAGGTGGCCAGTCTACTCAGCGCTGCAGTCAGTAATGAGGTAGATTCTGGTCATCTACCAGTCGATTCTGGACGACTCATGTCGCAACGCCCTGACCTGCGCTTCCTCCTGCTGCCTCTGCCGGAGTTCGCCCTGCTGCCGTTCGGCGGCTTTCTCGACAAGTTGCGCTTCAGCGCCGACGACGAGGATTACAGCCGTCAGCGCTACTGCACCTGGACCATTCTCGGCCTGCAGCCGGGGCATGTGTCGTCGAGCAGCGGTGCGGCGTTGCGAATCGAGGCCACGCCGCAGGAGCTGACGCTGGCCGAGCACGACTATCTGGTGCTGTTCGGCGGGCGTAACGCGCAGGCCACGGCGGCGCTGGCGCCGGCCTACCGGGCCCTGTTGCGCCGCGCCGTACGTGCCGGGGTGAAGCTGGTGGCGATCGACAACGCCAGTTTCCTGCTGGCCGCCTGTGGCCTGCTCGATGGCCATCAGGTCGCGGTGCACTGGCGTCACCAGGCGGAGTTTCGCGCCAGCTTCGCCCACCTGCGGCTGGCGCACGAGCGCCTGTACAGCATCGATTCCGAGCGGATTTCCTGTGCCGGGGGCACGGCGGCCATCGATCTGGCGGTGGAGTTGCTGGCCCGTGGCAGCGGACGGGCGCGGGCGCTCAAGGGCCTGGCCGACATGCTGGTGGACGAGACGCGCAGTGGCCAGCACGCGCTGCGCTCGCTGCATGGCACGTCCAGCGGCGAACGTCATGTCGACCGTGCCATCGCCCTGATGCGCCACGGCCTGGCCAGCGCCGACGGTATCGAGCAACTGGCGGCCAGCGTCGGTATCAGTCGCCGGCAGCTCGACCGCCTGTTCCGCGCCCGCCAGGGCATGAGTGCCCGTGAGTACTGGAACGAGTTGCGCCTGCAACACGTGCGCTGGCGCCTGCTCAACTCCAGTCACAGCCTGGCGCAGATCGCCGACGAGATCGGTGCCAGCGACGCCAGCCACCTGGGCAAGCTGTTTCGCCAGCGGTTCGGTGTCGCTCCCGGCGCTTTTCGTCGCCAGGGCGGCATGCCGTCGTAGGGTGGATCACGCTTCACCGATCCACTGTCAGTGGACGCACCGCTGTGCTTCATCGATCCATCAGCAACGGCAGCCACACCGATGCCAGCAGCAACAGCGCCATGGCCCGGTTGAACAGCAGCAGCCGCGACGGTTGCCGCAGCAGGCGGGCGCTGCCGGCGCCGAGCAGGCCCCAGCTGAGCAGGCAGGGTGTGGAGACCAGCAGGAACAGCGCGGCATGGATGGCCACGCGGCTTGGTGAAGCCTGGCCATCGAGAAATATCGCCGTGACCGAGAGGGTCATCAGCCAGGTCTTGGGGTTGATCAGTTGCAGGACGGCGCCCTGGACGAACCCCTGGCGTCGCTCGATGGGCCGTGCCTCGATACCGGCCGCGTCGCGGCGCATCAGCTTGCAGGCCATCCAGCTGATCCAGGCGGCGCCGGCCCAGGTCATCGCCGTTTGCAGCAGCGGTGTGCGCGCCAGCAGCTCGCCCAGGCCAAGGCCGACCACCAGCAGCATGAGACTGGCACCCAGGCTGGCGCCGAGGGCGATGGTCAGGGCAATGGGCAGGCCGAAACGCGAGGCGCTGCCGAGGATCAGCAGGTTGGTCGGCCCCGGGGTGATCGAAGCCGCCGAGGCGAAGAGGATGAAGGGCAGCCACTGGTTCATGGCCGGGGCCCTGGTGCGGTGAGGGGCATCGATGATCGCTCCATGTCGGGTCATGGTGGCGATTGTCCAGTGGCCCCGCTCAGTGGTCTTGAAGCTTTGTGCAGAGGTTGCGGTAGGCGCCGGGGGTGACGCCATTGGCGCGGCGGAACCAGCGGCCGAGGTGGCTCTGGTCGGCGAAGCCCAGATCGCTGGCGACATCGGCGGGCGCACTGCCGAGGGCCAGCAGGCGGCGCGCGCGCACCAGGCGCAACTGGATCAGGTAGCCGTGCGGGGCGATGCCGAAGGCGGCCTTGAAGGCTCGCGTAAGGTGGAAGCGGTCCACGCCGCAGACCCGGGCCAGTTCACCGAGGCCGATGTTCTCGTGGAAGTGCGCGTGCAGGTAGTCGCGTGCGCGCAGGGCCACGCCGGGAATCTGCGGGTTGCCCTGCATGCGCTGGCGCCATTGCAGGTTGCGCGAAAGGCGTTCGAGCAGGCCATCCAGGGCCGCATCGCGGACCATGCGCGGCTCGCCCTCGCGCAGCGCCTGCAGGGCGTTGGCGATGTGCGGGAGCAGGCCGGGGTCGTCCGGCTGGGTGCGTGGCACGCTGGGCAGGCAGTCCACGGGGGCCTGTTCGAACAGCGCCGGCAAGGCGCCTTCGAGCCAGGCCGGTTCCAGATACAGCGTGGAGTAGGTGAAGCCCCCAGGCGCCGGGGCGTTGCCGTCATGAATGTCGCCGGGCTCGAGGAAGAAGGTCTGCCCCGGCACGCTGCTGAACAGGGCGCGGCGGCAATTGAACTGCTGCACGCCCTGCTCGGTGAAGCCGATCAGGTAGCTGTCGTGCCAGTGCGGATCGTAGGCATGCCCCTCGAAATGCGCGCGGATCACCTCGATGCCGGTATCGGCATCCTGTTTGAGGTCGACCCATGATTGCGCGTTCATCGCCATCTGCCCTTGGTTGCTTGAACGCCTGAGCTTAGCGCGTTCAGCACGCAGGACTAGAAGGTTTGTGCACGCGTACGGTCTGTAGGAGCCGGCTTGCCGGCGATCGATTTGCCCGATGAGGTCGGATCGCCCGCAAGCGGGCTCCTACAGGTCGGGATACCAGCGCGGTGTGTAGACCCATTCGCCGCCCTCGGCGCGGGGGAAGCGGCGGGTCTGGCTGGAGCCGATGATCACCAGGGTGCGCATGTCGACCATTTCCGGGGTCAGCTCGCCCAAGGTGAGGCTGCGCAGCGCTTCGGCGGGGCGACCAATGTCGCGGCCGAGCACCACCAGGGTTTCCGCCGCACGGTGCTGGCGCAGCAGTTCCAGCGCGCGGCCGAGCTGCCAGGGGCGGGCCCTGGAAATCGGGTTGTAGAAGGCCATGGCCAAATCGGCGGCGGCAGCGTGCTGCAGGCGCTGCTCGATCACCGCCCAGGGTTTGAGATTGTCGGACAGGGAGATAAGGCAGAAGTCATGGCCCAGTGGCGCACCGGCCTTGGCTGCGGTGGCCAGGGCAGCCGAGACGCCCGGCAGTACCTCCAGTTCGACCCCGCGCCAGGCATCGCTCTGCGGGCTTTCCAGCGCTTCCATCACGGCAGCGGCCATGGCGAACACGCCGGGGTCACCCGAAGAGATCATCACCACCCGGCGGCCCGTGGCAGCCAGCTCGAAGGCATGGGCGGCGCGCTGCAGTTCCTCGCGGTTGTCGCTGGGGTGCAGGCGCTGGTCGGCGCGCAGCGGGCCGGCCATCTTCACGTAGGTGTCGTAGCCGAGCAGGTCTTCGGCCTCGTCCAGGGCGCGGCGCACGGCGGGGGTCATGTGCTCGGCGGCGCCAGGGCCAAGGCCGACCACGCTGAGGCGGCCACGACGCTGGCCAAGGCGTTCGACATCCAGCGGCTGCTCGGCCAGCAGCAGGCGCAGGCCGTCGCCGGCGAGCTGCCGGGCGGGCAGTTCTGCGCTTGCGCCGTGAATGAAGCGCAGCGGCAGGTTCAGCTCGCGCGCGGCTGCGTGCAGTTCGGCATCGGCCATCCGGGCCTTGTCCGCGAGCAGAGCGGCCAGGGCCTGTGGCGCCAGGTTGGCGGTGCTCAGCGCCCGGTGGATGCGCGCCGCCAGCTGGTCGTCGGTTCGCTCGACCAGCACGGCGACGCTGCGCGGATGGATCAGCAGCTCGTCGGGCTGCGCCGGGCGGGCCTGCGGGGTGATGTGGATAACCCGCTTCGCAGCGTTATCCACAGGCAGCTGGGCGGCCTCCAGCCAGGGCGCCTGGCCTTCGATGCGCACCGTTTCGCCGCCGAGCAGGTCGCTGACGAAGCGCTTGCCCTGTTGCAGGTCGGCCAGGGCGTAGCCGGCCGGCGGCTCCAGCAGGCAGGTGCCGAAGCGCAGCTCGCCGCTGGTGGTGATCGCCGGCGTGACCTCCAGGTGTGCGGCGATCTCGCGGGCCAGGCGATTGACCCCGGCCAGGCCACCGAGCAGTGGCACCACGGCGCTGCCGTCTTCGGCGAGGGCCAGCACCGGTGGCTCGCTGCCCTTCTCCGCCAGCAGCGGGGCGAGGCTGCGGATGACGATGCCGGCGGCGCACAGCACCAGCAGCGGTTGCCCGGCCCGATAGAGCGCACGCAGGCTGTCGCCGAAGTCGTCGTAGTGACGCTCGGCAGCCTCGACCCGGCCGCGCAGGCCATGGATCAGCGCCTGTGGATAAAGCGCCTTGAGGCGTTGTGCAGTGGCCAGCGCGCTGCTGCCGAGGATGACGATGTTCATGCGGTAGATCCTGTAGCCCGGATGAAATCCGGGGTGTGTGTTTCCCGGATTGCATCCGGGCTACGTGCGAGCTGGGGGAGCGTGTAGGGTGGATGGCGCTTCACCCATCCACCGCCACGATGGTGGATGAAAAAAGCGTCATCCACCCTACGAGTCCAGGAGCGGCTGGGCCGCATTCCGCTCCCACAGGCAATCGATCACCCCCGCCATTTCTGGCCGGGCACCAGAATCATCGAGAAGTACGGCGAATCCATCGGCTCCACCTCGTCCAGCGCGACGATCTTCTGGCTGGCCATGGTCGCGCGCTCGACGTAATGGGCACGGTCGTCCAGGCCGAGCTTGCGCAGCACGCGGCGGACCTTGTCGAAGTTGCGCCCGAGCTTCATCACCACGGCGGCCTCGGCGTCGCGCAGGCGCTGTTCGAGTTCTTCCTCCGGCAGCACGCCGGAAAGCACGCTCAGGCTCTGGTTGCGGTACACCAGCGGCGTGCCCAGCACCGAGGCGCAGCCGAGCATGGAACACACACCAGGCACCACCTCGACGTCGTAACGCTCGGCGAGGCGGTCGTGCAGGTACATGTAGGAGCCGTAGAAGAACGGGTCGCCCTCGCAGATCACCGCCACGTCCTGGCCGGCGTCCAGCAGCTGGGCGATCTGTTCGGCGCAGGTGTCGTAGAAATCGGCGATCACATCCTCGTAGGACAGCGGTGCGGCGAGCTTCTCGGTGGTCACCGGGTAGACCAGCGGCAGGCGCTGCTGGGCGTCGTCCAGGTGCGCCTCGATGATGCCGAAGGCGTTGCCGCCCTGGCCGGCGTTGTGTTTCGCCTTGGCCACGAAGTAGGCCACCACCGGCGCCGACTTGAGCAGGCGCAGCGCCTTGAGGGTGAGCAGCTCGGGGTCGCCGGGGCCGACGCCGAGACCAAGCAGACGACCGGCCATCACTCCACCTCCGAGGCCAGCGCGTTGACCGCGGCCACCGCCATGGCGCTGCCGCCGCGCCGACCGCGCACGATCACGTAGGGCACGCCACGGCTGTCTGCGGCCAGGGCGTCCTTGGATTCGGCGGCGCCGATGAAGCCCACCGGCATGCCGATGATCAGCGCCGGTTTCGCGGCGCCGGCGTCGAGCATTTCCAGCAGGTAGAACAGCGCGGTGGGGGCGTTGCCAATCACCACCACGCTGCCTTCCAGGTGTTCGCGCCAGTGTTCCAGGGCCACCGCCGAGCGGGTGTTGCCGACTTCACGGGCGAGCTCGGGCACGCCGGCGTCGTGCAGGGTGCAGAGCACCGGATTGTTCGCCGGCAGGCGCGGGCGGGTGATGCCCTCGGCGACCATGCGCGCATCGCAGAGGATCGGCGCGCCGGCCAGCAGGGCTGCGCGGCCGGCGGCGCCAGCTCCGGGGGAGAAGCGCAGGTCCTCGACCACGTCGACCATGCCGCAGGCGTGGATCACCCGCACGGCGAGTTTCTCCAGGTCGGCGGGAATGCCGGACAGGTTGGCCTCGGCGCGAATGGTGGCGAAGGAGCGGCGGTAGATTTCCTGGCCGTCGCGGATGTAATCAAGCATCAGGGAGTCCTGCGGGAAGGTGGCGGGCGAACCAGGCGCCGGCCTCGTCGATGGTCATGGACGGCACCAGCAGGCGACCGAAGCCGGTCACCTCGGGGGTGCGTTGATAGAGCTGGTAGTGATCGGGCGTGCTGGCCAGCAGGGTGTAGGGCTGCACCCGCGCGCTGGCGCAACTGCGCGGGCAGGCGCTGAGGTGAGCCTGCGGGCGGGCGCCGTTGGCGCGCAGCAGCTCGGCCAGGTGCAGCGCGTGGTGCTTGCTGTCGGCCAGGCCACGGGCGCAGGCGGCCGATCCGGTGCAGGCGACCAGCCCGAGCAGTGGGTCGCCGGCCTCGTGCAGCAGGCCGAGTTCGCCCAGTGCGTTGCTCAGGGTTGCGGCCTCAGCCTGCGGCACGTTGCCCAGCAGCAGGCCCTGCCAGGGGGTCAGGCGCAGTTCACCGCCGGCATACCGCTCGCTCAGCTCGGCGAGGGCCAGCAGCTGTTCGGCGTGCAGGCGACCCAGCTGGGCCCCGGCGACGACCATGCACAGGCCGGCCCGGGCCTGTGGATAAATCCCTGCGGGCGCCCGCTCGACGCCTGCGGGCGTCTGCCAGTCGGCTGTTGGCGGCTGCAGGGGGAAGTCCAGGCGTGCCTGCAGGCGCTGCAGCAGTTCGCTGGCCGGGAGCTGCGCCAGCAGCTGGCGCATGCGTGATTGTTCGGGCGTGGCCAGTTCGAGGAACAGCAGCAGCAGCTGGTGCACCAGCTCGACCGCCTGCGCGGCTTCGATGCGTGCCAGCGGCGCGTCGCCGGGGCAGCCGGCCAGGCCCAGCAACAGGTGGCGTTCATCTGCGGCGGCCAGCCACAGGTCGTGCGGGTGTTCGCGCATCGCCAGGGCTTCGCCGCCATCCAGCTGCAGGGCGAACTTGGCTGACAGGGCATGCAGCGCCGGGGTGTCCTGCAGCAGGTCGAGGAGTTGCCCGGCGAGCGGGCGAACGTCCATCCGTGCCTGCGGGTCGAGGCCAGCGGCAGGGCTGAGCAGGAGGTTGCGTACGTCGTCGGCGGCGGCCACGCGCGGACCGAGACCGGCAGCGAGCAGTGCGCCGATCAACGCGCTCTCCTGGCCGGGCAGCACGCCGCGAATCTGCAGGTTGCTGCGGTTGGTCAGCTCCAGGGTACCGCTGGCGTAGCGCCGGGCAGCCTCTCCGATCGCACGCGCCTGGGCACTGTGCAGCACGCCGCCAGGCAGCTTGACGCGGCAGATGCCGCCGTCCAGTGCGGGCACGATGCGCAGCAGGCCCGGACAGGCAGAAGCCCGAGGGGTTGGCAGTTCGGCGGTGAGGGGACAGTCGCGCACAGGGTTCACCAGCAACAACGACGCGGCGACCGGACCAGCGAAACCCGTCGAGAGGGTTTCATGGCATCGGTACACCCCGCCCGATGTTGGCACTCGCGACCAGCGTTCGTCGGCAGGTCTCCTGGCTGACAGGTCTTCATCCGCTACGGCCTTCCCGGTTGCCCAGTGGCGCATGTGCAGCGGACTCGCTGTTTACAGTTGCGGGGGCAGCTCGGTGGCGATGGTTGATCGCTCCGGATTCCCTCTTCGAGGCTGTCGACGATCCACTGCAGCAACGCCAGGCTCGGAAAGCCACCGGCGGCTGACGCATGCAGATCGTGAACAGACTCTTGGGCCCGTTTACAAGGGGCACCGACGAAGGCGCTATTATGCCCGCTTTGCGCGGCGTCGCGACACGCGCCCTGTCGGCTACTTGCGAGGAAGGTGGATGAAACCCTGGTTGACCCTGGTGGGTATCGGCGAAGACGGCTACCCCGGCCTGGGCAAGGCTGCGCGGCGGGCCCTGCTGGCGGCCACGCGCATCGTCGGTGCGCCGCGCCAGCTGGCGTTGCTGCCGCCGTGCATCGCTGGCGAGCGGGAACACTGGCCGAGCCCCTTCGACCTGCAGCCGTTGCTGGCGCGGCGCGGCGAGGCGGTATGCGTGCTGGCCAGCGGCGATCCGATGTTCTACGGCGTCGGGGCCAGCCTGACGCGGCAATTGGCGGCCGATGAGCTGCAGGTGTTGCCGGCACCGTCGTCGGTGTCGCTGGCGGCGGCGCGCCTGGGCTGGCCGCTGCAGGAGGTGGACGTGGTCTCGCTGGTCGGCCGGCCGCTGGCCACGCTCAATGCCCGCCTGTTTCCCGGTGTGCGCCTGCTGCTGTTGAGCGCCGACGGCGACACGCCTGCCCAGGTTGCCGCAGCGCTGTGCGCGCGCGGTTTCGCTGCCAGTCGCCTGACCCTGCTGGAGCACCTCGGCGGGCCCGAGGAGCGCCGTATCGATGGCCTGGCCGCGCAGTGGAGCCTGCCGCGCGCGGCCGATCTCAACCTGCTCGCCGTGGAGTGCCTGGCGGACGCCGGGACCCAGGTGCTGCCGCCGACCTGCGGCCTGCCTGACGATGCCTATCGGCATGACGGCCAGCTGACCAAGCGCGACGTGCGCGCGGTGACCCTGGCGCGCCTGGCGCCGCTGCCCGGCGAGCTGCTGTGGGACGTGGGCGCCGGCTGCGGCTCCATTGGTATCGAGTGGATGCGCGCCCATCCCGCCTGCCGCGCCATCGCCATCGAGGCCAACGAGGGCCGTCAGGCGCATATCCGGCACAACCGCGACGCCCTTGGTGTGCCCGCTCTGCAGCTGGTGGCCGGGCATGCGCCGGAGGCCCTGGACGGATTGCCGGCAGCGGATGCCATCTTCATCGGCGGCGGCGTCACCGTGTCGGGGCTGCTGGAACAGTGCTGGGCCGCGCTCAAACCGGGCGGGCGGCTGCTGGCCAACGCGGTGACGATCCAGAGCGAGGCGGCGCTGGTGGCCTTTCGCGAACGGCAGGGCGGCGAGCTGCTGCGCCTGACGGTGGCGCAGGCGCAACCGCTGGGCGGGTTCGATACCTGGCGGGCGGCGTTGCCGATCACCCTGCTGGCGGTACGCAAGCCGTGAGGCCGCGCATCCTGCTGCTGGGCGGCACCAGCGAGGCGCTGCGCCTGGCTCGTCAGCTGGGCCCCGAAACGCTGTACAGCCTGGCCGGCCTGGGCCGGGTACCGGACGACCTGCCCTGTCGCGTGCGGGTGGGCGGCTTCGGTGGTGCCGACGGGCTGGCCGCGTTCATCGCCGCCGAAGGCATCGAACTGCTGCTGGACCTGACCCATCCCTACGCCGCGCAGATCAGCGCCAACGCGGCACGGGCCGCCGTGCTCAGCGGTGTGCCCTGCTGGGCGCTGCGGCGCCCCGGTTGGCAACCTGCGGCCGGCGACGACTGGCGCGAAGTGGAGGGCTGGGACGGGCTCAGCCATGCCCTGGCACCCTTCCAGCGGCCATTCTTCACCTCCGGGCGCGAGCCGCTGGCGCATCTGCATGAGATTCCTGCGCACCAGCACTGGACGGTGCGTTGCCTGCAGAGCGAGCCGGCGCCGCCCCGCGCGGAGATCATCGGGGCCCGCGGGCCTTTCTCGCTGGACGAGGAGCGTGCCCTGTTCGCCCGTATCCGCTGCGACGTGCTGGTGAGCAAGAACAGCGGCAGCCAGGCGACCGAGCCGAAACTGCAGGTCGCACGCGAGCTGGGTCTGCCTGTGCTGCTGTTGCGCCGGCCCGAGCCGGCGCCGGCAACGCGCAGTTTCTGCGACCTGCAGACGCTGTTCGAGGCGTTGCCGCGCTAGGTCGCCTTCACCAGCAGGCCGTCACTCAGCCACTGGTGCAGCCAGCGCGCGGCCTGCACAGGGGCCTGCTCCCCCAGTTCCTGCAGGCTGTCGCACAGCTCGGCGAAGTTCAGCCCCTCACAGGCCATGGCCTGCAAGGCCTGCGCTTGCGCGGGGTCGAGACTGCGATAGCGGGTGACCAGTTGCTCACGCCAGATCAGGCAGGTCTCGGCGTGCTCCAGGGCATGACTGCCCGGGAATGCCTGCTCGTGCTTGAGGGCACGCCACAGCTCCAGGCTGTTGTGCTGCAGGGTCAGCCATTGCACGCTCGGTTGCAGCGCCACGCGCAGCAGCGGCCAGTCCTGTGCCGCCAGGTGCGCCAGGTGTTCGGCACGCAGCAGTTCTGCATCGTGGGCGTCGAAGGCCAGGGTGAAGGCCCATTCCAGGCGCGCCAGTTCGGCCAGCGGTGCAGCCTGCTCGGCGACCAGGTGCTGCTCGATGAAGCCGGCCAGGTTGGCGCCCAGCCAGCGCAGGCTGAAGTGCGCCGAGGGATGGGCGTCGAGGTAGTCGCGGCCGAGGCGCTCGAAGTCGTCGTCGCCGAGCCAGGCGTGAATCGCCGCGTAGTCGCCCTGCAGGGCTTCGAGCAGGCGTGCGCGATAGGCGTTGTGATAGATCGCCAGGCCCTGTTCGGCGCTCAGTGCGGCGCTGCCGAGCAGGCTGGCGGCGAGGGCGGCATCGGGCGTCGACTGGTTGCCGAGCAGGTAGCGCTCGACCTCGCGCTGCCATTCGTTCAGGCGCATGCCGCCTCCTCGCCGAGCACCTCGCGCGCGATGCGCCGCGCCTGCTGCAGTTCGCTCAGCAACTCGTCGAGAGGCGGCAGGTGGTCGTCCCGCTCGAGCAGGGTGGAAACCGGGCCCAGGTGCGCCAGGGTGCGCCGGTACAGCTGCCAGACCGGGTCGCACACCGGGTGGTCGTGGGTGTCGATCAGGTAGTCGCCGTAGTCGTGGTGGCCGGCCAGGTGGAACTGGCGGATGCGCTCGGCCGGCAGTGCGCTGATGAAGTCCCACGGCTCGAAACCATGGTTGCGCGCGCTGACGTAGACGTTGTTGATATCCAGCAGCAGCTCGCAGCCGCTGAGTTCGCACAGGGCCGAGAGAAACTGCCATTCGCTCATCTGGTCATCGGCGCAGCGCAGGTAGCTGGAGACGTTCTCCAGGACCAGCGGCCGCTCCAGCACGTCCTGCACCTGGCGCACGCGTGCGGCGACGTGCTGCAGGCTTTCCTCGGTGTAGGGCAGCGGCAGCAGGTCATGCAGCTGGTGGGCATTGCCCCGGCTCCAGCACAGGTGGTCGGAGATCCACGCCGGGCGCACGCGCCTGGCCAGTTGCGCCAGGCGCTGCAGGTAGTCGCGGTCCAGCGCGTGCGGCCCGCCGATCGACAGCGATACGCCGTGCATGACCAGCGGGTAGTGTTCGGCGATGGCGTCGAGGTAGTACAGCGCCTTGCCGCCATCGACCATGTAATTCTCGGAGATGATCTCGAACCAGTCGACCGCGGGCCGCCGTTCGAGGATTTCCTGGTAGTACTCGCTGCGCAGGCCCAGGCCGTGGCCGAGCATCGTCGTTGCTTTCATCGCCGCCTCCGCAGGTGAAAACGGGGCGACCGACCGGCCGCCCCTCGTGGCTCTTAGGCGCCTACGGTGCCGCCGGCAGCGGAGCACTCGGCCTTGGTCATCACCTTGAAGCCGTGGCCCTTGCAGACTGCCTGGCCCTTGCAGGCGTTCTCGGCGGTCTTGCAGTCGTTCTGGCCTTTGCAGGAGGTCACGCCGTAGCAGTGTACGGTCGCTTCCTCGGCCGAGGCGACGCTGGCGGTCATGCCGGCGAACAGCGAGGCGGCGGCGAAGGCAATGGCGGCGCCAGCGGCGGTGGTCTTGATAGTCATGCGCTTATCCTCTGGAAATTGGAGAGGCCGGCTGAAGCATCGTCGTTCAGGCCCGGCAACTCACTAGAGTCGGACCTGCCGCTGGCGTTACAGGGGTGGAAAAAACTTTCTGCTCAGTGCGTCTGCGCACTGTCGTCAGGCTGGTCGATACGCAGTTCCGGCACGGCCCGCCCCGCGACCAGGCGCTCGTCCACCAGGCGGATGACCGCTGCCTCGTCGCTGACGCCGTACCACTCGCCCTGTGGATAAAGGCTCGCCGTCGGGCCCAGGTCACAGGGAAACTGGCACTGGCTGCGGGTGATGTGCACACCGCCGGGACATTCCAGGCGGCCGGCGGCCTTGAGGCGCTGGCGCAGGGTTTTCCACAGGCCGAGGGCGCCCTTGCGCGTGCAACGCGGACCGTTGCACAGCAGCAGGCGCTGGCTGTGCGGCGGAATCTGCGACCAGGGGTGCTGCTCGGGCAGGGCCGGTACGTCCTGGCAGGGCAGGTGGCGGCCGGTCTGTTCGAGCAGTGCGGCCAGGCCGTCCAGCCAGGCGTCCTCGAGGGCGCTGCACACCACGAAGACGGCTTCGCCGTTGCCGCGCTCGGCGATGCGCTGGCGCAGCCAGTCACGGTGCATGGCATCGGCGCGGGGTTCCAGGTCGACCACCAGCAGCGGCCGTGGCGCATCCGCCACCGCCTGCCAGAAGGCTTCGGGGTCCTGCTCGCTGTCGTGCAGATGGGCCTCGCCGAGCAGGGCTTCGGCACGTTGGCGCAGGCTCTGGGTCAGTGCGCCACGGGACAGGCCCGGCCCGCTGAACAGGACGCGGGCGTAAGCGATTCGAGTCATGGCCGTCTCCGGGAAAAGGGTGGGGCAGTCTAGCGGCTCGGCGCGCTGCACGCAGGCCCAATGCCCGAGGTGCCTTGACGCGAGGCGGCGGCGATGGTCATATCCGCCCCGCTTCAGGTGTCTCACGCCGCCGCGCGTGAGGTGAAACGGGAAGTCGGTTGAAGTCCGACGCTGCCCCCGCAACGGTAAGCGAGCGACCGCATCGAAACGCCACTGTGCGCCACGCGCATGGGAAGGCGATGCGTTCATGCCCCTCGCAAGCCCGGAGACCGGCCTGGAGTCACTCTGTCTGGCAACCCGCGGTGGGCGGGCGTTGACTCCAGTAGGGCGCGTTCGTGCCCCTGTCTGCTGTTGCGCATTTCCATCGGATTGCCGTGCCTTTTCCTTTGCGATGGAACACTCATGGCGCGCCATTTCCGCTTCAACGACCTTTTTTCTCAGGACTTCCTGCGCCGGCCGGCTGGCCCGGGCGAGCGGCTGCGAAACAGCATAATGTTATGTTATAACAATAACATTATGCCTTTCGGGTCTGCCTCATCCGCGTCGACACCTGCTGTCGAGCCGGTGGTGCAGGTCCCCGCCGGGCCGGTTTCCCTGCGCAATCCTGGACGTTCTGCCGTGTCTCACTCCCTGTTGTATTGCTCCGTGCCACTCGCCCTGGCGTTTGCCGGCCTGGCCGTGGCCAGCGAAGACCCCGTCGACCTGCCCGGGCTGACCATCCAGGCCAAGGCCGCCGAGGAGGGCGAAACCGACCTGAATACGCCCACCAGCGCCGGTTCGCGGCTCGAGCTGTCGGCTCTGCAGACGCCGGCCAGCACCACCAGCCTGAGCGGCGCCGAGGTGCGCGGGCGCAACAACCGCAGCGTGCAGGATGCGGTGACCCGCACGCCGGGCATCAGCAGTATCGGCACGCCGGGTAACGGCGGCACCGCGCTGTCGGCGCGTGGCTTCACCGGCCATTCCGCGACCATGCAGCTGTACGACGGCACGCGCCAGTACGTCGGAGCCGGCACCGTGACCTTCCCGGTGGACACCTGGTCCGTGCAGCGTATCGATGTGCTGCGCGGCCCGGCTTCGGTGCTGTACGGCGAGGGCGCCACCGGCGCGGTGATCAACGTGGTGCCGAAGAAACCCTTCGCCGGCCCGGTCCACAATCAGTTGCGCCTCGGTTACGGCAGCGATGACCGGCGGCAGGTGGCGCTGGACAGCGGTGGCTCGCTGAGCGACGCGCTGAGCTATCGCTTCAACGTCAATCAGCAGGCCAGCAACGGCTGGGTGGACCGGGGCGACTCGGAGAGCCTGGCGTTCAGCGCCGCGCTGCGCTGGGAGGCGAGTGACGAGCTGAGCTTCACCCTGTCCCACGACCATGGCGACCAGGACCCCGAGCGCTACTTCGGCACCCCGCTGGTCAACGGCCACTACCGCGAGAGCCTCCGTGAGCACAACTACAACGTCGGCGACGCCGAGGTCCGCTACAACGACCAGATCACCCGCCTGGTGACCGACTGGCGCATCAACGATGCGCTGACGGCGAGCAACCAGCTCTACTACATCAAGACCCAGCGCTACTGGCGCAATGCCGAGTCCTACCGCTGGCAGCCCGGCGACCTGGTGCTGCGCAGTGACTTCTACGAGATCAAGCACACCCAGGAGCAGGTCGGCGACCGTCAGAGCTTCACCCTGGACCACTCACTGTTCGGTCTCGACAGTCGCACCCTGGTGGGCGTGGACTACAACCGAATCCACTTCGCCCGACAGCATGACTTTGCCAGCAGCTTCAGCGACAGCGTGCCGCTGGCGGGTTCTGGCGGTGGCCGCTACCAGAGCGACGATCCGCAGGGCTACGGCCCGCGCGAGCGCAACCTGGCCCGGCAGTTCTCGCTGTTCGCCGAGAACCGCACGCAACTGAGCGAGCGCCTGTCCCTGGTAACTGGCGTGCGCCGCGATCAGGTGCATATCCAGCGTGACGACCTGCTCGGCGACAGCCGCGTCGACCGCAGCCTGAGCGGCGGCAACTGGCGCGCCGGCCTGGTGTTCGCCCTGACCCCGGAGCTGTCGCTGTACGGCCAGCATGCCACCAGCACCGAAGGGGTGAACAACCTGCTCACGCTCAGCCCCAGCCAGCAACAGTTCGACCTGAGCCGGGCCAGGCAGACCGAGGTCGGCCTCAAGCAGGCGTTCTGGAACGGGCAGGGCGAGTGGACGCTGGCTGCTTACCATATCGTCAAGAAGAAGCTGCTCAGCCGCGAGACCCCCAGCTCGCCCACCGAGCAGGTCGGCCAGCAGTCTGCCGACGGCCTCGAGGCCAGCCTGGAGCTGGCGCTGGGGCGCGGCTGGCAGGTATCGGCCAATGCGGCCTTCGTCCGCGCCGAGTACGACGACTTCGTCGAAGGCGGTGGCGATCGCAGCGGCAATCGTCCGAGCAACGTACCCCGGCGCACCGCCAACCTGTGGTTGAACAAGGCGCTGGGGCCTGGCCTGGATGTCGGTGTCGGCGCGCGTTATGTCGATGCCCGCTACGCCGACGCCGCCAACCAGATCGAGGTACCCGGCTACACCGTGGTCGACGCCAACATCGCCTGGCAGGCGCTGCCGGACGTGCGCCTGGGCCTGGAACTGAACAACCTGTTCGACCGCCAGTACGCCACCACCGCCAGCAGTGCGGGGCAGCAGTGGTACCTGGGTGCGCCGCGCTCGTTCTTCGTCACCGCGGACTACAGCTTCTGATGCAACGCCTGCGTATTCGCCAGCTGGCCTGGTCGCCCAACGGGCAGCAACCGTTGCTCGACGACATCGACCTCGACGTCGCTGACGGCGAGCTGCTTGGCCTGCTCGGCCCCAACGGCAGTGGCAAGACCAGCCTGTTGCGCTGCGCCTATCGCTTCCAGCGGCCCAGCACCGGCCGCGTCGAGCTGGATGGCGAGGCGCTGTGGCAGCGCTCGCCGCGCTGGTGTGCGCAGCGTGTGGCGGTGGTGCTGCAGGAGTTCCCGCAGGACTTCGGCCTGCGCGTGCACGAGGTGGCGGCCATGGGGCGCACGCCGCACAAGGGGCTGTTCGACAGCGACGATGCCGAGGACCAGCGCCTGGTCAGCGAGGCGCTGGCGCGGGTCGGCCTCGGCGAGCTGGCGCAGCAGCCGTTCGCCTGCCTGTCCGGCGGCGAGAAGCAGCGTGCGCTGCTGGCGCGGGCCCTGGTGCAGCAACCGCAGCTGCTGATTCTCGACGAGCCGACCAACCACCTCGACCCACGCTACCAGCTGGAGCTGCTGCGGCAGATCAAGGCGCTGGGGCTGGCGACCCTGGCCAGCTTTCACGACCTCAACCTGGCGGCGGCCTTCTGCGACCGTCTCTGCGTGCTCGACCGCGGGCGCCTGCTGGCGGTCGGAACGCCGGCCGAGGTGCTCACCGCCGAACTGCTGCAGCAGGTGTTCGGCGTGCAGGCCCTGGTCGATACCCATCCACTGGCGGGTTACCCGCGCATTACCTGGATCCTCTGATGACACGCCTCACCTCGACGCCAAGGCGCCTTCCACGCCGCCGCGTTTCGTTCCTCGTGGCAGCGGCTGCATGGCTGCTGTTGGCCAGCAGCCCGAGCTGGGCCGTCACCGTGACCAGTTGCGACCGCCAGGTGAGCATCGAGCGTCCGCCGCAACGCGCGGTCAGCCATGACATCAGCCTGACCGCCATGCTCCTGGAGCTGGGGTTGAAGGCGCGCATGGTCGGCTACAGCGGCGTCAGCGCCTGGAAGACGCCGGCGCCCGAACTGCAGGCCGATCTGGACGGCCTGCCCGAGCTGGCGCCGCGCTACCCCTCGCTGGAAAACCTGCTGGATGCCGACGCCGACTTCTTCTTCGCCGGCTGGAACTACGGCATGCGCGTCGGTGGCGAAGTGACCCCGGCCAGCCTGGCGCGCTTCGGCATCCCGGTGTACGAGCTGAGCGAGTCCTGCGCGCATGTCATGCCCAATCGCGTTGCCAGCCTCGATGACGTCTACGGCGACCTGCGCAACCTCGGCCGCATCTTCGCCGTCGAGGCGCGGGCCGAGGGGCTGGTGCAGGGCATGCAGGCGCGGGTGGCGGCGGTGCAGGCGCGTCTCGGCGAGCAGCCGCAACGGCCGCGCGTGTTCGTCTACGACAGCGGCGAGGACGTACCCTTCAGCGCCGGGCGACTGGGCATGCCGCAGTCGCTGATCGACGCCGCTGGCGGGCGCAACGTGATGGACGGGGTCGCCGGCAACTGGATGCAGGTCGGCTGGGAGGCCGTGGTCGAGCAGGACCCGCAATGGATCCTGATCGTTGACTATGGCGAGCGCAGCGCGGCGCAGAAGCGCGACTTCCTCATGCAGCATCCGGCCCTGCAGGGCGTCAGCGCGATCCGCCAGCAGCACTTCGTGGTGCTGCCCTACCTGGCGGTGACGCCGAGCCTGGACAACGCCGCCGCCATCGAGACCCTGGCCGCCGCGCTGCATCCCGAGGCCTTCGCACCGTGACGCGCCTGCGCCTGTTGCTGCTGGTGCTGGCGCTGCTGTTGCTGCTGTCGTGCGCCGTGTCGCTGGCGTTCGGGTCGGCGCAGGTGCCGCTCGAGCGCGTGCTGGCGATTCTCGGCCGGCACCTGTTCGGCATCCAGCCCGAGCAGGCGATCAGCGTCGGCCAGGACAGCATCGTCTGGCAACTGCGCGCGCCGCGAGTCCTGCTCGGCGCGCTGGTCGGCGCCGGGCTGGCCCTGGTCGGTACCGTGCTGCAGGCGGTCACCCGCAACCCGCTGGCCGACCCGCACCTGCTCGGGGTCAGCTCGGGAGCGGCGTTCGGTGCGGTGGTGGTGGTGCTCTACCTGGGTGAATTCGCCGGCGTCCTGAGCCTGCCGCTGGCCGCCTTCGTCGGCGCGCTGGCGAGCATGCTGCTGGTGCTGCTGATCGCCAATCGTGGCGGGCGTCTGCACAGCGACCGCCTGCTGCTGGCGGGGGTGGCGGTGTCCTTCGTGATGATGGCGGCGAGCAACCTGCTGCTCTACCTGGGCAACCCGCATGCAGCCAGTTCGGTGCTGTTCTGGATGCTCGGCGGCCTTGGCCTGGCGCGCTGGGAGCTGCTCTGGCTGCCGACGCTGTGCCTGGCCCTGGCGTTGCTGGTGCTGCTGGGGCTGGCCCGCGCGCTGAACGGCCTGATGGCCGGCGAGCAGAGCGCGGTGAGCCTGGGCCTGGAGCCGCGCCGTGTACGGCTGCTGGTGTTCGTGGTGGCGTCCCTGCTCACCGGCGTGCTGGTGTCGCTGTCCGGTGCCATCGGTTTCGTCGGGCTGATGCTGCCGCATGTGGCGCGCTTTTTGGTCGGTGCCGAGCACCGCCGCGTGCTGCCGGTGGCGGCGCTGCTCGGCGCGCTGTTCCTGGTCTGGGTCGATGTCGCCGCGCGCACCTGGCTGGCGCCGCAGGACCTGCCCATCGGCATCGTCACCGCGGCCATCGGCGGGGTGTTCTTCGTGGCCCTGCTCAGGCGCCGCTAGTCAGCCACGTCATCCGCCCAGGAGGGATGACCCTGCGCGCCGCACGTCGAAGGGCGCCACGATCTGCCCAGGACGTGCGCCGATCTGCACGCCCGATGCAGTAAAATGGCCCGCGTGTCGATCCCGCGAGCCGTCCCATGCCTTTGCCGCAGCGCCATCGCTACCGTGTTCTGTTCACCGTTCTGGCGATTCTCGTCGGCCTGCTGCTGAGCGTCTGGCTGGGCGGGCGCTACGCCGAACGACGGGCCTGGGACGAGCGCAGCGCCGAAGCCCGTGGCCAGCTGCAGCTCTACGCCCAGTCCATCCGCACGCTGGTCGAGCGCTTCAGCTCGGTGCCCGAAGTGCTGGCGCTGGACAGCGACATCCGCAGCCTGTTGCGCGCGCCCCACGACCGCCAGTTGCGCCTGGCGCTGAATCAGCGGCTGGAGCGCCTGAACGCCGCTGCCGGCTCCACCGTGCTGTACCTGCTCGATGCCCGTGGGGAAACCCTGGTGGCCAGCAACTGGCGCGACTGGAGCAGCTTCGTCGGCAACAACTACGCCTTCCGCCCGTATTTCCAGAACGCCGTGCGCAACGGCGGCGCGCGTTACTTCGCGGTGGGCGTGACCACCGGGATTCCCGGCTACTTCCTGTCCCATGTGGTGCGCGGCGACGACGGCGAGCTGCTCGGCGTGCTGGTGGTCAAGCTGGAGCTGGAGGACCTGCAGCGCGAGTGGGTCGGGCAGCCCGGCGTGCTGCTGGTCGCCGATGGCTACCAGGTGGTGATCCTCAGCAACAAGCCGGCCTGGCGCTTCCGCGCGTTGCAGCCGCTGGACGAGCAGGCGCGCGCCGAGCTGGTGGAGGTGCGCCGCTACGCCGAGCAGGCGCTGCAACCGCTGACGCATCGGGTGTACCGACGTATCGACGACGAGGCCGACTGGGCGCGTGTCGACGGCCCCGATGGCAATCACGATTACCTCTGGCAACGCCTGGTCATGCCCGACGAGGGCTGGACCCTGCACCTGCTCAGCGAGCCGGCGGGGCTGGCCGACAGCATCCGCAGCTACCGCCTGGCCGCCGCCGGGGTGTGGATGACGCTGGCCTTCCTCCTGCTGTTCCTCGCCCAGCGGCGCAAGAACCAGCGCCTGCAGGCCGGTATCCGCGAGCGCCTGGAACGTGAGGTGGCGCTGCGCACCGCCGAGCTGCGCGAAGCCCAGGACGGCCTGGTGCATGCCGCCAAGATGGCCGCACTGGGGCAGATGTCGGCCGCCCTGGCGCACGAGATCAACCAGCCGCTGACCGCCCTGCAGATGCAGCTCGGCAGCCTGCGCCTGTTGCTCGACAGCGGTCGGCCGGAAGCGGTGCACGAGGGCCTGCAACGCATCGATGGCCTGTTGCAGCGCATGGCCGCGCTGACCGGTCACCTGAAGACCTTCGCGCGCAAGACGCCGGCCGGTCTCAGCGAGCGCCTGTGCCTCGGCGACGTGCTGGAGCAGGCCCTGCAACTGCTGGCGCCGCGCATGCGCAGCGAGCAGGTGGAGCTGCGCACCCAGGTCGACGGCGAGGCCGAAGTGCTCGGGGACGCCATCCGCATCGAGCAGGTGATACTCAACCTGCTGCACAACGCCCTCGACGCCATGCTCGACAGCGATTCGCGCATCCTCCTGGTACGCATCTTCCGTGACGGCGCCGCCTGTGTGCTGAGCGTCGAGGACAGTGGCGGCGGTATCGCCGAAGAGGCCCTCGGCCGAGTCTTCGAACCCTTCTTCACCACCAAGCCGGTGGGCCAGGGCCTGGGGCTCGGGCTGGCGGTGTCCTACGGTATCGTCCGCGACCTCGGCGGCATGCTCGAGGCGCACAACGGCGAGCGCGGCGCGGTGTTCACCCTGAAGCTGCCGAGCGCACCCTGATACCTGTGGGTGAGGCGTCATTCACCCTGCGACGAGCCTTCGTAGGAGCGGCTTCAGCCGCGAACGGCCGCTGGCCAACGCCGCTCCTGCGGGTTCTTCTCCTGACGCTGTGGATGGTCTCAGGAGATCGCTTCCGGGCTACACTGCCTGCCGTTTTCCTCAGGAGGTGTCATGAGCGCTCAGGTCATAGTGGTCGACGACGAAGCGGCGATTCGCGAGGCGGTCCAGCAGTGGCTGGAGCTGTCCGGCTTCACGGTGCGCACCTGTGCCAGCGCGGCCGAGGCCCTGGCCCTGGTCGACCGTGACTTTCCCGGTATCGTCGTCAGCGACGTGCGCATGCCCGGCAGTGACGGCCTGCAACTGCTCGACAGGCTGCTGCAGGTGGACACCGACCTGCCGGTGATCCTGGTCACCGGCCATGGCGATGTGCCGATGGCGGTGCAGGCGTTGCGCCAGGGTGCCTATGACTTCATCGAGAAACCCTTCACCCCCGAACGCCTGCTCGACAGCGTGCGGCGTGCCCTGGACAAGCGCCGGCTGGTCTGCGAGAACCGCCAGCTGCGCCAGCAGGTCGCCGACAAGGGGCGCATCGAGAGCCAGCTGATCGGCATGTCGCGCTCGATGGAAAACCTGCGCCGGCAGATCCTCGAGCTGGCTGGCACCTCGGTCAACGTGCTGATCCGTGGTGAAACCGGCAGCGGCAAGGAGCGCGTGGCGCGCTGCCTGCACGATTTCAGCCCGCGCGCCGGCAAGGCCTTCGCTGCGCTGAACTGCGCGGCGATCCCCGAGACCATCTTCGAGAGCGAGCTGTTCGGCCATGAGAGCGGCGCCTTCACCGGCGCGCAGGCCAAGCGCATCGGTCGCATCGAGCATGCCGACGGCGGCACCCTGTTCCTCGACGAGGTGGAGAGCCTGCCGCTGGCGCAGCAGGTCAAGCTGCTGCGCGTGCTGCAGGAAAAGACCCTGGAACGCCTGGGCTCGAACAAGAGCATCCAGGTCGACTTGCGGGTGATCAGCGCGGCCAAGCCGGACCTGCTCGACGAGGTCAAGGCAGGCCGCTTCCGCGAGGACCTGGTGTACCGCCTCAACGTGGCCACCCTGCATATCCCGCCGCTGCGCGAACGGCGCGAGGACATCCCGCTGCTGTTCGAGCATTTCGCCCAGGAGGCGGCCCGTCGCCACGGCCGCGAGGCGCCGCCGCTGGCGCCCAGCGAGCTGGCGCGTCTGCTCGGGCATGACTGGCCGGGCAACGTGCGCGAGCTGATCAACGCCGCCGAGCGCCATGCCCTGGGCCTGTCCAGCCCGCCCCCGGCGGAGCGTTTCGCCGGCCAGGCGCTGGCGCAGCAGATGGAGGCCTTCGAGGCGCAATGCCTGCACAACGCCCTGCTGCACTGCCAGGGCAACATCACGGCGGTGATGGAGATGCTGCAGCTGCCGCGGCGCACCCTCAACGAGAAGATGCAGCGCCACGGCCTGTCGCGCGGTGACTACCTGCCCGGCGGCGAGGAGTGACAGCGGCGCTGGCGATGTGGCTGGCCGCCTGGCCCGGGGCAAGCCGTGGAAACAGCCTGATCCGACCGGGCCCTTCATTCAGGTTCACGCGATAAGCGGATTTCTGCCGACCCCGTCACAGGTGTCGGCGGTTTCTCGCTCAGTGACCGTCTGGTCGCTGGATAGAACCCCTCTACCTCGGGCCTTTCGCGCCCTGGCACGGCATCTGCTATAGCCATGGCAGCCGCGCCGCATCCTGCCGACGTGGCGACCATAACAACGACAAGAGGTCAGCCCATGAACTGCCACGCCCCCCGTACCCTGCTGCACGCGCTGTTCAGCATGGGCCGCCTCCGCACCGCGCTCGCCGCGGCTCTTGTCCAACGCTGCACCCTGCGCTGCTGATCGCGCACCGCCGATGACGCCAGGCCGGCGTCGTCTAGAGTGAAACTCTGCATAAAGCCATAACAACGACGGAGATACTTCCATGCGACTGACCAAGAAAATCAGCCTGTTCGCCGCTGCCGCGGCCATCACTGCCAGCACCGCCGTGCTCGCTGCGCCGACCTTCATCAACGTGCTCACTGGCGGTACCAGTGGTGTGTACTACCCGATCGGCGTCGCCCTGTCGCAGCTGTACACCAATGGCATCGAAGGCTCCAAGACCTCGGTCCAGGCGACCAAGGCCTCGGTGGAAAACCTCAACCTGCTGCAGGCGGGTCGTGGCGAACTGGCCTTCGCTCTCGGTGACTCGGTAGCCGATGCCTGGAACGGCGTGGAAGACGCGGGCTTCAAGGCGCCGCTGAAGAAGCTGCGGGCCATCGCCGGCACCTACCCGAACTACATCCAGATCGTGGCCAACGCCGAATCCGGCATCAAGAGCCTGGAAGACCTCAAGGGCAAGCGCATCTCCGTCGGTGCGCCGAAGTCCGGCACCGAGCTGAATGCCCGCGCCATCTTCAAGGCCGCCGGCCTGAGCTACGAGGACATGGGCAAGGTTGAATTCCTGCCGTACGCCGAGTCGGTCGAGCTGATCAAGAACCGCCAGCTGGACGCCACCCTGCAGTCGTCCGGTCTGGGCATGGCCGCCATCCGCGACCTGGCCTCGACCATGAAGATCAGCTTCGTCTCCATCCCGGCCGACGTGACCGCGAAGATCGACAACGCTGCCTACCAGGCCGCCACCATCCCGGCCGGCACCTACGACGGTCAGGACGCTGACGTGCCCACCGTGGCCATCACCAACATCCTGGTCAGCCACGAAGGCGTCTCCGATGACGTGGCCTACCAGATGACCAAACTGATGTTCGACAACCTCGACCGCCTGGGCACCGCCCACTCCGCGGCCAAGGACATCAAGCTGGAAACCGCTACCAAGAACCTGCCGATCCCGCTGCATCCGGGTGCCGAGCGCTACTACAAAGAAGTCGGCGCGCTGTAATCACGGCCTGGGCCACGGCGTGCGCGCCGTGGCTCCTGCTACAGAATCGCGAATAAAACCGGCGTTCATGGACGGTGGGTTTTGTTGGCGACTCTGCCCCGTATCGAAGTAGTCATGAGGTTTGCACTCCATGAGTGAACAGAACAACGGCCTGTCCGCCAGTCCGTCCGACTGGCCGAAGGCGCTCTTCGCCGTCGCGCTGCTGTTTTCCATCTTCCAGATCGTCACGGCGGCGTTCCACCCGGTGTCGACCCAGGTGCTGCGTGCGGTGCACGTGGGCTTCCTGCTGCTGCTGGTGTTCATCAGCTACCCGGCGCTGGGCAAGGGCCGTCCGTGGCAGCCGCTGGCCTGGCTGCTGGGCCTGGCCGGCATGGCCACGGCCATCTACCAGTGGTACTTCGAGGCGGACCTGATCCAGCGTTCGGGTGACCTGACCAGCGCCGACATGGTCATCGGCCTGACCCTGGTGGTGCTGGTGTTCGAAGCCGCGCGCCGGGTCATGGGCATCGCCCTGCCGATCATCTGCGCGCTGTTCCTGGCCTACGGCATGCTCGGCCAGTACCTGCCGGGCGACCTGGTGCACCGCGGCTATGGCATCGATCAGCTGGTCAACCAGCTGTCGTTCGGCACCGAAGGCCTGTACGGCACGCCGACCTACGTCTCGGCCACCTACATCTTCCTGTTCATCCTGTTCGGCGCCTTCCTCGAGCAGGCCGGGATGATCAAGCTGTTCACCGACTTCGCCATGGGCCTGTTCGGTCACAAGGTCGGCGGCCCGGCCAAGGTCTCGGTGGTGTCGTCCGCGCTGATGGGCACCATCACCGGTTCCGGCGTGGCCAACGTGGTCACCACCGGCCAGTTCACCATCCCGCTGATGAAGCGCTTCGGCTACCGCCCGGCCTTCGCCGGTGGTGTCGAGGCCACCTCGTCGATGGGCAGCCAGATCATGCCGCCGATCATGGGCGCCGTGGCCTTCATCATGGCCGAGACCATCAACGTGCCGTTCTTCGAGGTGGCCAAGGCCGCGCTGATCCCGGCGCTGCTGTACTTCGGCTCGGTGTTCTGGATGGTTCACCTGGAGGCCAAGCGTGCCAACCTGCGCGGTCTGCCCAAGGACGAATGCCCGAACCCGTGGAAGTCCGTACGTGAGCGCTGGTTCCTGCTGATCCCGCTGTTCATCCTCATCTACCTGCTGTTCTCCGGGCGCACGCCGCTGTTCTCCGGCACCGTCGGCCTGGCGCTGACCGCCATGGTCATCCTCGGCTCGGCGATCATCCTGCAGGTGTCGTCCAAGATCATGCGCTTCGCCTTCTGGATCGCCCTGGGCGTGCTCTGCGCCGGCTTCTTCCAGCTGGGGATCGGCGTGGTGTTCGGTGTCATCGCCGTGCTGGTGGCGGTGTGCTGGTTCGTCAAGGGCGGTCGCGACACCCTGACCCTGTGCCTGCACGCGCTGGTCGAGGGCGCTCGCCATGCGGTGCCGGTCGGTATCGCCTGCGCCCTGGTCGGGGTGATCATCGGCGTGGTGTCGCTGACCGGCGTGGCGTCGACCTTCGCCGGCTACATCCTCGCCATCGGCCAGGACAACCTGTTCCTGTCGCTGGTGCTGACCATGCTCACCTGCCTGGTGCTGGGCATGGGCATTCCGACCATCCCCAACTACATCATCACCAGCTCGATCGCCGCCCCGGCGCTGCTCGACCTCGGCGTACCGCTGATCGTCTCGCACATGTTCGTCTTCTACTTCGGCATCATGGCCGACCTCACGCCGCCGGTGGCGCTGGCCTGCTTCGCGGCCGCGCCGATCGCCAAGGAGCGTGGCCTGAAGATCAGCCTGTGGGCGGTGCGCATCGCCATCGCCGGCTTCGTCGTGCCGTACATGGCGGTCTACTCGCCGGCGCTGATGCTGCAGGGCGACAGCCTGCTGGCCACCTTCTACGTGGTGTTCAAGGCCGCGCTGGCCATCGGCATCTGGGGCGTGGTGTTCACCGGCTTCCTGCAGGCCAAGCTGAGCTGGTGGGAGCGCATCCTGGGCCTGGCGGCGGGCACCAGCCTGATTCTCGCCACGCCGATCAGCGATGAGCTGGGCTTCGCCCTCAGCGCGCTGTTCATCGGCCAGCACTTCTGGCGCGCGCGTCGCGCCGAGGTGGCGGCGGCGTGATCGGTCTCTGTCTGGGACTGGCCGGGGCGGTGTGGGCGGAGCTGCCCACCGCCGAGTTCACCCTGGCCTGGACCCACACCATCGAGAAGATCCGCTGGGAAGAGGATTACCGCGTCACCGCCGAGGGCCTGCTCCTCGGCGAGGCGCGGGTCAAGGGTTCCGGCGCCGGGATGGAAATTCCCGACGGCGCCGAACTGCGCAATGGCAGCTGGCACTACCAGCGTCAGCTACCGCCTTTGCAACCCCTGCGAGTCGGGCGTACGCCCGAAGCCGGGGATTACCAACTGTGTATTGACCAGCGTTGTCGCCCGATGAGCGACTGGCTCGGCCCGCCAAAAGCGAGCCAGCCGGCGTTGGAACTCTGGAGCTGCGAGCTGAGCTCCCCTGCGCCTGACGCAGGCTAGGTTCGCCCGATCGGACCCATGCTCCCGGCGCCACAAGTGCCGGCTGAAAAAGAAGGAAACCCCCATGCGGCGCAAGCCGGTGGGGGTTTTGTTCGTCTGCGGCTACGCTTGAGCAATGCCCCGTTCGAGGAGACCCGTCATGCACCCTGTCTTTCGCTCCGCCCTGCCGTTCGCCCTCTGCCTGTCACCGACCCTGGCCAGCGCGCTGGATATCCAGCCCGGCGTCTGGGAGGTCAGCTCGCACAACATGCAGGTCGGCGGCCAGGCCATGCCGGCGATGGAGGAGATGCTGGCGCAGTTGCAGAACCTGCCGCCGGAGCAGCGCCAGATGATGGAGAACATGCTGGCCGAACAGGGCATCAGGCTCGGCGCGGGTGGTGTGCAGATGTGCCTCACCGCCGAGCAGATCAAGGCCCAGGACATTCCCCTGCACGACCCCGAGTCCGGTTGCCGCAACGAGGTCCTCGAACGCAGCGCGACGCTGTGGAAGTTTCGCTTCACCTGCCCGGATGCCCAGGGCGAAGGGGAGACGCGTTTCGTCAGCGACAAGGAATTCACCACCCAGGTCAGCGGTACCTACAACGGCCAGCCGAGCAGCATGGAGAGCCGGGCGCGCTGGGTCGGCGCGGACTGTGCCGTGCTCAAGCGCTAGATTTCACAGGCCGTGGCGCAGGCGAATGGCCTCGACCTGTTCGCTGCGCTCCTCCAGGAAGCGGTTGAAGGCCTCGATCACCTGCGGGTAGCGGATGCTCGACAGGTAGTAGTGGTCTTCCACGTGCGGCAGCTGCGGGTCGAGCACCAGCGCCTGCTCCGCCAGGTCCATCAGGCGCAGCTGGTGGGCCACCACGCGGGGGTTGAGGTAGACCGCGTCGACCCGGTCATTGATGGCCATGAGCAGCAGCGACTCGATCTGGTTGGCCTGGATCAGCTTGATACGTCCGGCGTGGATCTCCGTCAGGTACGGCCAGGGGGTGAAACCGTTCTGCGTGCCGAGCAGGCGGATACGCGCCACGCCCTGGCCGAGCTGCTGCGGCTTGACCAGGATGCCGTCGACATAGGGCGCCGCCGGGCGGCTGTAGTGGATGGCGTGGCCGGCCTTCTGGTCGGCGTTCCACTGCGGGTGGTCGGGGAACTTCAGGTCGACCCGCCCGCCGAGGAAATCCCCCAGCAGGCGCCTCACCGGCAGCGGCACGTAGACGAAGCGGTAGCCGTGCTCGGCGGCAAAGGCATCCAGCAGGTCGCGGGCATAGCCTCGGTATTCGCCGTTCTCCACGTCGGAATAGGGCTGGTAGGGCTGCAGTTCCACGCCGACACGAATCACCTCCTGCGCCAGGCAGGGCAGGGCGAGCAGGCAGAGGCAGAACAGCTGGGCGAGGCGCGTCTTCATGGGGCAGTGCCAAGGGCGGCAGACTCCATAACCATAGTCGTGCCGCGAAGCCTGTTCAAAGTCGCGCCGGCAGGCGCCCGGGGTGGCGAAAGTGCGCGATATTGCAGTGAACGGGCAGGTTTCAGGCTTCTCAGAGGATGGGCGAGATCAGCCGCGCCACGCGCATGCCCAGTTGCTGCAGGCGGTGCAGGTTGCGGCGGTCGGCATTGACCAGCTCGCGCGAGCGGCTGAAATCCGCCTCCAGCATCCGGGCGACCTCGGCGTTGAAGCCTTCGTCGACTATCAGCAGGCTGGCTTCGAAATTCAGGCGGAAGGAGCGGTTGTCCAGGTTGGCGCTGCCCAGCACGCAGGCGTCGTGGTCGATCAGCAGCGCCTTCTGGTGCAGGAAGCCCGGCTGGTAGCGCAACACGCGCACCCCGGCGCGCAGCGCCTCGAAGGCGTACAGGCTGGACGCGGCATAGACGATACGGTGGTCGGGGCGCGCCGGCAGCAGCAGGCGCACGTCCACCCCGCGCATCACGGCCAGGCGCAGGGCGGCGAACAGGGCTTCGTCGGGGACGAAATACGGGCTGCTCAGCCACACGCGTTCGCGCGCGGCGTGGATCGCCTCGACGAACATCAGCGAGCAGGTTTCCTGGGCGTCGGCCGGACCGCTGGCGATCACCTGGCAGAGCACGCCGGGTTCGTCCTGCTTGCTCGGCATCAGCAGCGGCGGCAGCTTCTGGCAGGCCCAGTACCAGTCTTCGGCGAAGGCCTCCTGCAGGCTGGCCACCACCGGCCCGCGCACTTCCACGTGGGTGTCGCGCCAGGGCGCCAGCGGCGGCTTCTGCCCGAGGTATTCGACGCCGACATTGAGGCCGCCGAGAAAGCCGATCTCGCCATCGACCACGACGATCTTGCGGTGGTTGCGGAAGTTCAGCTGGAAGCGATTGAACAGGCCGGAGCGGGTGGGGAAGGCGTGCACCTGGACGCCACCCCGGCGCAGCCGGTCGATGAAGGCGCCGGATAGCGCATGGCTGCCGACGCCGTCGTACAGCACGTGCACCTGCACCCCGGCTGCGGCGCGCTCGAGCAGGATGTCATGCAGGCGGCGACCGAGGCTGTCGTCACGGATGATGAAGAACTGCAGCAGGATCACCTGCCGGGCGCCGGCCAGCGCATCGAGCATCGCCGCGAAGGTGGCTTCGCCGTCGATCAGCAACTGCACCCGGTTGCCGGTCAGGCCGGGCAGGTGCGACAGGCGCGGCAGGGCCCGCAGGCGTGCATAGGCGGGCGACAGGTGCGCCGCCTTGGCTTCCTCGACCCAGGGCCGCCAGTCCTGCTCGGCCATGGCCAGGTGCATTTCCCTGTCGGCCTGGCGGCGTGCCTTGACGTAGGCGTCGAAGCGGCTGCGGCCGAACACCAGGTACGGCAGCAACGTCAGGTAGGGCATGAAGAACAGCGACAGTCCCCAGGCCAGGGCGCCCTGGGCGGTACGTACGGTCAGCACGGCATGGATCGCGGCCAGCACACCGAGGGCGTGGATGCTGGCGATCAGGTAGGCGAACAGGTGGGGAATGCCGAAATCCGCAGGCATGCAGGGTCTTCCTTTGCACGGGCTGTGTGCAGCTGACCACGGGGGTTACGCAGCGTTCGATGGTCATCCTGCCATGGCCATCCGGGGAATGGCAGTGCCAGGCAGATGGCCAGCTTCCGGGGAATTATTCGAGGCTTTCACGTGTCTTGGATTCTGAGTGAGCGGAATTCATGTGTTACCCTTTCCCGTTCGACCCGAGTGTGGGTCGTCTTTAATTGGAGGAGGGCATCCGTCCTGTTCACGCTCGTCTAGCGAGTCAAACGCATCAAGGAGCACGCCACGTATGGGAAACGTCCCTTCGCATGACATGACCCCGCCACCCGCAGCGGAAACCCACGAGGGCATCCCGGCACCGACCGGTGAAGCCAACCTGATCGACACCGATTACGTCATCGGTCAGGACAACATCAAAGGGCAGTTCGTCTTCGCCCTCGACATCCATGGCAAGGTCTTCACCATCTCCGCGCTGGTCGCGGTGATTTTCGTGATCCTGGCCCTGGCTCTGCAGAACCAGATCGAACCGCTGTTCAGCGGCGTGCGCGACTGGCTCACCCACCACATGGCCTGGTTCTTCATCGGTGCCGCCAACATCTTCGTCCTGCTCTGCCTCGCGCTGATCGTCTCGCCATTGGGCAAGGTACGTATCGGTGGCAAGGAAGCGACCCCCGACTACACCTACATGGGCTGGTTCTCCATGCTGTTCGCCGCCGGCATGGGCATCGGCCTGATGTTCTACGGCGTGTCCGAACCCATGTCGCACTACAGCTCGTCGATCGCCGGCATCACCGTGGGTGAAGACGGCGTGCGCACTGACTGGGCACCGCTGGGCGGGGCCGAAGGCAACGCCGAGGAAGCGGTGCGCCTGGGCATGGCCGCGACCATCTTCCACTGGGGCCTGCACCCCTGGGCGATCTACGCCATCGTCGCCCTGGCCCTGGCGCTGTTCTCGTTCAACAAGGGCCTGCCGCTGTCGATCCGTTCGATCTTCTACCCGATCCTCGGTGAGCGCGTGTGGGGTTGGCCGGGGCACATCGTCGACATCCTCGCGGTGTTCGCCACCCTGTTCGGCCTGGTCACTTCGCTGGGCCTGGGGGCCGAGCAGGCGGCTGCCGGGGTGGAGTACCTGTTCGGCATTCCGGCCACGGACACCACCAAGGTGCTGCTGATCATCGCCATCACCATGATCGCCCTGGCCTCGGTCGTCGCCGGCCTGGACAAGGGGGTCAAGCGCCTGTCGGAGATCAACATGGCCCTGGCCATGGCCCTGTTGCTGTTCGTCATCATCGCCGGGCCGACCCTGGTGATCTTCACCGACTTCTTCAAGAACCTCGGTGCCTACCTGCAGTACCTGCCGGCGCTGTCCAATCCGGTCGGGCGCGAGGACGCCAACTTCAGCCAGGGCTGGACGGCGTTCTACTGGGCCTGGTGGATCAGCTGGTCGCCG
>NZ_SUKD01000019.1:0-114246 GCF_013357275.1 Pseudomonas sp. BMW13 | reverse complement strand
CGATCCGGGGTGATACGTAGGGTGGATCACGCTTCACCGATCCACCGCTGTGGTGGATGCAGGAAGCGGCATCCACCCCACGTCGAGGGTTTCGTGGCCCGTCTGCGATCCGGGGGCAGCGCCGCCAGCAAGCGACAGGTTTCCGCAAGGGCGCGCCGGGCGCACCGCCTCTGAGGCATCGGTGCGCTCCACGCGGCTCCATCTCATTCAAGGGGGAAGGGTTTCATGGGAAAGAAAGGTCTGAGCGCATTGCTCGTCATCGCGCTGCTCTGCGCGCTGGGCTATCTGGCGCTGCGGCATGACCAGCAGCAGGCCGCCGCGCCGGTCGAACAGGCACCATGGCTGGCCGCGCAGCAGGACTACCTGGGCAGCCTGCAGGCGCTGGACATCGAGGCGCCGGGCCAGCCTCCGGTGCGCATCGAGCGTCACGGCGAGGACTGGGTGGTGCCGGCGAAGGCCGACTACCCGGCGGCAAGGCAGGTACTGGCCGACCTGCTGCGGGCGCTGCGCGAGGCGCGGAAGGTGGAGGCCAAGACCGCCAATGCGCAGTGGCACGCGCGCCTGGGCCTGGCCGAGCAAGGCGCGGAGGGTGAGCAGGCACTGCGCCTGAAACTGCAGTTCGACGGCCACCCCGACCTCGGCCTGCGCCTGGGCAAGGCAGCCCAGCAAGGCGCCGGGCAACTGGTGCGCCTGGCTGGAGAGGACCAGGTCTGGTTGATCGATCGCCAGCTGAACGTACCGCCGCGCGAGCTGGACTGGCTGGATCGGCGCATCAGTGACATTCCCTACACCGATATCCAGCGCATCGAGCTGCGCCATGCCGACGGCGAGGTGCTCACCCTGAACCGGGCCGATGCCAAGCAGTACAACTTTGCCGTCGAGCAACTGGCCGGAACGCAGAAGCTCGCTTTCGAGGGCGCGGCCAACAGCGTGGCGACGCTGTTCTCCAGCCTGCAGTTCGCTGATGCTGCGCCGCTCGACCAGGTGGGCTTCAAACAGCCGCCGGTGCTGCGCTTCAGCCTCAGTGGCTTCGGAGGGCAGAAGCTCGCCGGCGCCCTGTACCGGCAGGGAGAACAGTACTGGCTGACGCTGGGGGCGCGGGAAGGTTTCAAGGTGGAGGAAGTCAGCGCGCGGCCTGACTGGGCCTATCGCCTCGACGCCGACCAGGCGCAGCGGTTGATGAAGAAGTTGCGCGATCTGCTGGCCAAAAGCTGACAAAAACGCTCTGAACAGCGCATTTTTCCAGGTGGCGGGGCGGTTCCAAAAAAGTACTTTTCAGTCACAGTTCATGCTTTATACTCGGCCTTCGGCTGCAGCAAGAACGCTACTCGCTTGACCTGCTCCATGCTCGAATTGCCGGGGTTGGCGAACGCTGAGAAGAACGTTTTTACCGAGCCGTCAAAGCGCCTTCGGGACAATAAAAACATAGCGAGTTTGGAGAAGTTGGTAATGGCAGATCGTGAGACCGGAACCGTCAAATGGTTCAATGATTCCAAGGGTTACGGGTTCATTCAGCGCGAAAGCGGCCCGGACGTGTTCGTTCACTACCGCGCCATCCGTGGCGAAGGTCACCGCACCCTGGTCGAAGGCCAGAAGGTCGAGTTCGGTGTGACCCAGGGCCAGAAAGGCCTGCAAGCGGAAGACGTCTCTGCGGTCTGAGCCCAGACTCCAATGCAAAGGCCCGTCATCGACGGGCCTTTTCGTTTCTGGGGTAGGCCGGATTCCCGCCAGCCTGAGCTCGACTCGGGAAATAGCACCACCTCCCTTGGCCGAGGCTGGAAGCCAGTAGATACAAGGACTCCAGTGCCACACGCCAGCGGCCTGACATGGCCAATCGTAACAAGTGCCTCATCTGGGGATAGCAACTCTTGCAGGGCGGGTCAGCCATAAGAGTGCTTTTAAAAGCACTCTAAAAAGAGCTATGCTCTGCCGTGCTTTCCAGGAAAGCAGGGAGAGACCCATGACTTATGCCGTATTGGCCGATGTTGCAGCATCGGTGACCGACCTCAAGAAAGACCCGATGGGCACCATCCGCGAAGGCGGTGGTGAAACCGTCGTGATCCTCAATCGCAATGAACCAGCCTTCTATGCTGTGCCTCCAGCGCTATACGAAGCCATGCTGGAGATGATCGACGATGCCCGCCTGGCCGAAGTGGTGCGCGAGCGACGTGGTGAACCCACTGTGCGAGTAGATATCGATGATCTCATCGCGCAAGCCGGCGGAGCCGACTGAGTACGCCCTGGAGTTCAACGCCCAGGCACTGAAGGAGTGGGGCAAGCTGGGCAGCACCATCCAATTGCAGTTCGCCAGGAAGCTCAAGGAGCGCCTTGAGAATCCCCGAGTCGAGGCGGACAAGCTGCGGGATATGCCCAACTGCTACAAGATCAAGCTGCGCTCCATCGGTTATCGCCTGGTCTATGAAGTGATCGACAGCCGCTTGGTTGTGACGATGATCGCTGTGGGCAAGCGAGAGCGCAGCAAGGTTTATGGCAGCGCCGCCAACCGCTTGTAAGTGGCCTCGCTATGGGTGACGGTCCACTGATCTACGTAGTAATAGTCGTGGCGGGGATGGTTCGTCGGGAGCGAGTTGCGGGGTGCGTTACAGCAAGCACCTGCGTGGTCACTCCGAAACGACAAAGGGCTAGCCGAATCTAACCCTTTGATCTTTATCGTGGCCGCAGCGGAACTTGAACGCTGTATATGCGCTTTATGAATGCGTCGCTCTGGTCCCGGATTGCATCCGGGCTACGGGGGTGATGCAAGGTCCCATAGCGTGGGGCGCCTGAGCCTATCCCGCCCTTCGGGCACCTTCTCCCATGAATGGGCGAGGGGCATCAGCAGGCCGCCGGGCGGCCGCGTTCATTCGGTGCGCCAGACGATCTCGGTCTCGCCATCGGCATCGACCTTGATCCAGCGGTCGGCCTCTTCATCGCTTTCATCTTCGACCCAGGTGCCGGGTGCGCAGCGAACCTGTACGCCAAGGGCGGCGTAGGCGGCGCGGGCGCAGGCGAGGTCGTCGGCCCAGGGCGTGGCGTCGCTTTCCAGGTACAGGCTGTGCCATTTGCCCACCGCCTTGGGCAGCCAGGTCACCGGTACCTCGCCGGCCTTGCACTTGAAGGTCTGGCCTTTCTGCTGCCAGTCGCTGCAAGGCCCCAGGGCTGCACCCAGCCACTGGGCCACGGCGTCGCGCTCGGCGTCTTTCAGGTAGATCTCGATATCGGGTTGGCGCATGGCTTCTAGTCCTGAGAGCTGATGCTCGGGGTTTTGACGATCCAATCGTAGCGGATGGAGACGGTCACTTCGAAGGGCGTGGCGATCACTGCTTCGCGGCGTTCGGCACTGGCGCGCCAACCGTGCGGGGTCATGGCCAGCAGATCGGCGCGGGCCTGGGCCTCGGCCAGGTGCAGGGGGAACTGCAGGGTCTCGCTGTGCGCCAGGTGCATGCCCGCCGGGATCAGCGCCAGGTGTTTCTCGTCGTCGTAGTCGCGCACTTCGTCATACAGCTTCTGCCGCAGCTCCATCAGGTGGCCACGGGTCGGGCCCATGCGCAGCAGGCCGCCGCCGGGAGCGAGCAGGCGTTCGGCCTCGCTCCAGTCGAGCGGGCTGAACACGCTGGCCAGCAGGTTGCAGCTGGCGTCGGCCAGCGGCACGCGGGCCATGCTCGCCACCAGCCAGCTCAGCTGCGGGGCGCGCTTGCAGGCGCGCTTGACCGCCTCGCGGGAGATGTCCAGGGCGTAGCCGTCGGCATCCGGCAGGCCGTGGCCGATCTGCTGCGTGTAGTAGCCCTCGCCGCAGCCGATATCCAGCCAGCGAGCCGGCGCGCGTTCGGCCGCGAGCTGGGCCAGGCGTGCGGCCAGCGGCGCGTAGTGGCCGCCGTCGAGAAAGCGTCGGCGTGCTTCGACCATGGCCTGGTTGTCGCCCGGATCGCGGCTGTTCTTGTGCTGCACCGGCAACAGGTTGAAGTAGCCCTGGCGGGCGCGGTCGAAGCTGTGCCGGTTGGCGCAGGCCAGGCCGCTGGCGCTGGGTTCGAGCGCGGTCTGGCAGAGGGGGCAGATCAGCATGCGAGGAGCTTGACCATGGTCTGGTAGTAGACCTCGGTGAGCAGGTCCAGATCACTGGCCAGTACGCGTTCGTTGATCTGGTGGATGGTGGCGTTGACCGGGCCGAGCTCGACCACCTGGGTGCCGAGGGTGGCGATGAAGCGCCCGTCCGAGGTACCGCCGCTGGTCGACGGGGTGGTCTCGCGACCGGTCACGCTGCGGATGCTGGCGGCCACGGCGTCGAGCAGGTCCCCGGGCTGGGTGAGGAACGGCAGGCCGGACAGCGCCCACTCCAGGTGGTAGTCCAGGCCATGCTTGTCGAGGATGGCGCTGACGCGCTGCTGCAGGTCTTCGACGCTGGATTCGGTGGAGAAGCGGAAGTTGAACACCGCCTTCAGCTCCCCCGGAATGACGTTGGTGGCGCCAGTGCCGGCGTTGAGGTTGGAGACCTGGAAGCTGGTCGGCGGGAAGTAGTCGTTGCCGTGGTCCCAGTGCTCGGCGGCCAGCTCGGCCAGGGCCGGCGCTGCCAGGTGAATCGGGTTCTTCGCCAGGTGCGGGTAGGCCACGTGGCCCTGCTTGCCGTACACGGTGAGGGTGCAGCCGAGCGAGCCGCGACGGCCATTCTTGACCACGTCGCCGAGCAGGGTAGTGCTCGAGGGTTCACCGACGATGCACCAGTCCAGACGCTCGCCGCGCTCGCGCAGGCGCTCGACCACGGCCTTGGTGCCGTGCTGCGCCGGGCCTTCCTCGTCGCTGGTGATGAGGAAGCTGATGGCGCCCTTGTGTTGCGGATGGTCGGCGACGAAACGCTCGACGGCGATGATCATGCTGGCCAGGCTGCCCTTCATGTCGGCGGCGCCACGGCCGCAGAGCATGCCGTCCTCATCCACGCGCACGTCGAACGGCTGGTACTGCCAGGCGTCCAGCGGGCCGGTGGGCACCACGTCGGTATGCCCGGCGAAGCACAGCACGGGGCCGTCGCCACCACGCCGGGCCCAGAAGTTCTCCACCTCTTCGATGCGCATGCGCTCCACCTCGAAGCCGCAGGCGGCGAGGCGGCGCATCATCAGTTCCTGGCAGCCTTCGTCGACCGGGGTGACGGACGGACGGCGGATCAGGTCGAAGGCGAGTTCCAGAGTCGGGGTGAGGGGGGCGGTCATTGCGGCTCCGATGCGGCGGCTGGCGTGAAGGCTGGCCATCTTAAAGCAAAAGTCGTTACCAATCAGGTCATCCGGCGCCTGGGCGGATGCATTCACGCGCCGGCCGCATGGCACCGACCGACGGCTGACCTGCCTTTCGGGGTTGGGTGGGCAAGGTGCTATCTCTATAATGCGCGCCGTCCAGCAGGGGGATAGATGAATACAGACGATCAGCGCTTTGGCGGAATAGCCCGGCTTTATGGCCAGGAGGGTTACCAGCGCCTGGCTGCGGCGCATGTGGCCGTGGTCGGCATCGGTGGCGTCGGCTCCTGGGCTGCGGAAGCCCTGGCGCGCTCCGGCGTGGGCGAGATTTCCCTGTTCGACCTGGATGATGTGTGCATCACCAACACCAATCGTCAGGTGCACGCCCTCGAGGGCGCGGTGGGCAAGGCCAAGGTCGACGAGATGGCCGCGCGCATCCGTGCCATCAACCCGGCGTGCGTGGTGCATGCGGTGGCCGACTTCGTCACCCGCGAGACCATGGCCGAGTACATCACCGAGCAGCTCGATGGCGTGATCGACTGCATCGACAGCGTGCCGGCCAAGGCCGCGCTGATCGCCTGGTGCAAGCGGCGCAAGATCCAGATCGTCGCCACCGGCGGTGCGGGTGGCCAGGTCGACCCGACGCAGATCCAGGTCACCGACCTGAACAAGACCTTCAACGACCCGCTGGCGGCCAAGGTGCGCAGCATGCTGCGTCGTGACTACGGCTTCTCCCGTACGCCGGGGCGCACCTACAGCGTGCCGTGCGTGTTCTCCACCGAGCAGCTGCGCTATCCCAAGCCGGACGGCAGCGTCTGCCAGGCCAAGGGCTTCGTCGGTGAGGGGGTAAGGCTGGACTGCGCGGGCGGTTTCGGTGCGGTGATGATGGTCACCGCCAGTTTCGGCATGGCCGCCGCCGCCAGGCTGGTGGACAAGCTGGTCGCCGGCGCCCGGCGCCCGGCAGAGCGCAAGGCTGCTGGTTGAGGGCGTTGCGCGTTGCGCATTTGACTATGCTGGATAAACGGAAAAGGTGCAGCAAACGAACACAGGGAAGCATCGAACGTCATTCGTAGTAGAGGTGATTTTGTGTCTTACCGGTTTGAGCGCGTCTTTCGCAAAGGGCGCAGGGCACGGATGCTCGCCTCCCTGACGCTGCCTGTCTGGCTCCTGCTGCTGGCCCCGGTGCAGGCCGAGCCGCAGACCCTGCGCATCGGCACCGGTGACTGGGCGCCCTATGTCGATCAGCAGCGCGCCGATGGCGGGGCCCTGGCGCGGCTGGTCAGTGCGGTGTTCGCCGAGGCCGGCTATCGGGTCGAATACATCTTTCATCCCTGGGACCGCAATGTGCTGATGCTGCAGCAGGGGCAGCTGAGCGCGATCATGCCCTACAGCTGCAGCCCCAGCCGTCTCAATTACGGCGTTTGCAGCGATCCGCTGGTGCGCGGCGAGGTGGTCCTGTTCCATCGCGTCGACCAGGCGTTCGACTGGCAGAAGGTCGACGACCTGTTCAACTATCGCATCGGCACGACCCTGGGTTACTCCTACGGGCCGGAGTTCGACGAGGCGCTGGCCGGCGGTCGCCTGATGGTGCAGCAGAGCGGCAAGGAAGACACCAGCTTCCGCCTGCTGGAACTGGGGCGCATCGACCTGCACCCACAGGATCGTGCGGTAGGCTATGCCATGTTGCGCCAGCTGTTCCCCAAGGACGCCAGTCATATCACGCACCATCCGCGCTACCTGAACAAGGAGCCGCTGCGCCTGCTGTTTCGCAAGGATGACGCCGAAGGGGCGGAGCTGTTGCGCCTGTTCAACGCCGGGCTGCAAGCTTTTGCCAAGCGCGGTGACCTGGAGCGTCTGCAGCAGGCCCTGAACTCGGGCAATGCCGACAGCTGGCAGCCGAGTACCTCACATCACGTTGCGCAGGACTGAGCGACGCTCGTCCTGCGCCTGCCAAGGATTTTCATGCTCAACAACGATGTGCTGCGCAGCTTGCGCTATCTGCTGAACGTCAACGACAGCAAGCTGGAGGCCTTGTGCCGGCTGGCCGATTACCCGGTGGAGCCCGGGCTGATCTCGGCCTGCCTGCTGCGCGAGGACGAAGCCGGGTACCGCGCCTGCAGCGACGTGCTGCTCGCCCATGTCCTCGAAGGGCTGGTGTTCCACAAGCGGGGCAGGGACGACAGCCGTCCGCGCCAGGCGGTGGAGAAGCGCCTGAGCAACAACATCGTGCTGAAGAAACTGCGCGTCGCCTTCGAGCTGCGTGACGACGACATCCAGGCCATCCTGCAGGCCGCCGACCTGCCGATGACCAAGGCCGAGCTCGGGGCGCTGTTTCGTGCACCGGGGCACCGGCACTACCGCGAGTGTGGCGACCAGATCCTGCGTAACTTCCTGCGTGGGCTGACCCAGCGCGAGCGCGCTCAGGCCTGAGCCAGGGCTGGCCTGGCAGGGGCAAGCAGTTCGTAGCCCGGATGCAATCCGGGGCAACAGGCTCAGCCCGTCAGCTCGGCCATGCGCCGCAACACGGCATGCAGGCCGTTGCTGCGCGAGGGCGACAGCTGGCGTTGCAGGCCCAGCTGGCTGAACCAGTCATTCAGATCGAGCTGTGACAACTCGTTGCTGCTCAAGCCTTCGACGCGCGCCAGCAGCACGGCCAGCAAGCCGCGCAGCAGACGTGCATCGCTGGTCGCGCGGAAGCGCCAGTGGCCTTCATGCTGCTCGGCGACCAGCCAGACCAGGCTCTCGCAGCCGTGCACGCGGTTGGCCTCGCTGCGCTCGGCGTCGCTTAGCGGCGCCAGACGCTCGCCCCATTGCATCAGCAGGCGGGCGCGCTGCTCCCAGCCGTGGCAGGTGGTAAAGGCGTCGAAAGCTTCCTGAGCGGCGTTGGGCAAGCTCATTCCCGATCTCCCCCTGAACCCGTAGGAGCGGCTTCAGCCGCGATCGCGGCTGCAACGGCGTGCCGCCCAGCCGCTCCTGCGGAAAACCGGGGCACGCTCACCGCAACAGCTCCAGGGCGTTGTCCAGTGCGGCGAAGAAACGCTGCAGGTCGTCGCCGTCGCTGTACAGGCCGAGCGATACGCGGATCGCGCCGCCAAGGCCGAGCTGTTTCATCAGCGGCATGGCGCAGTGATGGCCGGCGCGCACGGCGATGCCCTGTTCGCTGAGCAGGTGGGCCAGGTCGGCGTTGTGCACGCCGTCGATGCAGAAGCTGGCCAGCGCCGTCTGCGGCGCGCCGAGCAGGCGCATGCCGGAGCGTGCCTGCAGGCCGCTCAGCAGGGCGCTGTGCAGGGCGCTCTCGTGGGCCGCCACGGCATTCGTATCCAGGGCGCCAAGCCAGCGCAGCACGGCGCCGAAGGCGATCACCGCGCTGACCGCCGGGGTGCCGGCTTCGAAACCCAGCGGCGCCGGACGGAAGCTGGCCTGCTGGTAGTCGGCGTCCTGCACCATCTCGCCGCCGAACTGCCAGTGCTGCAGCCGGGCCAGGGCTTCGCCGCGGCCGTAGAGCAGGCCGACGCCATCCGGGCCGTACAGCTTGTGCGCCGAGCAGACGTAGAAGTCGCAGCCCAGCGCCTGCACGTCGGGGCGCTGATGCACCGCGCCCTGGGCGCCGTCCACCACGCTCAGCGCGCCCTGGGCGCGGGCCATGGCCAGCAGCTGCGGCAGCGGCTGCCAGCGGCCGAGCACGTTGGACAGCTGGGTCACGGCCAGCAGGCGGGTGCGCGGGCCGATGCACGCGGCAGCCTGTTCCAGGTCGACGCTGCCGCTGGCGTCCAGCGGCAGCACGACCAGCTCCAGGTTGCGACGCCGGGCCAGTTGTTGCCAGGGCAACAGGTTGGCGTGGTGTTCGGCGGCGCTGATGACGATCTGCCCGTCGCCCGGCAACTGCGACTCGAGGCCATAGGCGAGCAGGTTGAGTGATTCGGTGGTGCCGCGGGTGAAGATGATCTCCTCCGCGCTGGTGGCGTTGAGCCACTGCGCGGCGTCCTGGCGGCTGGCCTCGAAGGCGCGGGTGGCGCGTTCGCCGGGCAGGTGCTGGGCACGGTGCACGTTGGCTGCGCCTGTGGCGTAGTAGCCGAGCAGGGCGTCGAGCAGTACCTGCGGCTTCTGCGCGGTAGCGGCGCTGTCGAGGTAGGTCTGGCCTTCGGCTTCGAGGGCGAGAATGCCGGGGAAGTCGGCGCGCCAGGGGGAGATGAGAGCCATGAGCTTCGAGCCGCAAGCTGCAAGTTCGAGCCGTCTCGTCGCCGGCTCGTGACTTGCAGCTTGGCGCTGCCTCTTAATTGTGAGCGTGCAGGGCTTCGTTCAGCTCGATGGCCGACTTGTGGGTCTTGCACTCCACGGCGCCGGTCAGCGAGTTGCGGCGGAACAGCAGGTCGGCCTGGCCGGCCAGCTCACGCGCCTTGACCACCTTGACCAGGGCATTGCCCTCGTCGAGCAGGTTCACCTTGGTCCCGGCGGTGATGTACAGGCCGGCTTCCACGGTGTTGCGGTCACCCAGCGGGATGCCGATACCGGCGTTGGCACCGATCAGGCAGCCTTCGCCGACGCTGATGATGATGTTGCCGCCGCCGGACAGGGTGCCCATGGTCGAGCAGCCTCCGCCCAGGTCCGAACCCTTGCCGACGAATACGCCCGCGGAGACGCGACCTTCGATCATGCCCGGGCCTTCGGTGCCGGCGTTGAAGTTGACGAAGCCTTCGTGCATCACGGTGGTGCCTTCGCCGATGTAGGCGCCCAGGCGCACGCGGGCGCTGTCGGCGATACGCACGCCGGCCGGTACCACGTAGTCGGTCATTTTCGGGAACTTGTCCACGGAGAACACTTCCAGCAGCTCGCCCTTCAGGCGTGCTTCCAGCTGACGCTCGGCCAGCTCGCCGAGGTCGACGGCGCCCTGGCTGGTCCAGGCCACGTTGGGCAGCAGCGGGAAGATGCCGGCCAGGCTCAGGCCGTGCGGCTTGACCAGTCGGTGCGACAGCAGGTGCAGCTTGAGGTAGGCCTCCGGCGTGCTGCTCGGTGCGGCGTCTTCGGCGAGGAAGGTGGCGACCAGCGGGTTGTGGCTTTCGGCCAGGCGGGTCAGCAGCGCGGCCTGGGCGCTGTCCACGCCTTTCAGGGCCTCGGCTAGGTCGGCCGCCTGGGCGGTGGTGAAGGCGATGGCCTGGTTGCCGCCCTGGTAGCCGAGCTTCTCGGCGGCCTTGGCGACCAGCTCGGCTGCCGGGTTGAGCAGGGGCTGCGCGTAGAAGACTTCCAGCCAGTTGCCCTGGCGATTCTGGGTACCGACGCCAAAGGCGATGCTGAAGAGGGTGGTGCTCATGATATGGGTTCCTTGCAACGAAATCGGGTGAGGTATCAGGCCAACGCGGCTTGGTAGTTATCCGGTTTGAAGCCGACCAGGGTCTTGTCGCCCAGGTCGAGCACCGGGCGCTTGATCATCGAGGGCTGGGCCAGCATCAGCTCGATGGCCCCGGCCTGGTCGAGGTCGCTTTTCTGGGTGTCGTCCAGCTTGCGGAAGGTGGTGCCGGCGCGGTTGAGGATGGTTTGCCAGCCATGCTCGTTGCACCACTTCTCCAGGCTCGCACGGTCGATTCCGGCGCTCTTGTAGTCATGAAAGGCATAGTCGACCTGGTGCTCTTCGAGCCAGGTTCTGGCCTTTTTCATCGTGTCACAGGCCTTGATGCCATACAGGACGTAACTCATTGATCTTCCTCTGATGAGTGGCGTGCCGGAAGCTCCGGGAAATACGGCGGGCCATTATGCCACGTCATATCGCGGCTGGGCGGTGGCTGTCGCTGCGAAGTGTTACGGCGCTAGAATCGCAGCCTCCCGCCCGTTCCCGCCGGTTTCGCGCCATGCAATTGCTCTACACCATCCTGACCATGTTGCTGGTGGTCAGTGGCACCCGTATTACCGCTCAGTTCATCCCCTTGCCGCTGCCGTTGCTGCAGATCCTGATCGGTGCGCTGCTGGCCATTCCGGTCCTGGGCATGCACGTGCGCCTCGATCCCGAGCTGTTCCTGCTGCTGTTCATCCCGCCCTTGCTGTTCGTCGACGGCTGGCGCATGCCCAAGGGGCAGTTCCGGGAGCTGCGTACGCCGATCCTGCTGCTGGCGTTCGCCCTGGTGTTCTTCACCATCCTGGGGGCCGGGCAGGTCATCCACTGGCTGTTGCCGCAGGTGCCGCTGGCGGCCTGTTTCGCCCTGGCCGCAGTGCTCTCGCCGACCGATGCGGTGGCCGTCTCGGCGATCACCCATGGGCGTTTGCCCAACACCCTGAACAACCTGTTGCAGGGCGAGGCGCTGATGAACGACGCCTCCGGCCTGGTGGCGTTCAAGTTCGCCGTGGCGGCGACGCTCACCGGGGTGTTCTCGATCACCGATGCCGGCCTGCAGTTTCTCCTGGTGGCGTTTGGCGGGCTGGCCATCGGCGTGGCGCTCAGCTACCTGCTGGGGCGGCTGCGCGCCTGGATGATCGGCCGAGGCTGGGAAGACCCCGCCCCGCATGTGCTGCTCCTGCTGCTGTTGCCATTCGCCGCCTACGTCGCCGCCGAGCACCTGGGGCTCTCCGGGATTCTCTCCGCCGTCGCGGCGGGGATGATGCAGAGCCGTCTCGATCTGCTGCCCAGGCAGACCTCGACGCGGATGCTCAACCGCAGCGTCTGGGCGTTGCTGGAGTTCACCTTCAACGGCCTGATCTTCCTGCTGCTCGGCTTGCAGCTGCCGGACATCCTCGGCGCCGCGCTGGGCGGGCACGCGACGCCCTGGCGTTTCGCGCTGCAGGCCCTGGCCATGGTGGTGGTGATCTACGCCGTGCTGATGCTGCTGCGCTTCGTCTGGGTCTACAGCTACTGGCGCATGTCCGGGGCGCTGCGCCGGTTGCGCGGCGAGCCCACGCGGTTCGCCGGGCAGTCACGCATCGCCCTCAGCGCGGTGCTGACGCTCGGTGGTGTGCGTGGGGCGGTGACCCTGGCCGGCGTGATGTCGTTGCCGTTGCTGCTCAACAGCGGCGAGGCCTTCCCCGAGCGTGACCTGCTGATCCTGATCGCTGCCGGGGTGATCCTGTTGTCATTGCTGGTCGCCAGCGTCGCCTTGCCACGCATCCTGCCGCGTCTGCCGCAGGACAACGCCGCCGTGCACGAGCGTGAGCTCAACCGCCATCGCGCGCTGATGCTGGAGTCGGCCATTCGCTACCTGGAGTCCGAGGACGAACGCGCCGCCGATGCCGAGGGCGCAATCGCTTCGGTCGAGGTGAAGGCGAGGCTGATGAGTGAGTACCGCGATCTGCTCGAGCGTGCCCGTGGTGGCGAGGAGGCGCGTGAGCATCAGCGCGAGGTCGATCGCCTGGAGTACCGCCTGCGTCTGCAGGCGCTGCGTACCCAGCGCCTGGAGCTGTATCGCATGCGCAAGGACAACGAGCTGGATGACGACATGCTGGCCGAGATCCTGCGCGACCTGGATATCGCCGAGGCGCGTTTGCACAAGAGCTGAGTCACGGATAGGCGTAGCCCGGATTGCATCCGGGCTACGGAGTCAGAGGCTCGCGGCTAAAGCCCCTCCTACAAACCAAGCAGCTGTGGGAGGGGCTTCAGCCGCGACTGCTTTTGAAGTCGTTCAGGCGCCGCGAATGAAGCGGGCGATACGCTCGGCGGCCTCGATGCACTCGGCCAGCGGCGCGACCAGGGCCATGCGCACGCGGCCGGCGCCGGGATTGACGCCGTTCACTTCGCGCGACAGGTAGGAACCCGGCACCACGGTGACGTGTTCGCTGGCGAACAGGTCGCGGGTGAAGGTGGCATCGTCACCCGGCGTGCGTGCCCACAGGTAGAAGCCGCCGTCCGGGCGCTGCACGTCCATCACCGGGGCGAGGATCTCCAGCACGGCGGCGAACTTCTCGCGGTACATGTCGCGGTTGGTGCGCACGTGGGCCTCGTCGTTCCAGGCGGCAACGCTGGCCAGCTGGGTCTGTACCGGCATGGCGCAGCCATGGTAGGTGCGGTACAGCAGGAAGTGCTTGAGGATGCTGGCGTCGCCGGCCACGAAGCCGGAGCGCAGGCCGGGCAGGTTGGAGCGCTTGGACAGGCTGTGGAACACCACGCAGCGTGCGAAATCGCTGCGGCCCAGCTCGGCACAGGCGCTGAGCAGGCCGGGCGGTGGCGCGGCCTCGTCGAAGTACAGCTCGCTGTAGCATTCGTCGGCGGCAATCACGAAGTCATGCTGGTCGGCCAGGGCGATCAGCTTCTTCAGGGTCTCGACCGGGATCAGTGCGCCGGTGGGGTTGCCCGGCGAGCAGAGGAAGAGGATCTGGCAGCGTTGCCAGACCTCGGTCGGCACCGCATCGAAGTCCGGGTTGAAGCCGTGGGCCTCCAGGCAGGGCAGGTAGTGCGGCTCTGCGCCGGCGAGAAACGCCGCGCCTTCGTAGATCTGGTAGAAGGGGTTGGGGCTGACCACCAGGCCCTTGGCGTTGCGGTCGACCACGGCCTGGGTGAAGGCGAACAGGGCCTCGCGGGTGCCATTGACCGGCAGCACGTGGCGCGCGGCATCCAGCCAGCCAGCCGGCACGGCGAAGCGCCGTTCGCACCAGTTGGCGATGCTCTGGCGCAGCTCCGGCAGGCCCAGGGTGGTCGGATAGACGGCGAGCTTGTCGAGGTTGGCGGTCAGCGCCTGGGCGACGAAGTCGGGCGAGCGGTGCTTGGGCTCACCGATGGACAGCGCGATGGGCGAGCGGTCGCTGGCAGGCTGCACGTCGGCGAGCAGGGCGCGGAGCTTCTCGAACGGGTAGGGCTGCAGCTGGGCGAGGGCGTGGTTCATGATGATCCGACGGGTCCTTTGTGAGGCGGTGACAAAGCTGGCGACACTAGCACGGCAGGCCTTGCGGGGAAATTCCCTTCGTCCGTCCGATTTTCGTCCGTTTAGGTCGCGTCTGCGACGCACGCAGCGCTCAAGGCCCGGCGTCGCGCGCCGATAGCGTCGGCCTAACCCGTTCTCTCCCCCTTTTCATGGCGAACTCTGCCCATGCGCACCCTGAAATTCAGTCACAAGATCATGCTGGCTGCTTCCCTTGTGGTCATCGCGGCCTTCGCATCGTTCGCGCTGTACAACGATTACCTGCAGCGCACGGCGATCCGCGAAAGCCTGTCCAACTACCTCAATGATGTCGGTCTGGTCTCAACCGGCAACATCCAGCACTGGCTGGATGGACGCATGCAGCTGCTGGACAACCTCGCCGAGTCGGTGCAGGACGACAGCTCGCCGGCGCCCCTGCGCAGGAACCTGCAGCATCGCAGCATCGCTTCCGCCTTCCTCTATGCCTATTTTGGCCAGGCTGATGGCACCTACACCCAGTTCCCCGCCAGCGAGCTACCCGCCGGTTACGATCCTCGCCAGCGGCCCTGGTACAAGAGCGCGCAGGGCAACGGTGGCCCGGGGCTGACCGCGCCCTATCTGGCGGCCGACCCGCGTGACGGCCTGCTGATCACCATCACGCGCCCGGTCAGCGCGGGTGGCAACCTGCTGGGGGTGGTCGGCGGCGACCTGAAACTGCAGACGGTCGATGACATTCTCAACTCCTTCGACCTGGGCGGGATGGGCTATGCCTTCCTGGTCGACGAAAAGGGCACGGTGCTGGTGCACCCTGACAAGAGCCTGGTGCTCAAGACCCTGACGGAGCTGTTCCCGGGCGAGGCGCCTCGCCTGGAGTCCACGCTGCAGAGCGCGTCGGCGGTCGATGGCAGCGCCCGCCTGGTCACCTTCCTGCCGGTGCAGGGGCTGGCCGGCGTGCGCTGGTACGTCGGCCTGTCGGTCGACGAAGGCAAGGCCTTCGCTGCGCTCAGCGAGTTCCGCGTCTCTGCGCTGATGGTGACGATCATCGGTGTGGTGGCCATTCTGCTGCTGCTGGGCGCGCTGATCCGCATCCTGCTGCGCCCGCTGCACGTGATGAGCCATGCCATGGGCGGCATCGCCGAGGGCGAGGGGGACCTGACGCAGCGCCTCACGATCGCCTCCGGCGACGAGTTCGGTGAGCTGGCTGGCGCCTTCAATCGCTTCGTCGAGCGAATTCACGAGTCGATCCGCGAGGTGGCTTCGGCAACTCGTGAAGTGCATGCCCGGGTGAGCACGGTGGTGCAGGCGTCCAACGCGTCCATGGATAATTCCAGCGAGCAGGCATCGCGCACCGACAGCGTCGCGGCGGCGATCAACGAGCTGGGCGCCGCAGCCCAGGAGATCGCGCGCAATGCCGCCGACGCCTCCGTGCAGGCCAGCGATGCGCGCCGCGATGCCGAGGAGGGCCAGGGCATGGTTGACCGCACGCTGGGCTCGATGAGCGAACTGTCGGAGAAGATTCAGGCCTCCGGTCGGCACATCGAGGTGCTCAGCGAGAAGAGCAGCGACATCGGCCAGATCCTCGACGTGATCAAGGGTATCTCCGAGCAGACCAACCTGCTGGCGCTCAACGCCGCCATCGAGGCGGCGCGTGCCGGCGAGGCCGGGCGAGGTTTCGCCGTGGTGGCCGATGAGGTGCGCAACCTGGCGCAGCGCACGCAGAGTTCGGCCCTGGAAATCCAGCAGATGATCGAGCAGCTGCAAGCCGGCGCGCGTGATGCGGTGGCGACCATGGGCGAGAGTCGTCGCTTCAGTGATGACAGCGTGCGCATCGGTGGTCAGGCGGGCGAGAAGCTGGATGGCGTGACTCGCCGCATCGGCGAAATCGACGGCATGAACCAGTCGGTGGCCACTGCCACCGAGGAACAGACCTCGGTGATCGAGAGCCTGAACATGGACATTACCGAGATCAACATGCTCAACCAGGACGGCGTGCGCAACCTGCAGGCCAGCCTGAGCGCCTGTACCGAACTGGATCAGCAGGTCGGCCGGCTCAAGCAGCTGGTGGACAGCTTCAGAATCTGATCCTGGCTCATGATGTGGCGTCCGACGCCACATCATGAGCCGGGGTCAGAAGGTGATCTGCGCCGGGGTAGGGCTGCTGGGCTCGGACAGACGGCGGACGATGGTTTCCTGCAGGCGTGCGCAGAGCTCCGGGTCCGACAGCGGCTGGTTGTTGGCGTCGGTGACGAAGAACACGTCCTCGACGCGCTCGCCGAGCGTGGCGATCTTGGCGTTCTGCAGCGACAGGTCGTATTCGAGGAAGATGCGCCCGATGCGTGCCAGCAGGCCGGGGCGATCCGGGGCGGTCAGCTCGAGGATGGTCACCGGGCGCTGCGCGTCGTTGTGGATGGTCACCTGCGGCGCGAAGGCGAAGTGCTTGAGCTGGCGCGGTACCCGGCGCTGGATGATGGTCGGGTAGTCGTCGGGGTTCTTCAGGGCTTCGATCAGGCCCTCGCGGATCTGCTGGATGCGCGCCGGGTTGTTGCCGATCGAGCCGCCGTCGGCATCCAGCACCACATAGGTGTCGAGGGTGAACTGGCTGGTGGAGGTGATGATCCGCGCATCGTGAATGTTCAGGTTGAGCTGGCTCATCGCGGCCACGGTCACGGCGAAGAAGTCGTGCTGGTCCGGCGCGTAGATGAAGATCTGCGTGCCGCCTTCGAACTCGCGCTGGGTGGTTTCTTTCATCAGCACCAGCGGCCCGCCATCGTCGGGGTGCTGGAGGATGGCGTCGGTGTGCCAGGCCACGTCGCTGGCAGTATGCCGCAGGAAGTAGTCATCCCCCAGCTGGCTCCACAGCTGCTCGGCGTCGTCCGGGTCGATGCCGCCGCGCACCAGCAGGTCCAGGGCCGCGCTCTGCGTCTGGCGAATCTGCTCTTCGCGGTCCAGCGGGTTCTCCAGGCCGCGGCGCAGAGCGCGCTTGGTCTCGGTGTAGAGCTGGCGCAGCAGGCTGGCGCGCCAGGAGTTCCACAGGCTGGGGTTGGTGGCGTTGATGTCGGCCACGGTCAGCACGTAGAGGTATTCCAGGTGGGTCTGGTCGCCGACGAACTGGGCGAAGTCGTGGATCACCTGCGGGTCGGAAAGGTCCTTGCGCTGGGCGGTGGTGGACATCACCAGGTGGTGCTGCACCAGCCAGACGATCAGGGCACTGTCCCAGGCGGGCAGGTGGTGGCGACGGGCGAAGGCTTCGGCATCCACCGCGCCCAGCTCCGAGTGGTCGCCGCCACGGCCCTTGCCGATGTCGTGGTAGAGACCGGCGAGGTAGATCAGCTCCGGCTTGGGCAGGCGCTCGATGAGCTTGCTGGCCAGCGGGAATTTCTCCGCCAGCTCCGGCCAGCGGAACTTGCGCAGGTGCTTGATCAGGTTGAGGGTGTGCGCGTCGACCGTATAGATGTGGAACAGGTCGTGCTGCATCTGCCCGACGATATGGCCGAACTCCGGCAGGTAGCGGCCGAGAATGCCGTAGCGGTTCATGCGCCGCAGGTTGCGGTGGATGCCCTCGCGGCACTTGAACAGCTCGATGAACAGGCTGGTGTTGCGGATGTCCTTGCGGAAGTCGTCGTCGATCAGGTGCCTGCTGTCGCGCAGCAGGCGAATGCTGTCGGCGCGCACGCCCTTGATCTCGGGATGCTGGGCCATCAGCACGAAGATCTCGATGATGGCGAAGGGGGTGCGCTTGAAGACGTTGGGGTGGGTGACCTCGATATAGCGGTCACGCACCTGGAAGCGACTGTTCAGCGGCGTGGCCTGGCTGGTCTCGCCGGCGCGCAGGATGACTTCCTCGAAGTGCTGGTTGATCAGGTCCGACAGCTCGGAAATGGCCATCACCACCCGGTAGTACTTCTGCATGAAGTGTTCGATGCTGCGCTTGCCGTCGCCGTCCTTGTAGCCGAACAGCGCCGCGATGCGCGCCTGGTAGTCGAACAGCAGGCGGTCTTCGGCGCGGCCCGCGAACATGTGCAGGGCGTAGCGCACCTTCCAGAGAAATTCCTGGCTGGAGGAGAGCAGGGCGTATTCGCTCTCCAGCAGGAAACCCTGGCCGACCAGTGCCTGCAGGTTGAGCGTGCCGAACTGGCGGCGGGCGACCCAGAGCACCGTCTGGATATCGCGCAGGCCGCCGGGCGAACCCTTGACGTTGGGCTCCAGGTTGTATTCGGTGTCGTTGTACTTGCCGTGACGCGCCTTGCGCTCTTCACGCTTGGCCAGATAGAAGTGCTTGCTCGGCCACATCTCGTCCGTGCTGGTGACCTGCTGCATGCGCTGACGCAGGTGCTCGGGGCCTGCGATGGTGCGGCTTTCCATCAGGTTGGTGATCACCGTCAGGTCGGCGCGCGCCTCCTCGGCGCACTCATCGACCGAGCGCACGCTCTGACCGACTTCCAGGCCGATGTCCCAGAGCAGGGTGAGGAAGCCTTCGATCGATTCGCGAAAGATCTCGTGATCGCTGCTGTCGAGCAGGATCAGCAGGTCGATGTCCGAGTAGGGGTGCAGCTCGCCACGGCCGTAGCCGCCCACGGCGAGCAGGGCGATGTCGGCTTCGTCGCTCCAGGCGAAGCGTTTCCAGGCTTCCTGGAGGATCTGGTCGACGAACCAGGCGCGGTCTTCGACCAGGCGGCGGATGTCGCGGCCGGCATGGAAGCGCGCATCCAATACTTCATGCGCGCGGCGGATGGCTTTCTTGAATGCGGCGATGGGGCTGGACTTGAGCGCCAGCTCGGCCTGGAACTGACCACGGTCAAACAGTTCGGGGTCCATCTGCGGCATGCAGTGCCTTCCTTAAATACGAGTGGTGGGGTGCGCCCCGCGCGCCATTGCGCTCGGGGCGTACTCGGGCTCAGGCCGAGGTGCGGGCGATGGTGTCGTCAGCGCGCAGGGTGAAAATCTCGTAGCCGTCGGCGGTGACCAGTATGGTGTGTTCCCACTGCGCGGACAGCTTGCGGTCCTTGGTGATGGCGGTCCAGCCGTCGCCGAGCAGGCGGGTTTCCGGGCGGCCCTGGTTGATCATCGGCTCGATGGTGAAGGTCATGCCTTCCTTGAGCTCCATGCCGGTGCCGGCCTTGCCGTAGTGCAGCACCTGCGGCTCTTCGTGGAACACGGCGCCGATGCCATGGCCGCAGTATTCGCGAACCACGGAAAAACCGTTCTTCTCGGCATGCTTCTGGATCACTTCGCCGATATCGCCCAGGCGGGTGCCCGGCTTGACCAGTTCGATGCCTTTATACATGCACTCCTGGGTGATCTTGGCCAGGCGCTCGGCCCACTCGGGAACCTTGCCGACCATGAACATCTTGCTGGTATCGCCGTGGTAGCCGTCCTTGATCACGGTGACGTCGATGTTCAGCACGTCGCCGTCCTTCAGCGGCTTGTCGTTGGGGATGCCGTGGCACACCACGTGGTTGATCGAGGTGCAGATCGACTTGGGGAAGCCCTTGTAATTGAGCGGGGCGGGGATGGCCTTCTGCACGTTGACGATATAGTCGTGGCACAGGCGATCCAGTTCGTCAGTGGTGACGCCGGGCTTGACGTGCTCGCCGATCATTTCCAGCACTTCGGCGGCCAGGCGGCCGGCCACGCGCATTTTCTCGATTTCTTCGGCGGATTTGATGGTGACGGTCATGGCAGGCTCTCGGAAGGCATACAGATAAAGGCGGCTATATTAACAGCTACGAGCCGCAAGCCCCAAAAGGCAGCTTGCTGCTCCAAGCTTGTAGCTTGCGGCTGCTTTGTGTGGTATAAAACGCGCCGCTTTACGGGCACTGAGTCCGAAAGCTCAAACCCACACACGTATCGACACGGTTTCCTGGGTGCCCGCAAGGGTTGGAAGCTGGGATACGTGGAGGCCTAACCCGACTTATCAAGGAACTATCATGTCCCAAGTCAACATGCGCGATATGCTGAAGGCCGGTGTGCACTTCGGCCACCAGACCCGTTACTGGAACCCGAAAATGGGCAAGTACATTTTCGGCGCGCGTAACAAGATTCACATCATCAACCTCGAAAAAACCCTGCCGATGTTCAACGACGCGCTGTCGTTCGTTGAAAAGCTGGCTGCTGGCAAGAACAAGATTCTGTTCGTTGGCACCAAGCGTTCCGCTGGCAAGATCGTTCGCGAAGAAGCTGCTCGTTGCGGCTCGCCGTTCGTCGATCACCGCTGGCTGGGCGGCATGCTGACCAACTACAAGACCATCCGTGCTTCGATCAAGCGCCTGCGCGAGCTGGAAACCCAGTCCCAGGACGGCACCTTCGCCAAGCTGACCAAGAAAGAAGCCCTGATGCGTTCCCGTGATCTGGAAAAACTGGATCGCAGCCTGGGTGGTATCAAGGACATGGGCGGCCTGCCGGACGCTCTGTTCGTGATCGACGTCGATCACGAGCGCATCGCCATCACCGAAGCCAACAAGCTGGGCATCCCGGTCATCGGCGTTGTCGATACCAACAGCAGCCCGGAAGGCGTTGACTACATCATCCCGGGTAACGACGACGCCATCCGCGCCATCCAGCTGTACATGGGTGCCATGGCCGACGCCGTGGTCCGTGGTCGCAGCAACGCTGGCGGCGCAACCGAAGAGTTCGTCGAAGAAGCGGCTGCCGAGAGCGCCGAAGGCTAAGCGGTAACGCAAAGCATCTAGCGTTATGCGCTGTGCAAGAAGGGGGCTAGGCCCCCTTTTTGCCACTCAAAGATTTGATCGCCTGCCTGGCAGGTGAATGGTTGAAGACCTACCGAGAGGATTTTCAAGATGGCAGAAATTACTGCAGCCCTGGTTAAAGAACTGCGCGAGCGTACCGGCCAAGGCATGATGGAGTGCAAGAAGGCGCTGGTTGCCGCTGGTGGCGATATCGAGAAGGCCATTGACGACATGCGCGCTTCCGGTGCCATCAAGGCTGCCAAGAAGGCCGGCAACATCGCCGCCGAAGGTTCCATCGCCGTTCGCGTCGAAGGCGGCCGTGGCCTGATCATCGAAGTCAACTCGCAGACCGACTTCCTGGCTCTGCAGGACGACTTCAAGGCCTTCGTCAAGGACAGCCTGGACGAAGCCTTCGCACAGAACCTGACTGAAGCCGCTCCGCTGATCGCTTCCCGCGAATCCGCTCGTGAAGCGCTGGTCGCCAAGTGCGGCGAGAACGTCAACATCCGTCGTCTGACCGCTGTCTCCGGCGACACCGTTGGTGCCTACCTGCACGGCCACCGCATCGGCGTTCTGGTTGTCCTGAAAGGCGGCAACGACGAACTGGCCAAGCACGTTGCCATGCACGTTGCTGCTTCCAACCCGGCCGTCGTTTCGCCGGACCAGGTTTCCGAAGAGCTGGTTGCCAAGGAAAAGGAAATCTTCCTGCAGCTGAACGCCGAGAAAATCGCCGGCAAGCCGGAGAACATCGTCGAGAACATGGTCAAAGGCCGTATCGCCAAGTTCCTGGCCGAAGCCAGCCTGGTCGAGCAAGCCTTCATCATGGACCCGGAAGTCAAGGTCGGTGACCTGGTGAAGAAAGCCGGTGCTGAAGTCGTTTCCTTCGTACGTTACGAAGTGGGCGAAGGCATCGAGAAGGCCGAGACCGACTTCGCTGCCGAAGTTGCCGCCCAGGTTGCTGCCAGCAAGCAGTAATCAGCGGTTTCGGTGAGTGCCCCAAAGAGGCTGCCCGCTTGCGCGTGCGGCCTCTTTGCCGACTAGGGGGCAGCAAAGTAGTAGGGTTGCCGTGAAAGGTGACCATCGACGCCCTGGGGGTGTCGGACAATTGCAGCCCCGTGCTGCATACAGCATTCAAATCGCCGCAGGAGAGACTTGCAATGGCTCAGCAGACGACTGGTCGCCAACCTCGTTACAAACGCATTCTGCTCAAACTTAGCGGCGAAGCCCTGATGGGCTCGGAAGACTTCGGCATCGATCCCAAGGTGCTCGATCGCATGGCGCTGGAAGTCGGTCAGCTGGTCGGCATCGGCGTGCAGGTCGGCCTGGTGATCGGTGGCGGCAACCTGTTCCGCGGCGCCGCACTGTCCGCAGCCGGCATGGACCGGGTCACCGGTGACCACATGGGCATGCTGGCCACGGTGATGAACGCCCTGGCCATGCGCGACGCGCTGGAGCGCTCGAACATCCCGGCCATCGTCATGTCGGCCATTTCCATGGTCGGCGTCACCGACCACTACGACCGCCGCAAGGCCATGCGCCACCTCAAGACCGGTGAAGTGGTGATCTTCGCTGCCGGTACCGGCAACCCGTTCTTCACCACCGACTCCGCCGCCTGCCTGCGCGCCATCGAGATCGATGCCGACGTGGTGCTGAAGGCGACCAAGGTGGATGGCGTGTACACTGCCGACCCGTTCAAGGACCCGCATGCCGAGAAATTCGAGCGTCTGACCTACGACGAAGTGCTCGATCGCAAGCTGGGCGTCATGGACCTGACGGCCATCTGCCTGTGCCGCGATCACGCCATGCCGCTGCGTGTCTTCAACATGAACAAACCAGGCGCCCTGCTCAATGTGGTGGTGGGTGGCGCCGAAGGAACCCTGATCGAGGAGGAAGCACAATGATCAACGACATCAAGAAAGACGCCCAGGAGCGTATGAGCAAGTCCCTGGATGCGCTGGGTCGCAACCTGGCTTCCATTCGTACCGGCCGTGCCCATCCGAGCATTCTCGATAGCGTCAAGGTGCCGGCCTGGGGTAGCGACATGCCGCTGAACCAGGTGGCCGCGATCACCGTCGAGGACGCCCGTACCCTGAAGATCGTCGCGCACGACAAGAACCTCGGCGCCGCCATCGAGAAGGCCATCCTGACCTCCGATCTCGGCCTGAACCCGAGCAGCGCCGGTACCACCATTCGCGTGCCGATGCCGGCCCTGACCGAAGAGACCCGCAAGGGTTACACCAAGCAGGCGCGTGGTGTGGCGGAAGATGCCAAGGTTGCCGTGCGCAACGTGCGTCGCGATGCCCTGGCCGAGCTGAAGAAACTGTCCAAGGCCAAGGAAATCAGCGAAGACGAAGAGCGTCGTGCCGCTGACGAGCTGCAGAAGATCACCGACAAGTTCGTCGCTGACATCGACAAGGCCCTGGAGGTCAAGGAAGCGGACCTGATGGCCGTTTGACGGCTGAGCGCCCTGACATGGACAAGAACAAGCAGGCGGTGCCGCGGCATGTCGCCATCATCATGGACGGCAACAATCGCTGGGCGAAGAAACGCCTGTTGCCGGGAGTGGCAGGGCACAAGGCCGGGGTCGATGCGGTTCGCGCGGTGATCGAGGTCTGTGCCGAGTCGGGTGTCGAGGTGCTCACCCTGTTCGCCTTCTCCAGTGAGAACTGGCAGCGCCCGGCCGAAGAGGTCGGCGCGCTGATGGAGCTGTTCCTCAGTGCGCTGCGCCGCGAGGCCCGGCGTCTGCAGGACAACGACATCAGCCTGCGCATCATCGGTGATCGCTCGCGCTTTCACCCCGAGTTGCAGGCGGCGATGCGCGAGGCCGAGCTGCAGACAGCGGGCAGTCGTCGTTTCATCCTGCAGATCGCCGCCAACTATGGCGGTCAGTGGGACATCGCCCAGGCCGCTCAGCGCCTGGCGCGAGAGGTGCAAGCCGGCCACCTGCAGCCCGAGGACATCACTCCCGAGCTGCTGCAGGGCTGCCTGGCCACCGGCGATCTGCCGTTGCCCGATCTGTGCATCCGCACGGGTGGCGAGCATCGCATCAGCAATTTCCTCCTCTGGCAGCTGGCCTACAGCGAGCTGTACTTCTCCGACCTGTACTGGCCGGATTTCAAGCACGAGGCCATGCGCAAGGCGCTGGCCGATTTCGCCAACCGCCAGCGTCGCTTCGGCAAGACCAGCGAGCAGGTAGAGGCTGAGGCGCGTTCCTGATGCTCAAACAACGAATCATCACGGCACTGGTGCTGTTGCCCATTGCCCTGGGCGGATTCTTCCTGCTCGACGGCGCTGCCTTCGCATTGTTCATCGGCGTGGTCGTCTCCCTGGGTGCCTGGGAGTGGGCGCGTCTGGCTGGTCTCGAGGCGCAGGCGCAGCGGGTGGGCTATGCCGCCGTGGTCGCGGCGTTGCTTGGCGTGCTGTACCTGACGCCGGTCGTGGCCCCCTGGCTGCTGGTGGTGGCCGTGCTCTGGTGGCTGGCCGCGACCTTCCTGGTGCTGACGTACCCCTACAGCAGTCGCTTCTGGGGTGACGTGCCCCGGCGCCTGCTGATCGGTCTGTTGATCCTGCTGCCGGCCTGGCAGGGATTGGTGCTGCTCAAGCAGTGGCCGCAGGCCAACGGCCTGATCATCGCGGTGATGGTGCTGGTGTGGGGCGCGGATATCGGTGCCTATTTCTCCGGCAAGGCCTTTGGCAAGCGCAAGCTGGCGCCCAAGGTCAGCCCGGGCAAGAGTTGGGAAGGGGTGTATGGCGGTCTGGCCGCCAGCCTGCTGATCACCCTGCTGGTCGGGCTGCAGCAGGGCTGGTCATTCAAGGGGCTGGTGCTGGCCCTGGTCGGCGCTGCCCTGGTGGTGTTCATTTCGGTGATCGGCGATCTGACCGAAAGCATGTTCAAGCGCCAGTCCGGGATCAAGGACAGCAGTAACCTGTTGCCTGGGCATGGTGGCGTGCTCGATCGCATCGACAGCCTCACGGCGGCCATTCCATTGTTCGCCGCGCTGCTCTGGCTGGCAGGGTGGGGCGCGCTGTGAGTGCAGTGCAACGCATCACCGTGCTCGGCGCCACCGGGTCGATCGGGCTGAGCACGCTGGACGTGATCGCGCGTCACCCCGAGCGCTACAGGGTCTTCGCCCTCAGCGGCTTCTCGCGCCTGGCGGAGTTGCGGGTACTGTGCCTCAAGCATCGTCCGCGCTACGCCGTAGTGCCCGATGCCCAGGCTGCGCGTACCCTGCAGGGCAGCCTGCAGGCCGACGGGCTGGATACCCAGGTGCTGTGTGGTGAGGAGGGGTTGTGCGCAGTCGCCGCGGATGCCGAGGTCGACTGCGTGATGGCGGCGATCGTCGGGGCGGCGGGCCTGCGTCCGACGCTGGCGGCTGTGCAGGCCGGCAAGAAGGTGTTGCTGGCCAACAAGGAAGCGCTGGTGATGTCTGGCGCCCTGTTCATGCAGGCGGTCAGGAGCAGCGGTGCCGTGCTGCTGCCGATCGACAGTGAACACAATGCGATTTTCCAGTGCCTGCCCGGTGACTATGCCCGGGGCCTGCAGCAGGTCGGGGTTCGCCGCGTCCTGCTGACCGCATCTGGCGGGCCGTTCCGTGAAACGCCGCTGGCGGCGCTGGAACACGTGACCCCCGAGCAGGCCTGCGCTCACCCGAACTGGTCCATGGGGCGCAAGATCTCCGTCGACTCGGCGAGCATGATGAACAAGGGCCTGGAGCTGATCGAGGCGTGCTGGCTGTTCGATGCGCGCCCCGAGCAGATCGAGGTGGTGATCCACCGGCAGAGCGTGATTCATTCGCTGGTCGATTACGTCGATGGCTCGGTGCTGGCCCAGCTGGGCAATCCGGACATGCGCACGCCGATCGCGCATGCGCTGGCCTGGCCGGAGCGCATCGACTCGGGCGTGTCGCCGCTGGACCTGTTCACGGTCGGTCGCCTCGATTTCGAGCGCCCCGACGAGCAGCGTTTCCCTTGCCTGCGCCTTGCCCGCGAGGCCGTGCAGGCCGGCGGCAGTGCGCCGGCGATGCTCAATGCCGCCAACGAGGTGGCCGTCGAGGCCTTCCTGCAGGGGCGCATACGTTTCATCGATATCGCGCGTATGATTGAGTCCGTGTTGAACGCGCAACCGGTGCAGGCTGTCGAAGCGCTCGACGCGGTATTCGAGGCCGACGCGCAAGCGCGCGCGCTGGCTGGAGAATGGCTTGCCGGTCGTTGAGCGAGCCTGTGTTGACCCGACGTGCGCCAGGCCATGAGCGGCGTGTAGGGCTGGAGAAGTGAAATGAGTGGGCTGTACATGTTGGTTGGCACCCTGATCGCGCTGGGTGTGCTGGTGACCTTCCATGAGTTCGGGCATTTCTGGGTGGCCCGTCGCTGTGGGGTCAAGGTGCTGCGTTTCTCCGTCGGCTTCGGCACGCCGCTGCTGCGCTGGCATGACCGTCAGGGCACCGAATTCGTGGTGGCCGCCATTCCCCTGGGCGGCTACGTGAAGATGCTCGACGAGCGCGAGGGCAGCGTGCCGGACGAGCAACTCGATCAGGCGTTCAACCGCAAGAGCGTGCGTCAGCGCATCGCCATCGTCGCAGCCGGGCCGGTGGCCAACTTCCTGCTGGCACTGCTGTTCTTCTGGTTCGTCGCCATGCTCGGCAGTCAGCAGGTGCGCCCGGTGATCGGCGCGGTGCAGCCCGACAGCCTGGCGGAAACGGCCGGCCTGCAGGCCGGGCAGGAAATCGTCGCGGTCAATGGCGAGGCCACCACGGGCTGGGCGGCAGTCAACCTGCAGCTGGTTCGGCGCCTGGGGGAGAGCGGTACCCTGAGTCTGCGCGTGCTCGAACCCGGTTCCACCGTGGAGACCGCCAGGCAGGTGCCGCTGGACAACTGGCTGCGCGGTGTCGATGAGCCGGACCCGATCGGCTCGCTCGGCATTCGCCCCTGGCGCCCGGTGCTCGAGCCGGTTCTGGCCGAGGTCGATTCCAAGGGGCCGGCCTATGCCGCCGGCCTGAAGCCGGGCGACCGCCTGCTGGCGCTTGACGGCGAGCCACTGGCCGACTGGCAGGACCTGGTCGATCGCGTGCGCAAGCTTCCCGGCGCCGACGTGACCCTGCGCTACGAGCGCGCCGGTCAGGCGCAGGACGTGCGCCTGACCCTGGCTGCGCGGGGCGAGGGTGAGGCGCGCAGCGGCTACCTGGGGGCTGGCGTGCAGGGTGTCGAATGGCCGCCGGAAATGCTGCGCGAGGTGCGCTACGGGCCGCTCGACGGCGTTGCCGAAGGTGTCCGCCAGACCTGGGCGATGAGCCTGCTGACCCTTGATTCGCTGAAGAAAATGCTCTTCGGAGAGCTCTCGGTAAAAAACTTGAGCGGGCCGATAACCATTGCTAAAGTGGCGGGCGCTTCGGCTGAGTCAGGGCTGGGGGATTTCCTGAAATTCCTTGCATATCTGAGTATTAGCCTGGGGGTTCTCAATCTTTTGCCCATTCCCGTACTGGATGGTGGGCATCTGCTGTTCTATCTGGTCGAGTGGGTGCGTGGTCGCCCCTTGTCCGAGCGGGTTCAGGGTTGGGGGATGCAGATCGGCATCAGTCTGGTCATCGGGGTCATGTTGTTGGCGTTGGTCAACGATCTCAGCCGTCTGTAAGCATTGCTGGATTGCGTTCTTGAGATTTACAAGAAGTGTCGCCTCGAGCGGCAGCTTTTATCGTCAGTTGGAATAAGAAAGGACTTCATGAAACGTCTGCTGCTACCTGCGGTACTGTCCGCATTGATGATCGCCGAAGTTCACGCCGAGTCCTTCACCATCTCCGATATACGCGTCAACGGTCTGCAGCGGGTCTCCGCCGGCAGCGTGTTCGGCGCGCTGCCGTTGAACGTGGGCGAGCAGGTCGACGACCGCCAGTTGGTCGACGCCACCCGTTCCCTGTTCCGCACCGGCTTCTTCCAGGACATCCAGCTCGGTCGCGATGGCGATGTGCTGGTCGTCACCGTGGTCGAGCGTCCTTCCATCTCCGGCATCGAGATCGAGGGCAACAAGGCCATTACCACCGAAGACCTGCTCAAGGGCCTGAACCAGTCCGGCCTGGCGGAAGGCGAGATCTTCCAGCGCGCGACGCTCGAAGGCGTGCGTAACGAACTGCAGCGTCAGTACGTGGCCCAGGGCCGCTACTCGGCCGAGATCGAGGCCGAAGTGATTCCACAGCCGCGTAACCGCGTGGCGCTGAAGATCACCATCAACGAAGGTACCGTTGCGGCGATCTCCCACATCAACGTGGTCGGCAACACCGTCTTCTCCGACGAAGACCTGACCGACCTGTTCGAGCTGAAGACCACCAACTGGCTGTCGTTCTTCAAGAACGACGACAAGTACGCCCGCGAGAAACTCTCCGGTGACCTCGAGCGCCTGCGCTCGTACTACCTGGACCGCGGCTACATCAACATGGACATCAGCTCCACCCAGGTATCCATCACCCCGGACAAGAAGCACGTCTACATCACCGTCAACGTCGAAGAGGGCGAGAAGTACAGCGTTCGCGACGTGAAGCTCTCCGGCGACCTCAAGGTACCGGAAGAAGACGTGCGTGCGCTGCTGCTGGTCAAGGAAGGTCAGGTCTTCTCGCGCAAGATCATGACCACCACCAGCGAGCTGATCACTCGCCGCCTGGGCAACGAGGGCTACACCTTCGCCAACGTCAACGGCGTGCCGGAAGCGCATGACGAAGACAACAGCGTCTCGATCACCTTCTTCGTCGATCCGGGCAAGCGTGCCTACGTCAACCGCATCAACTTCCGTGGCAACACCAAGTCCGAGGACGAAGTGCTGCGCCGCGAGATGCGCCAGATGGAAGGTGGCTGGGCCTCGACCTACCTGATCGATCAATCCAAGGTGCGCCTGGAGCGCCTCGGCTTCTTCAAGGAAGTCAACGTCGAAACGCCGCAGGTACCGGGCACCGACGACCAGATCGACGTCAACTACAGCGTCGAGGAACAGCCTTCCGGCTCGATCACCGCCAGCGTCGGTTTCGCCCAGAACGCCGGTCTGATCCTGGGTGGCTCGATCAGCCAGAACAACTTCCTGGGTACCGGTAACAAGGTCAGCATCGGCCTGACCCGTAGCGAATACCAGACCCGCTACAGCTTCGGCTTCGTTGACCCCTACTGGACCGTCGACGGTGTCAGCCTGGGTTACAACGCCTTCTACCGCACTACCGACTACGATGAGCTCGATGTCGACGTGTCCAGCTACTCGGTGGACAGCCTGGGTGCAGGCGTCAACATCGGCTACCCGATCAGCGAGACGTCGCGCCTGACCTACGGCCTGACCGTGCAGCAGGACACTATCGACACCGGTCGCTACACCGTCGACGAGATCTTCGACTTCATCGACGCCGAGGGCGACAACTACCTGAACTTCAAGGGCTCCATCGGCTGGTCCGAGTCGACCCTCAACCGTGGCGTGCTGGCCAACCGTGGCCATTCGCAGAGCCTGGTGCTGGAAACCACCCTGCCGGGCAGCGACCTGTCGTTCTACAAGCTCGACTATCGCGGCCAGGTGTTCACGCCGCTCAGTGACAACTACACGCTGCGCTTCCATACCCAGCTGGGTTACGGCGACAGCTATGGCAGCACCGCGGAGCTGCCGTTCTACGAGCACTACTACGCCGGTGGCTTCAACTCGGTACGTGGTTTCGAGGACAGCAGTCTGGGCCCGCGCAGCACGCCGAGTACCGGTACCAAGCCCGGCACGCTGGCCGATCCGGACCAGGATCCGCTGCCGTTCGGTGGTAACGTGCTGGTGCAGGGTGGCGTGGAGATGCTGTTCCCGCTGCCGTTCGTCAAGGACCAGCGTTCGCTGCGTACCGCGCTGTTCTGGGACGTGGGTAACGTGTTCGACACCAATTGCTCGTCGAGCCAGAAGAAGATCAGCGACAGCTGCGATATCGACTTCAGCAACCTGGCCAGCTCCGTGGGTGTCGGCGTGACCTGGATCACCGCGCTCGGTCCGCTGAGCTTCAGCCTGGCCATGCCGATCAAGAAGCCGGATGATGCCGATACTCAGGTGTTCCAGTTCTCCCTGGGTCAAACCTTCTAATCTGTTTCACCGAAAGCCAACAGTTTTGTTGCAGGAGTGCATTGTGCGTAAGTTGACTCAACTGGTTCTGTTCACCGCCGCCCTGATCGCCACTCCGGCGTTCGCTGAAATGAAGGTGGCCGTACTGAACTATCAGATGGCGCTGCTCGAGTCTGATGCGGCCAAGCGTTACGCCGTCGATGCCGAGAAGAAATTCGGCCCGCAGTTGAACAAGCTCAAGACCCTGGAAAGCGACGCCAAGCGCATCCAGGACCGCATGGTCAAGGAAGGCGAGAAGATGCAGCAGGCCGAGCGTGAGCGTCTCGAGCTCGAGTTCAAGCAGAAGGCCCGTGATTTCCAGTTCCAGTCCAAGGAACTGAACGAAGCCAAGGCCATTGCCGATCGCGAGATGCTGGCCAAGCTCAAGCCGAACCTGGACAAGGCGGTCGAGGAAGTCATCAAGAAAGGCAACTTCGACCTGGTTCTCGAGCGCGGTGCGGTGATCGATGTCAAACCTCAGTACGACATCACTCGCCAGGTCATCGAGCGCATGAATCAGATGCGTTGAGCATGGCCGTGACAGTTACCCTCGGCCAGTTGGCCGAGCGCCTGGGCGCCACCCTGCGTGGCGCCGAAGGCAAGGTCATCTCGGGCCTGGCCACCTTGCAGGAGGCCGGGCCCGAACAGTTGAGCTTCCTGGCCAACGCCCAGTACCGCAAGTTCCTGGCCGAGAGCCAGGCCGGCGCGGTGCTGTTGACGGCTGCCGATGCGGAAGGCTACGCGGGTGACGCGCTGATCGTCGCCAACCCCTATCTCGCCTACGCCCAGCTGTCCCACCTGTTCGATCGCAAGCCCGTGGCGGCGGCCGGCGTGCATGCCACTGCCCAGGTCGCAGCGGATGCGCAGGTCGATCCGAGTGCCAGTATCGGTGCCTTTGCCGTGATCGAAAGTGGCGCGCGTATCGGCGCGGACGTCAGCATCGGCGCGCATTGCGTGGTCGGCGCGCGCAGCGTGATCGGTGACGGCGGCTGGCTGGCACCGCGCGTGACGCTGTACCACGACGTGCGGATCGGCAAGCGCGTGGTGATCCAGTCCGGGGCGGTGATCGGTGGCGAGGGCTTCGGTTTCGCCAACGAGAAGGGCGTGTGGCAGAAGATCGCGCAGATCGGTGGGGTGACCATCGGCGATGACGTCGAGATCGGCGCCAATACCACCGTGGACCGTGGTGCGCTGTCCGACACCCTGATCGGCAACGGCGTGAAGCTGGATAACCAGATCATGATCGCGCACAACGTGCAGATCGGCGACAACACCGCGATGGCGGGCTGTTGCGGGATTTCCGGCAGCACCAAGATCGGTCGCAACTGCATGATCGCAGGTGGTGTCGGCATGGTGGGGCATATCGAGGTGTGCGACAACGTGTTCGTCACCGGTATGACCATGGTGACGCGTTCGATCACCGAAGCGGGTGCCTATTCTTCCGGAACCGCCATGCAACCGGCAGGCGAGTGGAAGAAGAGTGCGGCACGCATTCGTCAGTTGGACGAGATGGCCAAGCGTCTGCGAGAGCTGGAAAAGCAGCTGGCCGCCGTGACCCAGACGGCGAATGTCTCATCTGATGCCTGAGCATGGCGTGCTGCCGTGCTCTTTTCTTTTCTTACAGGCTTAACCGGACATGATGGACATCAACGAAATTCGTGAATATTTGCCGCACCGCTATCCTTTCCTGCTGGTGGATCGTGTGGTGGACCTGGACGTCGAAGGCAAGACTGTTCGCGCCTACAAGAATGTCAGCATCAATGAGCCGTTCTTCAATGGCCACTTCCCCGAGCATCCGATCATGCCGGGCGTGCTGATCATCGAGGCCATGGCCCAGGCTGCCGGGATTCTCGGCTTCAAGATGATGGGCGTGAAACCGGCCGATGGCACCCTGTACTACTTCGTCGGTTCCGACAAGCTGCGTTTCCGCTCTCCCGTCACGCCGGGCGATCAGCTGGTACTGGAAGCCAAGTACCTGAGCGACCGTCGCAGCATCTGGAAATTCGAGTGCCGCGCCACTGTCGATGGCAAGGAAGTCTGCTCCGCTGAAATCATCTGTGCGGAACGCAAGCTATGAGTTCGATTGACCCTCGCGCGATCATCGACCCCAGTGCCAGGTTGGCCGACGACGTCGTCGTCGGCCCCTGGAGCATTGTCGGGCCCGATGTGGAAATCGGCGAGGGTAGCGTGATCGGTCCGCACGTGGTGCTCAAGGGACCGACCGTGATTGGCAAGCACAACCGTATCTATCAGTTTTCCTCGGTTGGCGAAGATACCCCCGATCTGAAGTACAAGGGCGAGCCCACGCGCCTGGTGATCGGTGATCACAACGTGATTCGCGAAGGCGTCACCATTCACCGTGGCACCGTGCAGGACCGCAGCGAAACCACCATCGGTGACCATAACCTGATCATGGCCTATGCCCATATCGGGCATGACAGCGTCATCGGCAATCACTGCATCCTGGTCAACAACACCGCGCTGGCGGGGCATGTATGGGTCGACGACTGGGCGATTCTGTCCGGTTACACCCTGGTGCATCAGTTCTGCCGCATCGGGGCGCACAGCTTTTCCGGCATGGGTACCGCCATCGGCAAGGACGTGCCGGCGTTCGTCACCGTATTCGGCAACCCGGCCGAAGCGCGCAGCATGAATTTCGAAGGCATGCGCCGTCGTGGTTTCTCCGCCGAAGCCATCTCCGCGCTGCGCAAGGGTTACAAGCTGGTCTACCGCCAGGGCCTGACCGTCGAGCAGGCGCTCGCCGAGTTGGCCGAGTCCGCGGCCCAGTTCCCGGAAGTCGCGATATTCCGCGACTCCATTCAGGCGTCCACACGCGGCATCACTCGCTGAATCCCATGACTAGACCTCTTCGCGTCGCACTGGTCGCTGGTGAGGCGTCCGGCGATATTCTCGGAGCGGGCCTGATGCAGGCCATCAAGTTGCGCCATCCGGACGTCGAGTTCATCGGCGTGGGCGGTGCACGCATGGAAGCCGAGGGCCTGACATCCTATTTCCCGATGGAACGCCTGGCCGTGATGGGGCTAGTCGAGGTGCTCGGTCGCCTGTTCGAGCTGCTGGGGCGTCGACGCCAGCTGGCACGCGACCTCATCGCGGCGCAGCCCGATGTGTTCATCGGCATCGATGCACCGGATTTCAACCTGGGCCTGGAGCTCAAGCTGCGCCGCGCCGGGATCAGGACCGTGCACTACGTCAGCCCGTCAGTGTGGGCCTGGCGGCAGAAGCGGGTGTTGAAGATCCGTGAAGCCTGCGATCTGATGCTGACCCTGTTTCCGTTCGAGGCGCAGTTCTACGATGCGCATCAGGTGCCGGTGCGCTTCGTCGGTCACCCCCTGGCCGATGCCATACCACAGCACGCTGACCGCGCGGCGGCACGTGACGCGCTGGATCTGCCGCATGACGAGGCCGTCGTCGCGCTGATGCCAGGCAGTCGGGGCGGCGAAGTGGCGCGTCTTGGCGAACTCTTTCTCGATGCAGCGATTCGTCTGCGTGCGCTGCGCCCGGGCATCCGTTTTCTGCTGCCATGCGCCACCCCGGAGCGCCGTGAGCAGCTCGAGCAGATGCTGGCCGGGCGCGACCTGCCGCTGACCCTGCTCGATGGTCGCTCGCACGAGGTGCTGGCCGCCTGCGACGCGGTGCTGATCGCTTCCGGCACGGCGACCCTGGAGGCCCTGCTGTACAAGCGGCCGATGGTGGTGGCCTATCGTGTGGCGCCGATGACCTATCGCATTCTCAAGCGCCTGGTGAAAAGCCCCTATATCTCGCTGCCCAACCTGCTGGCCGAGCGCCTGCTGGTGCCGGAGCTGATCCAGGATGCGGCGACCGCCGAGGCGTTGGCGCAGACCGTGGCGCCATTGATCGATGGCGGTCAGGTGCAGACCGAGGGGTTCGACGTGATCCACCGTGCACTGCGGCGCGATGCCTCGGTGTCGGCAGCCGATGCCGTGCTCAAGCTGGCAGGGCGCGGCTGATGCAGCTGGGCCTGGACTTTACCCTGGTCGAGGAACTGGTCGCCGGCGTCGATGAAGTCGGCCGTGGCCCGCTCTGCGGCGCGGTGGTGACGGCGGCGGTGATTCTCGATCCGGCTCGTCCGATCCTTGGCCTGAACGATTCGAAGAAGCTCACCGAGGCCCGCCGCGAGGCGCTGTTCGACGAGATCCGCGAGAAGGCCCTGGCCTGGTGCATCGCCCGTGCCGAGGTGGAAGAGATCGACCGCCTGAATATCCTGCATGCCACCATGCTGGCCATGCAGCGTGCCGTGGAAGGCTTGGCGGTGACGCCGAAGCTGGCGCTGATCGATGGCAATCGCTGCCCGAAACTGGCCGTGCCCAGCGCCCCGGTGGTCAAGGGGGACAGTCGGGTGCCGGCGATCGCCGCTGCCTCGATCCTGGCCAAGGTCAGCCGTGATCGCGAGATGCTCGAGATGGATCGTCTCTACCCCGGCTATGGCATCGCCGGGCACAAGGGCTATCCCACGCCGGTGCATCTCGAGGCGCTCAAGCGCCTGGGGCCGACGCCCATCCACCGGCGCTCCTTCGCTCCGGTGAGAGAGGCAGCTGCAAGCGGCCAGCTTCAGGCTCCAGGTTAAGAGCAAAGGCAGCGTAGCCCGGATGCAATCCGGGGCATGGGCGACGAACTTGCGGCTTGCAGCTTGCAGCGCACTCTTGCTGCTACAATCCGCGCTTTGTCGTTTTCACCTGCAAGGCCGCCCATGACCCAAGCTTTCGTCCATCTGCGTCTGCACACCGAATATTCCCTGGTCGATGGCCTGGTGCGGGTCAAACCGCTGATCAAGGCCGTTGCCGGGGGCGGTATGCCGGCAGTGGCAGTCACCGACATGAGCAACATGTGCTCGCTGGTGAAGTTCTACAAGACCGCCATGGGCGCTGGGGTCAAGCCGATCTGCGGCGCCGACATCTGGATGGCCAGCGCCGAGGAAGATGGCCCGCTGACCCGTCTGACCCTGCTGGCGATGAACGCCAAGGGCTATCGCAATCTAACCGAGCTGATCTCGCGGGGCTGGTCCGAAGGGCAGAGCAACGACCTGGTGATCATCCAGCGCGACTGGGTCAAGGCCGCTGCCGATGGGCTCATCGCCCTGTCCGGCGCGCGCGAGGGCGAGGTCGGCATGGCCTTGCTGGCTGCTGACGAGGCCCAGGCCGAGGCGCGCCTGCGCGAGTGGATGCAGGTGTTCCCGGAGCGCTTCTACCTGGAAGTGCAGCGCACCAGCCGTGTCGGTGACGAAGAGTACCTGCACGCGGCGGTGGCGCTGGCCGATCGTGTCGAGGCGCCGCTGGTGGCCACCAACGACGTGCGTTTCATCAAGCAGGACGACTTCGAGGCCCACGAAACCCGCGTCTGCATCGGCGAAGGCCGCACCCTGGACGATCCGCGCCGGCCACGGCACTACTCCGACCAGCAGTACCTGAAGAGCCCCGCTGAAATGTGCGAGCTGTTCTCCGACTTGCCCGAGGCACTGGAGAACACCGTCGAGATCGCCAAGCGCTGCAATATCGAGGTACAGCTCGGCAAGTACTTCCTGCCGGACTTCCCCACGCCGGGCGGCATGGGCATCGACGACTACCTGCGGCATGCGTCCTTCGAGGGCCTGGAAGAGCGCCTCGAGGTGCTGCTGCCCAAGGACACGCCGGACTACGAGGCGAAGAAGCAGGTCTACATCGACCGCCTCAACTTCGAGCTCGATATCATCATCCAGATGGGTTTCCCCGGTTACTTCCTCATCGTGATGGACTTCATCCAGTGGGCGAAGAACAACGGCGTGCCGGTCGGTCCGGGCCGTGGTTCGGGTGCGGGCTCCCTGGTGGCATACGTGCTGAAGATCACCGACCTCGACCCGCTGGCCTATGACCTGCTGTTCGAACGTTTCCTCAACCCCGAGCGGATCTCCATGCCCGACTTCGACGTCGACTTCTGCATGGATGGCCGTGACCGGGTGATCGACTACGTGGCCGAGAAGTACGGGCGCAACGCGGTGAGCCAGATCATCACCTTCGGTTCCATGGCGGCCAAGGCGGTGGTGCGTGACGTCGCGCGCGCTCAGGGCAAGTCCTACGGCCTGGCCGATCGGCTGTCGAAGATGATCCCCTTCGAAGTGGGCATGACCCTGGAGAAGGCCTACGAGATGGAGGAGCCGCTGCGCGACTTCCTCAAGAACGACGAGGAAGCCCAGGAAATCTGGGACATGTCGCTCAAGCTCGAGGGTGTGGTGCGTGGTACCGGCAAGCACGCCGGGGGGGTGGTCATCGCGCCGACCAAGCTCACCGACTTCTCGCCGATCGCCTGTGACGAGGAGGGCGGCGGCCTGGTGACCCAGTTCGACAAGGACGACGTCGAGCAGGCCGGCCTGGTCAAGTTCGACTTCCTCGGCCTGCGTACCCTGACCATCATCAAGTGGGCGATGGAAACCATCCATCGCGTGCAGAAGCGCGACGGTGCCTCCGACGAGGAACTGGTCAACATCGACTTCATCCCGCTGGACGACAAGAAAACCTACGACATGCTGCAGAAGGCGGAGACCACCGCGGTCTTCCAGCTCGAATCGCGCGGCATGAAGGAGCTGATCAAGAAGCTCAAGCCCGACTGCCTGGAAGACATGATCGCACTGGTGGCGCTGTTCCGCCCGGGGCCGCTGCAGTCCGGCATGGTGGACGACTTCATCAACCGCAAGCACGGCCGTGCCGAGCTGTCCTATCCGCACCCCGACTACCAGTACGCAGGCCTGGAGCCGGTGCTCAAGCCGACCTACGGCATCATCCTGTACCAGGAACAGGTGATGCAGATCGCCCAGGTCATGGGTGGCTATACCCTGGGTCAGGCGGACATGCTGCGCCGCGCCATGGGCAAGAAGAAGCCCGAGGAGATGGCCAAGCAGCGCGGCGGCTTCATCGAAGGTTGTGCCAACAACAACATCGACGCGGAACTGGCCGGTAACATCTTCGACCTGGTAGAAAAATTCGCCGGCTACGGCTTCAACAAGTCGCACTCCGCAGCCTATGGCCTGGTGTCCTACCAGACCGCCTGGCTCAAGGCGCACTACCCGGCGCCGTTCATGGCGGCGGTGCTCTCGGCGGATATGCACAACACCGACAAGGTGGTGATCCTGGTGGAAGAGTGCCGCAACATGAAGTTGCGCATCGACCCGCCGGATGTGAACGTCTCCGAGTTCAAGTTCACCGTCAACGACGACGGTCGCATCGTCTATGGCCTGGGCGCGGTCAAGGGCGTCGGCGAGGGGCCGGTGGAGGCCATCGTCGAATGCCGCAGCGAAGGCGGGCCGTTCAAGGACCTGTTCGACTTCTGCAATCGCGTCGACCTCAAGCGCATCAACAAGCGCACTCTGGAGGCGCTGATCCGCAGTGGCGCCCTGGATCGTCTCGGCCCCTACTACCAGGACGAGCTCAAGGCCTACCAGGCCAGCGTCGACAAGAACCGCGCCGTGCTGCTGGCCTCCATGGAGGAGGCGGTGCAGTCGGCCGAGCAGACCGCACGCAGCGCCGAGAGTGGTCACATGGACCTGTTCGGCGGCCTGTTCGGCGAGCCCGAAGCGGACATGTACGCCAACCACCGCAAGGCGCGCGAGCTGCCGATCAAGGAGCGCCTCAAGGGCGAGAAGGACACCCTGGGCATCTACCTGTCCGGTCACCCCATCGATGAGTACGAAGGCGAGATTCGTCGCTTCGCCCGCCAGCGCATCGTCGAGCTGAAGCCGGCCCGTGATACCCAGACCATCGCCGGGATGATCGTCAACCTGCGGGTGATGAAGAACAAGAAGGGCGACAAGATGGGCTTCATCACCCTCGACGACCGCTCCGGGCGCATCGAGGCCTCGCTGTTCGCCGATGCCTTCGCCAGCAACCAGGCGCTGCTGCAGAACGATGCGCTGGTGGTGGTCGAGGGGGAGGTCAGCAACGACGATTTCTCCGGTGGCCTGCGCCTGCGCGCCAAGCGCGTGATGAGCCTGGAGGAGGCGCGCACCGGCCTGGCCGACAGCCTGCGCCTGAAGGTCGCCAGTGCCGCGTTGAAGGGCGATCGTCTGCGCTGGCTGGCGGAACTGTGCAGCAAGCACAGGGGCGCCTGCCCGGTCACGCTGGACTACAGTGGTGAAGAGGCACGCGCCTTGCTTCAGTTCGGCGACGCCTGGCGAATCGACCCGGCTGACACTTTGATTCAGGCATTGCGTGACCAGTTCGGGCGCGACAACGTCTTTTTGCACTACCGCTGAATTGCGAGAGGGGAAATTCCCCCTGGCATCGGCAAAGGCACCTGCGGGTGTCGACCCGCTGCGTCCTATCCCTTAAGGTAGGGCGCCTAATGGATACAGCTCCCCGGCCACTTGGCCGTCGACGCAAGACGGATGACTATGAACCCGAATTTCCTCGACTTCGAACAGCCGATCGCCGACCTGCAAGCCAAGATCGAAGAGCTCCGCCTGGTCGGTAATGACAACTCGTTGAACATCGGCGACGAGATTGCCCGCCTGCAGGACAAGAGCAGCGCCCTGACCGAAAGCATCTTCGGCAATCTGAGCAGCTGGCAGATTGCCCAGCTCGCCCGTCATCCGCGCCGCCCCTACACCCTGGACTACATCCAGCACATCTTCACCGAGTTCGACGAGCTGCACGGTGATCGTCACTTCTCCGACGATGCCGCCATCGTCGGTGGTGTGGCGCGTCTGGCTGACCAGCCGGTGATGATCATCGGCCACCAGAAAGGCCGTGAAGTGCGCGAGAAGGTACGCCGCAACTTCGGCATGCCGCGCCCGGAAGGCTACCGCAAGGCCTGCCGCCTGATGGAAATGGCCGAGCGCTTCAAGATGCCGATCCTGACCTTTATCGACACTCCCGGTGCCTACCCGGGCATCGACGCCGAGGAGCGCGGGCAGAGCGAGGCGATCGCCTGGAACCTGCGCGTCATGGCGCGCCTGAAGACCCCGATCATCGCCACCGTGATCGGTGAGGGTGGCTCCGGCGGCGCACTGGCCATCGGCGTCTGCGATCAGCTGAACATGCTGCAGTACTCCACCTACTCGGTGATCTCGCCGGAAGGTTGCGCCTCCATTCTCTGGCGTACGGCCGAGAAGGCGCCGGACGCTGCCGAAGCCATGGGTATCACCGCCGAGCGCCTGAAGGACCTGGGCATCGTCGACCAGGTCATCGCCGAGCCGCTGGGTGGCGCGCACCGCGATCCTGCTGCCGCGTCCGAGTCGATCCGCCAGGAACTGACCAAGCAACTGGCCAGCCTGCAGGAGCACGACACCGAGGCGCTGCTCAAGCGTCGTTATGACCGCCTGATGAGCTACGGCATCGCCTGATCCATCCTGTGCAAATCACAACGGGCCTTCGGGCCCGTTGTTGTTTTAAGCTGCGTCGATGACTGCTCTCGATAATCGCCTGCGCCAGGCTCTGGGGCCCTGGCGCACCGCCTCGGCCTGGTGCGTTGCCTTCTCTGGCGGCCTGGATTCCAGCGTGCTGCTGCATCTGCTCGCCGAGCTGGCCCGGCGCGAGGCCGTGCCAGCGCTCTCGGCCATTCATGTGCAGCACGGCCTGCAACCGGTCGCTGCGGCCTGGCCTGAGCATTGCCGGCAGTTCTGCGCAGCGCTGGGTATCCCTTTGCAGGTGGTTGCGGTGCAGGTGGCGGCGCAGGCCAGCGTCGAGCAGGCGGCGCGGCAGGCGCGCTACGCGGCCTTTGCCGAGCATCTGCAGCCGGATGCGGTGTTGTTCAGTGCCCAGCACCGTGATGACCAGGCGGAGACGCTGCTGTTTCGCCTGCTGCGCGGCGCCGGTGTGCGTGGCCTGGCGGCCATGCCAGGGCAGCGCCCGCTGGGGCGGGGGACGCTGCTGCGGCCGCTGCTGGATTGCTCGCGGGCCGAACTGCAGGGCTACGCCGAGGCGCACGGGCTGAGCTGGATCGAAGACCCGAGCAACGCCGACACACGATTCAGCCGCAACTTCCTGCGCCAGCGAGTGATGCCGTTGCTGGCCGAGCGCTGGCCCCAGGCTAGCGTCGCTCTCGCGCGCAGTGCGGCGCACCTGAGCGAGGCCGAGCAGCTGTTGGGCGAGCTGGCCCGCATGGATCTTCAGGCTGCGCACGGCGAACCGGCGTTTTCCTGGCTGGCGCTGCCGTCGCTCGAGCTGTCGCTGGTAACGCAGCTGAGCGATGTGCGGCAGCGCAATCTGCTGCGTCATTGGCTGGCGCCGTTGAGTCGCATGCCCGACAGCGATCACTGGGCCGGTTGGCGGGACCTGCGCGACGCGGCCGGGGATGCGTCGCCCGTCTGGAAGCTGGCGGATGGCGAGCTGCACCGCGCCGATGGCCGCCTGTACTGGCTCAGCGCTGACTGGCTGGCGCCGCCCGTGCTGCCCGATCCTGCCATTGTGCGCATGCAGGGCACATCCGAACTGCCTGGCAACGGCCAGGTGCAGATACGGGGTGAGTTGCCTGCGGGGCGCTGGCACCTGCGCTACCGCCTGGGTGGCGAATCGCTGCTCCTGCCGGAGCGTGGCAGGCGCGACCTCAAGCGCCTGCTCAACGAGTGGCGAGTGCCGGCGTTCGTGCGTCCGCGACTGCCATTGTTGTTCGATGGCGACGAGTTGATGGCCGTGGCAAATCTGGCGCAATCAGCGTCGTTACAGGCGTGCGGCGTGCGTCTTCACTGGTCGCCGCCGATCGGCGCGCAAGGTTTGAGCTGGTAAGGCGTTTCGGGTAGACTACGCTCCCGTCTTAATACAGCTTTTGCCGACTCCCCCAGGGAGCTTGGCGGGCTTGCCATTGTTTGTTGCGAGTAATGGCGCTCCTTCGCTTTCCCCGGCGGCACTGACCGCTTAAACGCAGACTTCTAGGGTTTTTCATGACGCGCTACATCTTCGTCACGGGTGGTGTTGTTTCTTCATTGGGGAAAGGCATTGCCTCGGCTTCACTGGCGGCCATCCTGGAGGCGCGGGGCCTGAAGGTCACCATGCTCAAGCTGGACCCCTACATCAACGTCGATCCGGGCACCATGAGCCCGTTCCAGCACGGTGAGGTGTTCGTCACGCAGGACGGCGCCGAGACCGACCTCGACCTGGGCCACTACGAGCGGTTCATCCGCACCACCATGACCCAGAACAACAACTTCACCACCGGCCGCGTGTACGAAGACGTACTGCGCAAGGAGCGCCGTGGTGACTACCTGGGTGCGACCATCCAGGTCATCCCGCACATCACCGACGAGATCAAGCGTCGCATCATCAAGGGCGCCGGCGATGCCGACGTGGCCCTGGTGGAGATCGGTGGCACTGTGGGTGACATCGAGTCGCAGCCGTTCCTCGAGGCGATCCGTCAGCTGCGTGTCGAAGTCGGCGCCAAGCGCGCGATGCTCATGCACCTGACCCTGGTGCCGTACATCGCCACCGCCGGCGAGACCAAGACCAAGCCGACCCAGCATTCGGTCAAGGAACTGCGTTCCATCGGCCTGCAGCCGGACGTGCTGGTGTGCCGCTCCGATCACCCGATCGATGTGTCCTCGCGGCGCAAGATCGCCCTGTTCACCAACGTCGAAGAGCGTGCGGTGATCAGCCTGGAAGACGTCGACACCATCTACAAGATCCCGGGCGTGCTGCATGCACAGGGCCTGGATGACTTCGTCGTCGAGCGTTTCGGTCTGGAGTGCGGCAGTGCCGACCTCTCCGAGTGGGACCGCGTGGTCGATGCCAAGCTCAACCCGGAAAAAGAAGTCACCATCGCCATGGTCGGCAAGTACATGGAACTGCTGGACGCGTACAAGTCGCTGATCGAAGCGATGAGCCACGCCGGCATCCAGAACCGGACCAAGGTCAACCTGCGCTATATCGATTCCGAAGACATCGAGAACCAGGGCACCGCGCTGCTCGAAGGCGTGGACGCCATCCTGGTGCCGGGCGGCTTCGGTCTGCGTGGCGTGGAAGGCAAGATCAAGACCGTGCAGTACGCCCGCGAGAACAAGATTCCCTACCTGGGTATCTGCCTCGGCATGCAGGTGGCGGTCATCGAGTACGCCCGTAACGTGGTGGGCTGGAGCGACGCCAACTCCACCGAGTTCGACATGGCCAGCCAGCATCCGGTGGTGGGGCTGATCACCGAATGGCAGGACGCCGCAGGCAGCGTCGAGCAGCGCAGCGAAACCTCCGACCTGGGCGGCACCATGCGCCTCGGCGCGCAGGACTGTCAGCTGCAGGCCGGTTCGCTGGTGCATGACTGCTACGGCAAGGACGTGATCGTCGAGCGTCATCGTCACCGCTACGAGGTGAACAACAACCTGCTGCCGCAACTGACCGACGCCGGCCTGAAGGTCACTGGCCGTTCCGGTGACGGCGCGCTGGTCGAAGTGGTCGAGGCGCCGGATCATCCGTGGTTCGTCGCGTGCCAGTTCCACCCGGAATTCACCTCCACACCGCGTGACGGCCACCCGCTGTTCAGCGGTTTCGTCAACGCCGCGCTGGCACAGAAAGGGAAGAAGGTCTAAGGCATGGCTCAGAAGATCATCAAGGTTCGCAACATCGAGATCGCCAACGACAAGCCGTTCGTGCTGTTCGGGGGTATCAACGTACTCGAATCGCGCGACCTGGCCATGCAGGCGTGCGAGGAGTACGTGCGGGTCACCGAGAAGCTCGGTATCCCCTACGTGTTCAAGGCCAGCTTCGACAAGGCCAACCGCTCCTCCGTCACCTCCTTCCGTGGCCCTGGCCTGGAAGAGGGCATGAAGATCTTCGAGGAAGTGAAGAAGACCTTCGGCGTGCCGGTGATCACCGACGTTCACGAGCCGCATCAGGCGGCTGCCGTGGCCGAGGTGTGCGACATCATCCAGCTGCCGGCCTTCCTCTCCCGGCAGACCGACCTGGTGGTGGCCATGGCCAAGACCGGCGCGGTGATCAATATCAAGAAGGCGCAGTTCCTCGCGCCGCAGGAGATGAAGCACATCCTGCACAAGTGCGAGGAAGCCGGTAACGATCAGCTGATCCTCTGCGAGCGTGGTTCGAGCTTCGGCTACAACAACCTGGTGGTGGACATGCTCGGCTTCGGCATCATGAAGCAGTTCGAGTACCCGGTGTTCTTCGACGTGACCCATGCCCTGCAGATGCCGGGCGGTCGTGCCGATTCCGCCGGCGGCCGCCGTGCCCAGGTCACCGACCTGGCCAAGGCCGGTATCAGCCAGGGCCTTGCCGGTCTGTTCCTCGAGGCGCATCCGGAGCCGGAAAACGCCAAGTGCGACGGTCCCTGTGCACTGCGCCTGAGCAAGCTGGAGCCCTTCCTCGCTCAGCTCAAGCAGCTGGATGACCTGGTGAAGAGTTTTCCGCCGATCGAGACTGCCTGAACCGGTCGCAATCCGGTAAAGTGCCGCCCCAGAAAATCCCCCTGACCCGTGAGTCAGAGTGTGCCGCCGACCTGCCTGCGGGCAGCGGCGGTCTCGCGCAGCCCGCTGCTGCCGTCTTACCGTCAACTATTGGAGTGTTAACAAGAATGGCAAAGATCGTCGACATCAAGGGTCGTGAGGTTCTCGACTCCCGTGGCAATCCCACCGTGGAAGCCGACGTCATCCTCGAAGGTGGCATCGTCGGCAGCGCTTGCGCACCCTCCGGCGCCTCCACCGGCTCGCGCGAAGCGCTGGAGCTGCGTGACGGTGACAAGAGCCGCTACCTGGGCAAGGGCGTACTGAAGGCCGTGGCCAACATCAACGGCCCGATCCGCGACCTGCTGCTGGGCAAGGACGCGACCGATCAGCAGGCGCTGGACCGTGCGATGATCGAACTCGACGGCACCGAGAACAAGGCTTCGCTGGGCGCCAACGCCATCCTCGCCGTGTCCCTGGCTGCCGCCAAGGCCGCCGCGCAGGCCAAGGGCGTGCCGCTGTACGCACACATCGCCGACCTCAACGGTACGCCGGGCGTCTACTCCATGCCGGTGCCGATGATGAACATCATCAACGGCGGCGAGCACGCCGACAACAACGTCGACATTCAGGAGTTCATGGTCCAGCCGGTCGGCGCCAAGAACTTCGCCGATGCCCTGCGCATGGGCGCCGAGATCTTCCATCACCTCAAGGCCGTGCTCAAGGCCCGTGGCCTGAACACCGCCGTGGGTGACGAGGGTGGCTTCGCGCCGAACCTGGCGTCCAACGAAGACGCGCTGGCCGCCATCGCCGAAGCCGTGGCCAACGCCGGCTACAAGCTGGGTGACGACGTGACCCTGGCCCTGGACTGCGCCTCCAGCGAATTCTTCAAGGACGGCAAGTACGACCTGGAAGGCGAAGGCAAGGTGTTCGACGCCGCAGGCTTCGCCGACTACCTGGCCGGTCTGACCCAGCGCTACCCGATCATCTCCATCGAAGACGGCATGGACGAGTCCGACTGGGCCGGCTGGAAAGTGCTGACCGACAAGATCGGCGCCAAGGTGCAGCTGGTCGGTGACGACCTGTTCGTCACCAATACCAAGATTCTCAAGCGTGGTATCGACGAGAAGATCGGTAACTCGATCCTGATCAAGTTCAACCAGATCGGCTCGCTGACCGAGACCCTGGAAGCCATCCAGATGGCCAAGGCCGCCGGTTTCACCGCCGTGATCTCGCACCGCAGCGGCGAAACCGAAGACAGCACCATCGCCGACCTGGCCGTGGGCACTGCCGCAGGCCAGATCAAGACCGGTTCGCTGTGCCGCTCCGACCGCGTGTCCAAGTACAACCAGCTGCTGCGCATCGAAGAGCAGCTGGGTGGCAAGGCCGCGTACAACGGCCGCGCCGAGTTCCGCGGCTGACAACGGCCTGTTGCGCGTCGCTCCTGCAGCGTCAGGAACAGGTTCGGCAAGCCGCCTCAGCGCGGCCCGAAGGGGGAGTGGAGTGACTCATGCTCATTGGCTTCAGTAAACTCCGCTTCCGCACCTGTTTTTCCTGGCAGGACGCTGACTCGCAAGATCGTTTGGCTTTGGAAAAGGGCGACGCAAGTCGCCCTTTTTCGTGGGCGCCTCGTCGCCATCAGGGAACCATTGCACGGATGCAGGACCTTAAAACCCATGTCACTCATCAGTCCGCTTCTTTTCAAGCATGAACGCAGCCCCTACCATGCCGATGACTCATTTCGCGAGCCGCCGCTCCATGCGTAGTCCGTACTGGCTGTTCATCGTGCTGATCCTGTTGCTGGCCGGTCTGCAGTATCGCCTGTGGGTCGGCGAGGGCAGTCTTGCCCAGGTCAGTCGTCTGCAGCAGCAGATTGCCGAGCAGCGCGGCGAGAACGAGCGCCTGCTGGAGCGCAACCGTATCCTCGAGGCCGAGGTGATGGAGCTCAAGCGCGGCATGGAGACCGTCGAAGAGCGTGCACGCCAGGAGCTGGGCATGCTCAAAGAGGGCGAGACCCTCTACCTGCTGACCGAATGAGCGCGAGATTCTGGCTGGTGATTCCAGCCGCCGGTATCGGCGCGCGCATGGCTGCCGATCGTCCCAAGCAGTACCTGCAGGTGGCCGGTCGCAGCATTCTCGAGCACACGCTGCAGCGCTTTCTCGATCATCCCGCTCTGCGTGGGGTGGTGGTGAGCCTGGCGGCTGACGATCCGTACTGGCCTGTGCTGGCCGTCGCCAGCGATCCGCGCATCCGCCGGGCCGCCGGTGGGCGTGAGCGCGCCGATTCGGTGCTGGCCGGCCTCGAAACCCTGAAGAACGAAGGCGCGGCCGACGACGACTGGGTGCTGGTGCATGACGCTGCCCGCCCCAATCTGGCTCAGGAAGACCTGCAACGCCTGCTGGACAGCCTGGCCGACGACCCGGTCGGTGGTCTGCTGGCGGTGCCCGCCCGCGATACCCTCAAGCGTGCCGGCGCCGACGGAAGGGTGCAGGAAACCGTCGATCGCAGCGTGATCTGGCAAGCCTATACGCCACAGATGTTTCGTCTCGGTGCCTTGCGCCAGGCACTGGCGCAGGCCTTGCGGGCGCAGGTGGCGATCACCGATGAGGCGTCGGCCATGGAGTGGGCCGGACTGGCGCCGCGTCTGGTCGAGGGGCGGGCGGACAACCTCAAGGTGACCCGCCCGGAAGACCTGCAGTATCTGCAGGTCCTGTGGTCGGAGCCGCGCTGAGCCTCAGTGAGCCCAGCGCTTGGCATCCTTGCCGAGGTTGCGTTCCAGTGCATGGGTCAGCTTGTTCACCGCACCGTCGATGGCCTGCTGCAACTCGGCCGCATCGTGGGAAACCGTCAGCGGGTCGCGGCCCTTCATCCGCGCTTCCACCTTGCAGCGTTTGTCCTGTGGACCGTTCCTCAGCGCATTTTCGTCGGAGAGGTGGAGTTCGATCCGGGTGAGATGGTCTTCGTAGCGTTGCAGCTTGGCTTGCACGCGACTGCGAATGTCGTCCTTCAGGGCCATCGAGGAGGCAACGTGCTTACCGCTGTTGACCAGAACCTGCATAACCATGTCCTCATGCTGATGAGTGGCGAAGCCCCGTCGGCGGGGCTCATGGTTACGACGCTGTTGCCGCGTCCGAGTTTCTCGCCGGCTTGTGACATTCCATGACCGTTCAGCGTGGCGTCAGCTCGGCACACGGTATTCGGCGCGCTGGCTGAGGCCGGAGCGCAGGGTATCGATCAGCTGGCGGACCTTGGGGGAGAGGTGGCGCTGCTGCGGATAGAGGGCCCACACCGCCGTGTTCGGCGGGCGGTGCTGCTCCAGCAGCGACACCAGGCGCCCGCTGCGCAGGTGCTCGAGCACGTAGTAGTCCGGCAGCTGGCAGAGGCCGAAACCGCGTAGCGCGGCGTCGAGTACCGACTGACCGCTGTTGCAGCGCCAGTTGCCCTGCACGCGAACCTGGGTTTCCCGGCCGTTTTCCGCAAAGCCCCAGTGGTCGCTGCTGCCGATCAGGCAGTTGTGCCGCGCCAGTTCCGACAGCGAATGCGGGCGCCCGTAGCGCTGCAGGTACTCCGGCGCCGCGCACAGGTACATCTCGCGAGGTGCCAGGCGCGCGGCCATCAGGCGCGAGTCCTGCAGTCGTCCCAGGCGGATGGCCAGGTCCAGGCCCTCGTGGAGCAGGTCGAGCTGGCGGTTGCTCAGCTCGATTTCCACGCGCAGCTGGGGGTGGCGGGCCATGAAGTCGTTCACCAGTGGCACGATGAAGCGCTCGCCATAGGCGACGGCGCAGGTCAGGCGCAGCAGGCCCTTGGGTTCCGCCCCCAGGTCGCCAACCGCGCGCAGGGCCTCCTCGCGGGCATCCTGCAGGCGCTGGCAATGCTGCAGGAACAGCTGGCCGGCCTCGGTCAGCGCCACGCGCCGGGTGCTGCGGTAGAACAGGCGGCTTTGCAGGCGGTCTTCCAGGCGCGCCACCTGGCGACTGACCTGTGAGGTGGACAGGCCCAGGCGCTCGGCGGCGGCGCTGAACTGGCCGCATTCGGCAACGGCGACGAACTCGTCGAGTCCTTCCCAGCGATTCATGTGTTCTCCATCGGGCTGCGGGTGCCGGCTGGCGGGTGATCCGCGAGCAGCTGTCAGCAGCAGGCGGCATATTATCCCTGTGTAGCAATAATGTTTTGATATTTCTCTGATTATCTCTTTATTGGCTTGATCTAGACTGCTCGCCACGTTCACTCACGCTCAGGAGAGCTTCCATGATCAAGTCCCGCGCTGCCGTCGCATTCGGCCCCAACGAGCCGCTGAAGATCGTCGAGATCGATGTCGAGCCGCCGAAGGCCGGTGAAGTGCTGGTGCGCATCGTCGCCACCGGCGTCTGCCACACCGATGCCTACACCCTGTCTGGCCAGGATTCCGAGGGCGTCTTCCCCTGCGTGCTGGGGCACGAGGGTGGCGGCATCGTCGAGGCGGTCGGCGAGGGCGTGACCTCGGTCAAGGTCGGTGACCATGTGATCCCGCTGTACACCGCCGAATGCGGCGAGTGCAAATTCTGCAAATCGCAGAAGACCAACCTGTGCAGCTCGGTGCGTGCCACCCAGGGCAAGGGCCTGATGCCGGACGGCACCACCCGCTTCAGCTACAACGGCGAGCCGATCTATCACTACATGGGCTGCTCGACCTTCTCCGAGTACACCGTGTTGCCGGAAGTCTCGGTTGCCGTGATCCCCAAGGAAGCGCCGCTGGACAAGGTCTGCCTGCTCGGTTGCGGCGTGACCACCGGCATCGGTGCCGTACTCAACACCGCCAAGGTGGAAGAGGGCGCTACCGTGGCCATCTTCGGTCTCGGCGGCATCGGCCTGGCGGCGATCATCGGCGCCAAGATGGCCAAGGCCTCGCGCATCATCGGTATCGACATCAACCCGGCCAAGGAAGCGGTCGCCCGCGAGCTGGGCCTGACCGACTTCGTCAACCCGAAGGAGCACAGCAAGCCGATCCAGGACGTCATCGTCGAAATGACCGACGGCGGCGTCGACTACAGCTTCGAGTGCATCGGCAACGTGCAACTGATGCGTGCCGCGCTGGAGTGCTGCCACAAGGGCTGGGGCGAGTCGACCATCATCGGCGTGGCACCGGCCGGTGCCGAGATCAGCACCCGTCCGTTCCAGCTGGTCACCGGGCGTGTCTGGCGCGGCAGCGCCTTCGGTGGCGTCAAGGGCCGCAGTGAGCTGCCGGGCTATGTGGAGAAGTCGCAGAAGGGTGAAATCCCGCTGGACACCTTCATCACCCACAACATGGGTCTGGACGAGATCAACGAGGCGTTCGAGCTGATGCACGAAGGCAAGAGCATCCGTACCGTCATCCATTTCTGATAGCGGCAAGCGACGAGCTACAAGCGACCAGTGGCCTGTCGCTTGTGGCCTGACGCTGTCCGGAGGGGCTTATGGAAAACATTTCCTGCCAGAAGAGTTTCGGTGGCTGGCACAAGCGCTATCGCCACCGTTCCACCACCCTGGGTTGCGACATGGTGTTCGCCGTCTACCTGCCGCCGCAGGCCGAGCAGGGCGGCAGGCTGCCGGTGCTGTACTGGCTGAGCGGGCTGACCTGCACCGACGAGAACTTCATGCAGAAGGCCGGGGCGCAGCGCCTGGCCGCCGAGCTGGGGCTGGTGATCGTGGCGCCGGATACCAGTCCGCGTGGTGACGATGTGCCGGGTGACCCGGACAACGCCTGGGACTTCGGCAAGGGCGCGGGCTTCTACGTCAACGCTACCCAGGAGCCCTGGGCGCGCAACTACCGCATGCACGACTACGTGGTGCAGGAGTTGCCCGCGCTGATCGAGGCCAACTTCCCGGTGTCCGACCGCCGTGGCATCGCCGGCCACTCGATGGGCGGGCATGGTGCGCTGGTCTGCGCGCTGCGCAACCCGGGGCGCTATCGCTCGCTGTCGGCGTTCTCGCCGATCAGCAATCCGATGCACTGCCCCTGGGGCGAGAAGGCACTGTCACGCTACCTCGGCGAAGACCGTTCGCGCTGGAAGGAGTGGGATGCCTGTGCGCTGCTGGCCGAGGCCAGCGAACGTCTGCCGATCCTGGTGGATCAGGGCGATCGTGACGACTTCCTCGAAAACCAGCTCAAGCCCGAGGCGCTGGAGGCGGCTGCCAGGGCGGTCGGCCATCCGCTGACCCTGCGTTTGCAGCCTGGCTATGACCACAGCTACTACTTCATCGCCAGCTTCATCGAGGATCACCTGCGCCACCATGCGCAGGCACTGGCTCAGGCCTGACTCGAGCGGATTTCATCCGAGCGGGCCGGCAAACCGGTTAGAATTGCGCCCTGACTTTTTCAGGGCGTTGTTCTTTATGCGTATCGGTCATGGCTATGACGTACACCGCTTCGGCGATGGCGATTTCATCACCCTCGGTGGCGTGCGGATTCCCCACAGGTTCGGTCTCGTCGCTCATTCCGACGGTGATGTGCTGCTGCACGCACTGAGCGACGCCCTGCTCGGCGCGGTGGCGCTGGGTGACATCGGCAAGCACTTTCCCGATACCGATCCGACCTTCAAGGGCGCCGATAGCCGCGCGCTGCTGCGTCACGTGATGGGCCTGGTGCGAGCCAAGGGCTTCGCGGTGGGCAATGTCGACGCCACCATCGTCGCCCAGGCGCCGAAGATGGCGCCGCACATCGAGGCCATGCGCGCGTGCATCGCTGCGGATCTCGGCGTGCAGCTGGACCAGGTCAACGTCAAGGCCACCACCACCGAGAAACTGGGTTTCACCGGGCGTGAGGAAGGGATCGCGGTGCATGCCGTGGCCTTGCTGGTCAAGGCATGAACGAGCAGCAGCTGCTGGGCCCGCGCGCCCATGGCGAGGCCTGCGGGCGCGCCGTGCTCAAGGCCACCGCCGAGGACTTCCAGGTCGATGAAGTGCTGGACATTCCGCTCACCGGCCAGGGTGAACACCTCTGGCTGTGGGTGGAGAAGCGCGGCCTGAATACCGAGGATGCCGCCCGTCGCATCGCCCGCGCCGCGGGGCTGCCCCTCAAGGCGGTCAGCTACGCCGGCCTCAAGGATCGCCAGGCACTCACCCGGCAATGGTTCAGCCTGCACCTGCCAGGCAAGGCCGACCCCGATCTGGCGGCCGCCGAAAGCCCGGCGCTGAGCATCCTCAAGCGCGAGCGACACAATCGCAAGCTGCAGCGCGGTGCCCATTCGGCCAACGGCTTCATCCTGCGCCTGACCGCGCTGCAGGCCGACCGCGAGGCGCTGGAGCAGCGCTTGCGGCAGATCGCCGAACAGGGCGTGCCCAACTATTACGGGCTGCAGCGTTTCGGCTTCGACGGTGGCAACCTGCTGGAGGCGCGGCGCCATGCCGAGCGCGAGGAGCTGCCGGTGCAGCGCAACCTGCGTTCGCGGCTGCTGTCCTCGGCACGCAGTTACCTGTTCAACCGCGTGCTGGCCGAGCGGGTCGCCGCAGGGAGCTGGAACCAGGCGTGCGTCGGCGATCTGCTGGCCTTCACCACCAGCCGCAGCTTCTTCATGGCCGGGGAGGCCGAGTGCCAGGATCCGCGCCTGGCGATCCTCGATCTGCACCCCACCGGGCCGCTCTGGGGCGAAGGGCTGCCCCCGACCGCGCAGGCGGTGAACGAGCTGGAGCAGGCGGTCGGCAGTGAGGAGCCGGCGCTGCTCGCCTGGTTGAGCAAGGCGGGCATGGCTCACGAACGACGCATTCTGCGCCTCCCCATTCAGAGCCTTACGTGGCATTATCCGGAACCCGATATTCTGCAACTTGCATTCGTCCTGCCGGCCGGGAGTTTCGCCACCGTCGTGGTGCGCGAGCTCGTCGACCTCATGCCGACAGGGCAGACGGATACTCCATGCGAATTCTGATTTCCAACGACGACGGGGTGAACGCACCCGGTATCGCCGCGTTGCACCAGGCGCTGGCCGATTACGCCGAGTGCGTGGTGGTTGCGCCGGCCGAAGACAAGAGCGGTGCCAGCAGTGCGCTGACACTCGACCGTCCGCTGCATCCGGTGGCGCTGCCCAACGGCTTCATCAGCCTCAATGGCACCCCGACCGACTGCGTGCACCTGGGCATCAACGGCCTGCTCGAGCAGACGCCGGAGATGGTCGTCTCCGGTATCAACCTGGGGGCGAACCTGGGTGATGACGTGCTCTATTCCGGCACCGTCGCCGCTGCGCTGGAAGGGCGTTTCCTGGACAAGACGGCGTTTGCCTTCTCGCTGCTGTCGCGCCTGCCCGACAACCTGCCGACGGCTGCCTATTTCGCCCGCAAGCTGGTCGAGGCGCACGCGCAGCTCGACCTGCCACCGCGTACCGTGCTCAACGTCAACGTGCCGAACCTGCCGCTCGAGCATATCCGCGGCGTGCAACTGACCCGTCTGGGCCACCGTGCCCGCGCGCCGGCGCCGGTTAAGGCGGTCAATCCGCGTGGCAAGGAAGGCTACTGGATCGCGGCCGCGGGTGATGTCGAGGACGGCAGCCCGGGCACCGACTTCCACGCCGTGATGCAAGGCTACGTTTCGGTCACGCCGCTGCGGCTCGACCGGACGTTCAATGAAGCCCTCGAAAGTATGGACGGCTGGCTGGAGGGAATCTTCTGATGCGTGGACAGGACGACATGCAGCGCAGCGGGATCGGCATGACCTCGCAGCGCACCCGTGAGCGGCTGATTCAGCGCCTCTACGAGGAAGGATTGTCCAACGCGCGGGTGCTGGAAGTGATCCGCCGTACACCGCGCCATCTGTTCGTGGATGAGGCATTGGCGCACCGCGCCTATGAGGACACCGCACTGCCCATCGGTCACAACCAGACCATTTCCCAGCCCTACATGGTCGGCCGCATGACCGAATTGCTGCTGGCCGCCGGGCCGCTGGACAAGGTGCTGGAGATCGGCACCGGTTCCGGCTACCAGACCGCCGTGCTGGCGCAGTTGGTCGAGCGGGTGTTCTCCGTGGAGCGCATCCAGGGGCTGCAGGAGCGCGCCAAGGAGCGCCTCGTCGAACTCAGCCTGCGCAACGTGGTCTTTCGCTGGGGTGATGGCTGGGAAGGCTGGAATGCGCTGGGCCCGTACAACGGCATCATCGTCACCGCCGCCGCTGCGCAGGTACCGCAGGCGCTGCTCGACCAGCTGGCACCGGGTGGTCGCCTGGTCATACCGGTCGGCAGCGGCGACGTGCAGCAACTGTTGCTGATCGTGCGCGAGGAGGAGGGCTTTTCCCGACACGTGCTCGATGCCGTGCGTTTCGTGCCGTTACTCAACGGGCCACTGGCCTGACCGCTTTATCGTTCTGGAAGGATCCATGAAGAAACATTTCCTGCTCTACGCCAAGGGCATGGCCATGGGCGCTGCCGATGTGGTGCCTGGCGTCTCCGGCGGTACCATCGCCTTCATCAGCGGCATCTACGACGAGCTGCTGCGCTCCATCGCCAGCGTTCCCGATGCGCTTCTGTTGTTGCTGCGCGGCCGTATCAAGGACGCCTGGCAGAAAGCCAATGCGACCTTTCTGCTGGTGCTGTTCAGCGGCATTCTGACCAGCATCCTCACCCTCGCACGGCTGATCACCTACCTGCTCAAGCATCACCCGATACCGGTCTGGTCGTTCTTCTTCGGTCTGATCCTCGTGTCCACCTACCTGGTGGGGCGCGAGATCGGGCGCTGGAACTGGACGCGGGTGCTGAGTTTCCTGCTCGGCCTGGGGTTCGCCTACTGGATCACCGTGGCCGCCCCGATGCACTGGGGGAGCGACCTGCCGACCCTGTTCCTGGCGGGGGCGATCGCCATCTGCGCGATGATCCTGCCGGGAATCTCCGGCAGCTTCATCCTGCTGCTGCTGGGGCTCTACTCGGTGGTGCTGGGGGCGGTGAAGGACCTCAACCTCCTGGTGCTGGGCGTGTTCGCCGCTGGCTGCCTGCTCGGGCTGCTCAGCTTTGCCCGGCTGCTCAGCTGGCTGCTGGCGCGCTGGCGTGATCTGAGCCTGGCCTTTCTCAGTGGCCTGATGCTCGGTTCGCTGAACAAGGTCTGGCCCTGGAAGGAGACGCTCACCTGGCGTATCGACAGCAAGGGTGAGCAGGTGCCGCTGTTGCAGCACAACCTGCTGCCCGGGCATTTTGCCGAGATCAGCGGCCAGGATGCACAGCTGCTGATTGCCGTGCTGCTGGCGATTGGCGGGATCGTGCTGGTGCTGGGCCTGGAGTGGCTGGCACAGCGTCAACCCGCCGATGCTGGTCGCGCCGAATAAATACGGCACAATACGCCGTACTCGGAATCATTCAGGGAGCCATCGGGTGAGTCGCACCGTCGTTCACGTTCTGCTTCGCGCCACCATGGCGCTGCGCCTGCCACTGGTCACGCTCGCCGTTGCCGCGCTGGCCGGTTGCGTCAGTTCGCCTCCCGGTGGCGTACAGGTGGTGGAGCGCGGGCAGAACCAGGGGCGGGCGCCGGTGATCCAGCGTCAGCCCGTGCGCAGTGGTCACTACGTGGTGCAGCGCGGCGACACCCTGTACTCGATCGCCTTCCGCTTCGGCTGGGACTGGAAGGCCCTGGCTGCCCACAATGGCCTGCGTGATCCCTACCTGATCCGTGTCGGCCAGATCATTCGCTTCGACAATCGCGCCCTGGCCAGCCAGCCGGTGGCGTCGACCCCCGTTCGCAGCAGCACGCCGACAACCAGCAGGCCGGTTCAGCCTGCTACTCCCGTCACCGCGCCGCCCGCGACCAAGCCGGCCAAGCCGCCTGTCGCCAGCACGCCTGCCACGACACCTGTAACGCCCGTGAGCCGCTCGGCCAGCGGCTGGGCCTGGCCAACGCAGGGCTCGGTGATCAGCCGTTTTTCCTCAAACGGTAGTTTGAATAAAGGCATTGATATCGCCGGGGAATTAGGACAGCCTGTTTTAGCTGCGTCTGATGGGTCGGTGGTGTACGCCGGGAGTGGTTTGCGGGGCTACGGCGAATTGATCATCATCAAGCACAGCGACACCTACGTAAGTGCCTACGGTCACAACCGCAGGCTGTTGGTACGGGAGGGGCAGCAGGTCAAAGCCGGGCAAAGCATTGCCGAGATGGGATCAACAGGGGCCGACCGGGTGAAACTGCACTTCGAGATTCGCCGCCAAGGTAAGCCTGTCGATCCACTGCAATACCTGCCACGTCGTTGATCCGCCGCTGACTCGTTCCATCTCGTGGGAGGGACGGGCTCAGGTATGGCCAGGACGGTTCCGCCAGAGTCTGTTGTCGAACTCAGCTAGGGACAACAACAATGGCTCTCACAAAAAAAGAAGCGCCGGAGTTTGACGTCGACGATGAGCTGCTCCTCATGGAGCCGGGTATCGTCTTGGGCGAGGTTCAGGGCGATGAGGTGGAAGCACCGGTCGCGCGTACCAAGACCAAGAACGCCGCTCCCTCCAAGCAGCACAAGTACATCGATTACACCCGGGCGCTCGACGCCACTCAGCTTTACCTCAACGAAATCGGTTTCTCTCCCTTGCTCACTCCCGAAGAGGAAGTGCACTTCGCGCGCCTGGCGCAGAAGGGCGATCCTGCCGGGCGCAAGCGCATGATCGAGAGCAACCTGCGCCTGGTCGTCAAGATCGCTCGGCGTTACGTCAATCGCGGCCTCTCTCTGCTCGACCTGATCGAAGAGGGGAACCTGGGGTTGATTCGCGCTGTGGAGAAGTTCGATCCGGAGCGTGGTTTCCGTTTTTCAACCTATGCGACCTGGTGGATCCGCCAGACCATCGAACGGGCCATCATGAACCAGACGCGAACCATCCGTTTGCCGATTCATGTGGTCAAGGAGCTCAACGTATACCTGCGTGCGGCTCGTGAACTGACCCAGAAGCTCGACCATGAGCCTTCAGCGGAAGAAATTGCCAACCTGCTGGAAAAACCGGTGGGTGAGGTCAAGCGCATGCTTGGCCTCAACGAGCGGGTGTCCTCGGTGGATGTCTCGCTCGGTCCGGACTCGGACAAGACGTTGCTCGACACCTTGACCGACGATCGTCCGACCGACCCGTGTGAGCTGCTGCAGGACGATGACCTGTCCCAGAGCATCGACCAGTGGCTCTCGGACCTGACCGACAAGCAGCGTGAAGTCGTGGTACGCCGCTTCGGCTTGCGTGGCCATGAGAGCTGTACGCTGGAAGAGGTGGGACAGGAGATCGGTCTGACCCGCGAGCGGGTCAGGCAGATCCAGGTGGAGGCGCTCAAGCGTCTGCGCGAGATCCTCGAAAAGAATGGCCTTTCGAGCGACGCACTGTTCCAGTAGCGTTCGCCTCGATCACCAACCCGGCTTCGGCCGGGTTTTTTCTGCGTCCCCGTGTAAGTCATCACTTACAGACGCTGTCAGCGTTTGGGGTGGCTGCCTCTTGTTTTTGTCTTTTTATTTTTTAACTCATTGTTTTTGAACGTATTTTTATTTTCAGGAACTGGATGAGGGCGGTTTTTGCCGGCTTGCAGGGAAGTCTGTAGCGGCTAATATCACAACCGTGCTTAGGGATAAGCACAGGTCATCAGGACGATGATCAGGAACATCGCAAGAAGCGATTCATCAGGATGATGGGCTTGGAAATAAAGGGACTAGGGAATAAAAGTGGGCGGCGCAAGCCGCCCCTTTTTTTGCCCGCCATTCCTGCCCGCAATCCGCAAGGGGCACCCGCCACGTCAGGCGTGGCGCCGGCAACTGGCCTCCGCGATGTGCACCGCGGTGCGCCGACTGTTCCGAGCAACGCTATCCCATAATGCAAAAGACCCGCGCTTGGCGGGTCTTTGCGTTCTGCAGCGGGTTAGCGCTCCAGGTGCTGCAGCTTGTCCTTCACGCCATCCCACTCTTCGGCGTCGGCCAGGGCGTCCTTCTTCTCGGTGATGTTCGGCCAGACTTCAGCCAGGTCGGCGTTCAGCTCGATGAACTCCTGCTGATCTTCCGGCACCTCGTCTTCCGAGAAGATGGCCTGGGCGGGGCACTCCGGCTCGCACAGGGCGCAGTCGATGCACTCGTCAGGATGGATGACCAGAAAGTTCGGGCCCTCGTAGAAGCAGTCCACCGGGCAGACTTCCACGCAGTCGGTGTATTTGCACTTGATGCAGTTGTCGGTGACGACGAAGGTCATGTCTGATTCTCTCCTCGGGCGGCGGCCTGGGCCCTTTCTGTGAAGGGCTCTCAGGCGCTCTGTCAGGGGCCGCGGCTCAGGCTGTAAACCGGGCGGTCGTAAAATTGCGCGCGATTCTAGCAGTTTGTTGTATTGAGCGTTAGATCTGCGTCTTCCATGTATATAACAGTTCCAACGCTTTACGCGGAGTCAGATCATCCGGATTGATCGTATGCAATTGCTCCAGCAGCGGGTGCGGCGTGCTGGCGAACAGGTCGCTCTGCATCGGTGCTTGCGGCTGTCCGGGCTCTTGCCGAGGTCGATCGTGCGGCAGGCTGGTGGCTTCCAGGCGTGCCAGGTGCTCACGGGCGCGGCTGATCACGGTGCCGGGCACGCCCGCCAGCTGTGCCACGGCCAGGCCGTAGCTCTGGCTCGCAGGCCCCGCCTGGACGTGGTGGAGGAAGACGATGCGCTCATTGTGCTCGGTGGCCGAGAGGTGCACGTTGGCCACCACCGGCTCGCTTTCCGGAAGCACGGTCAGCTCGAAGTAGTGGGTGGCGAACAGGGTGAAGGCGCGCAGGCGGGCCAGGTGTTCGGCCGCCGACCACGCCAGCGACAGGCCGTCGAAGGTGCTGGTACCACGGCCAACCTCGTCCATCAGCACCAGGCTGCGTTCGCTGGCGTTATGCAGGATGTTGGCGGTTTCGCTCATTTCCACCATGAAGGTCGAGCGCCCACCGGCGAGGTCGTCACTGGAGCCGATGCGGGTGAAGATACGGTCGACCAGTGACAGTTCGCAGGCGGCGGCAGGGACGAAGCTGCCGATGTGCGCCAGCAGCACGATCAGCGCGGTCTGGCGCATGTAGGTGGATTTACCGCCCATGTTCGGACCGGTGATGATCAGCATGCGGCGGTTGTCGTCGAGGTCGAGGTCGTTGGCCACGAACGGTGTGGTCAGCACCTGCTCGACCACCGGGTGGCGACCCTGGTCGATGCGCATGCAGGGTTCTTCGACGAAGCGCGGGCGGTTCAGGTCGAGATTCAGCGCGCGTTCGCCCAGGTTGCTCAGCACATCCAGTTCGGCCAGCGCCGCGGCACTGTCCTGCAGCGGCGCCAGGTGACCGATCAGGCGCTCCAGCAGTTCGTCATAGAGCATCTTCTCGCGGGCCAGGGCACGGCTCTTGGCCGACAGGGCCTTGTCCTCGAATTCCTTCAGCTCCGGGGTGATGAAGCGCTCGGCGCCCTTGAGCGTCTGCCGGCGAATGTAATCGGCGGGGGCCGACTCCGCCTGCTTGGTCGGCAGTTCGATGAAGTAGCCGTGCACGCGGTTGTAGCCGACCTTGAGGTTGGCCAGGCCGGTACGGGCCTTCTCGCGTGCTTCCAGGTCCATGAGGAACTGGCCGGCGTTCTCGCTCATCGCCTGCAGTTCGTCCAGTTCGGCGTCGTAGCCGGTCTTCAGCACGCCACCGTCACGGATGACCGCCGGCGGGTTGTCGATGATGGCGCGGGCCAGCAGGTCGGCCAGCTCGGGGTAGGTGGCGATGCTGTTTGCCAGTTGCTGCAGGTGCGGCGTGTCCAGCGGGGTCATCGCCTGCTGCAGCTCGGGCAGTGCGGCGAGAGCGTCACGCAGGCGGGCGAGGTCGCGTGGACGAGCGTTGCGCAGGCCGATACGGGCAAGGATCCGCTCCAGGTCGCCGATCTCCTTGAGCTGCGGTTGCAGCGTCTCGAAACGGTAGCCGTCGAGCAGGCAGGCAATGGCGTTCTGACGCGCTTCGAGTACGGCACGATCACGCAGCGGACGGTTCAGCCAGCGCCCCAGCAGGCGGCTGGCCATGGCGGTCTGGCAGCGATCCATCACCGATTGCAGGGTGTTGTCGCGCCCGCCGGAGAGGTTGATGTCCAGCTCCAGGTTGCGGCGGCTGGCGCCGTCGAGGATCACCGTGTCGTCCAGGCGTTCGTGCCGCAGGCTGCGCAGGTGGGGCAGGGCGGTGCGCTGGGTTTCCTTGGCGTAGCCCAGCAGGCAGCCGGCGGCGCCGATGGCCAGGGTCAGGTTTTCGCAGCCGAAGCCTTTCAGGTCCTGGGTGCCGAACTGCTGGCACAGGCTCTTGAAGGCACTGTCGCGGTCGAAGTCCCAGGGCGCGCGACGTCGAGAGCCCTTGCGCTTTTCGGCCGGGAGGCCCTGTGGCCAGTCGTCGGGGATCAGCAACTCGGCGGGGTTCAGGCGTTCCAGTTCGGCCAGCAGGTTTTCCCAGCCCCTGATTTCCTGGACGCTGAAGCGGCCGCTGGTGATGTCCAGCACGGCCAGGCCGAACAGGCGCTCGTCACCCAGCACGGCAGCCAGCAGGTTGTCGCGGTGTTCGTCGAGCAGGGCCTCGTCGCTGATGGTGCCGGGAGTGATGATGCGCACCACCTGGCGCTCGACCGGACCCTTGCTGGTGGCCGGATCGCCGACCTGCTCGCAGATCACCACCGACTCGCCGAGCTTGACCAGTTTGGCCAGGTAGCCTTCGACCGAGTGGAAGGGGATGCCGCACATGGGAATCGACTGACCGGCCGACTGGCCGCGCGCGGTCAGGGTGATGTCCAGCAGCTTGGCGGCCTTCTTCGCATCCTCGTAGAAGATCTCGTAGAAGTCGCCCATGCGATAGAACATCAGCTGATCCGGGTGCTGGTTCTTCAGCTTCCAATATTGCTGCATCATCGGGGTGTGAGCGGAGAGATCGGTCATGCCGGGCCTTAGGTGCGGTGGGTGTGACGAAGCCGGGAATTTTCCCATACTTCGCCCACCGCGTGGACCCCGAATCGGCAGCGATTCGCGTTCAGTCGGTGAACGTCACCGAGAACTGGGCGACGGCTTCGACCACCCGCTGCGACTCGCTGCGTATCTCGCGAATCACCTCGCCGGCCTGGTTGGCCAGGTCCACGCCGGTGCGTGCGTGTTCGCGCGTCGTGGCCATGCTGGCCACGGCGTTACGCGTGAGGCTCTGGTTCTCCTGGACGACACCGTTGATCTCCTGGGTGGCCTGGCTGGTGCGCGAGGCCAGCTGGCGGACTTCATCGGCGACCACGGCGAATCCGCGCCCCTGTTCACCGGCGCGTGCGGCTTCTATCGCGGCATTGAGTGCCAGCAGGTTGGTCTGGTCGGCGATGCCGCGGATGACCTGGACGATGCTGGTGATCTGTTCCGACTGCTTGTTCAGGCCTTCGATCTGCTCCGCGACGTTGGCCAGTTCGCTGGCGATGTCGTTGACCACCGCGACGGTCTGCGCCACGGTGCGGGTGCCGTGATCGGCGGAGACATCGGTCTCCTTGGCGATGTCGTGGGCCAGCTGCGCGGCGGCGGCTTCGGAGTCGCGGCGCTCGACCTGGGTGGTGATGTCGCTGGCGAACTTGACGACGCCGTACACGCGTCCGTTGGCGTCGTACAGCGGGTTGTAGGTCGCACGCAGCCAGACCTGGCGGCCGTGCCTGGTGACGCGGCGAAAGCGGTCGGACATGAACTCGCCCTTGTTCAGGCGCGCCCAGAACTCGCGGTAGTCGTCGCTGTGGCTGTCTTCTGCCAGGCAGAACATCCGGTGATGCTGGCCGATCACCTCGTCGCGGGTATAACCCATCAGGTCGAGGAAATTCTGGTTGGCGCTCACCACCTCGCCATCCAGGTTGAATTCGATCACCGCCATGGAGCGGTCGATGGCCTTGATGTAGCTCTCGTGCATGTGTTCGGCGGCGACCTGACGGGTGATGTCGGTGGCGATCTTCATGACCTTGGTTACCGCGCCCTGGGCGTCACGGATCGGCATGTAGGTGGCTTCGAGCCAGACTTCCCGGCGATCCCGCGTCAGCCTGGGAAAACGGTCGCTGAAGTGTTCGCCCTGGCGCAGGCGCTGCCAGAATTGCTGATAGGCCAGGCTCTCGCTCAGGCTGCGCGAACAGAACAGTCGGTGGTGCTGGCCGACGATCTCCTCCAGGCTGTAGCCCACCACCTCGAGAAAGGCGCGATTGGCATCGAGGATGATGCCATCCGGGGTGAACTCGATCATCGCCATCGATTGTCGTATGGCCTGCAGCTCGGCCGTTCCGGCGCTGGGCGCGTCCTTCTGCTCTTTATTGCGTGACAGCCACATCTCGCGTCTCCTTTCGTTCCGCCACCGGAGATAACACTAGACGACATTTGCGCGTTCCACTGGCGGTTCAAGCTGTGTAGGGTTGTCCGTTCGATGAACGAGGGACGGACATGGACAGAATCGATCGACTGGCCGCGCAACTGGGTGACGGGTTGAAAAGGCTGGGCGCCCAGGTGAGCACCGCAGAGTCCTGCACCGGCGGTGGGATCGCCGAGGCCATTACCCGCATTCCCGGCAGTTCGGCCTGGTTCGAGGCGGGCTATGTCACCTACTCCAATGCGCAGAAAACCAGGCAGCTGGACGTGTGCAGCGAGTTGTTCGTCAGCGTCGGTGCGGTCAGCCAGGAAGTCGTCGAGGCGATGGTACGAGGGGCCCAGGCGCACAGCGGCGCGCGCTACGCAGTCGCGGTCAGCGGAGTGGCCGGTCCCGACGGCGGCTCGGCGGAGAAGCCGGTGGGCACTGTCTGGTTGGCCTGGGGCGATGGCGAGCGGCTTTTCAGCGTGCGCAAACAGTTCGCCGGAGGCCGTGATCAGGTGCGCCGACAAACGGTCGAGGCCGCACTGACGGGGCTTCTCGCCCTGTTGGCGGAGGAAAATCCTTCCCTGGGGTAGGCGGACGACTTGCCCTGTGGAATAATACTGGCTACTTATACAGTTGTTGGTGGCCTGCCGGCCCTCTTGAACATGCGAGGATAGAATGGACGAGAACAAGAAGCGTGCCTTGGCGGCTGCCCTGGGCCAGATCGAGAAGCAGTTTGGCAAGGGCGCGGTCATGCGCATGGGCGATCACGAGCGCCAGGCGATTCCGGCCATTTCCACCGGTTCGCTGGGGCTGGACATCGCGCTGGGCATCGGCGGCCTGCCCAAGGGCCGTATCGTCGAGATCTACGGTCCGGAATCCTCCGGTAAGACCACGCTCACGCTGTCGGTGATCGCCGAAGCGCAGAAGCTCGGTGCCACCTGTGCCTTCGTCGATGCCGAGCACGCGCTGGACCCGGATTACGCCGGCAAGCTGGGTGTCAACGTCGACGACCTGCTGGTCTCCCAGCCCGACACCGGCGAGCAGGCCCTGGAAATCACCGACATGCTGGTGCGCTCCAACGCCATCGACGTGATCATCGTCGACTCCGTGGCGGCCCTGGTACCGAAGGCGGAAATCGAGGGTGAGATGGGTGACATGCACGTCGGCCTGCAGGCTCGCCTGATGAGCCAGGCGCTGCGCAAGATCACCGGTAACATCAAGAATGCCAACTGCCTGGTCATCTTCATCAACCAGATCCGCATGAAGATCGGTGTCATGTTCGGCAGCCCGGAAACCACTACCGGTGGTAACGCGCTGAAGTTCTACTCCTCGGTTCGCCTGGACATCCGTCGCACGGGTGCGGTGAAAGAGGGTGAAGAGGTGGTCGGTAGCGAAACGCGGGTTAAGATCGTCAAGAACAAGGTCGCTCCGCCTTTCCGTCAGGCCGAGTTCCAGATCCTCTATGGCAAGGGCATCTACCGCAACGGCGAGATCATCGACCTCGGCGTGCAGCAGGGCCTGGTCGAGAAGTCGGGTGCCTGGTACAGCTACCAGGGCAACAAGATCGGCCAGGGCAAGGCCAACGCCGCCAAGTACCTGGAAGACAATCAGGCCGTGGCACGCGAGATCGAGGGTCAGATTCGCCAGAAGCTGCTGGTCAGCAGCACTCCGGCGAAGGCGACTGCCGATGACCTGGCTGACGCAGAAGTCGACTTCTAAGCCTGCCGCGCACGCATGACCGCGATACTGGACAACCCGCTCGCCGTTCGGCGGGCGGCCATGGACCTGCTTGCCCGGCGTGAGCACGGGCGTGTCGAGCTGACGCGCAAGCTGCGCAAGCGCGGTGCACCGCAGGAGCTGATAGAGGTGGCCTTGCAGCGCTTGTCCGAGGAAGGCCTGCTGTCCGAGGCGCGCTATCTGGAAAGCTTCGTTGCCTATCGTGCGCGTGCCGGCTATGGGCCGCAGCGCATTCGCGAAGAGCTGGGGCAGCGGGGGCTGGAGCGCGGCGACATCGATCAGGCGCTGCGCGAAAGTGCTATCGACTGGTTCGAGTCGTTGCGTGAGACCTGGCAGCGCAAGTTTGCCGGTCAGTTGCCGACGGACGCTCGTGAGCGTGCCAAGCAGGGGCGGTTTCTCGCCTATCGAGGTTATTCGCTGGACATGATCGGACGTCTGTTGCGCGGCAGCGACGAATAGACGCCAGCGATCACTCGGCGACGCTTGCCAGCTGGCGCAGATAATCCAGCACGTTTGGCGCGCCGGCCAGGCGCAGTCCTTCGCCCAGGGCGGTGGCGTCCTGGTGCTCCTTGGGGAGCAGGAGGAACTCCGGCTTGCCGGCTTTCTTCAGCAGCGACAGGCGCGCGTAGGGTATGCCGTTGTCCAGCAGCAAGCCCATGAAGCCTGGATCGCTCCAGGCCTCTTCAGGCATGGCCAGTACGTGGTAGCGGTGCTGCAGGTTGTCCAGGCCCGTCTCGCTCAGGCGATAACGCACCATGTTGGCGGGCAGCAGCACTTCCAGGCCGCGTCTGCGCGCGTAGGCAATCGCGCTGGCGAAGGCTTCCCCCCGTGTTTCCCCTGCCCAGAATGTGCGGGTGCGCCAGTTGGCTTGCAGCAACTCCACCGGGTCGCCGGCCATGAAGCGTGGCAAGGGCTGGCTCATGGCCTTGAGGAAGTCCTTGTAGCTGATGATGCGGACCTGCCGGCAATGCTCGCTCGCCGCATAGTCTTCGAAACTGCCGTAGCCGGGGGCGGGAGTCGTACAGGCAAAACCGTCGATCAGGCGCAGGTCGAAGGATTGCAGCTGTTGCGTCTGCGCCTCCACGACCTGGGTCAGGGCGGAATGCGCCTGTGCCTTGTCCTCCTGCACCGGGCCGGACAGGGCGCCGCGAGGGAGGTGGAGCAACTGTTGCAGTTGCGGGCCCTCATGCCAGCAGATGCTGTCGGCAGGCGCTGGTAGCACCTTGAATGGCAGGCGCAGCACGCTGGCCCTGGCGAAGATCTGCCGCGAGGCACGACCCAGCAACCCCAGGCGTTGTGCCAGGGCCGTCAGGCGGCCACCAAGGGTGGAGGATTCGGGCAGGCTCATGGCCGACAGGTCGCTCCTGAAGCGTCTACTGCAGTGTGGCAGACACAGGCGGCTATTGCCCATACAGCGTGGTGCGGCACGTGAGCGCCTGTGGCTGCGTAGGTCTGTGGCAAAATAGCCGCATTCATTTGCGAGGGTGCCTCCATGCCCAGCTTGGTGCTGGATATTGCGTTATCGGCCGAACGAGTGCAGGCCATCTATCGGGGCCAGGCCAACCGGATTATGGCGCAAAGCCGCGACGGACGCCGAGTTAGTTTGCCAGCGCATCATTTGCGGCCGTATTTGACCCATGCAGGCATCCATGGTTCCTTCGTTCTGGAATTCAATGATGCCGGCGAGCTGCTGAGCTTACGCCCTCTGGGCTGATCTGGCGCACGTGCCTCGCGCCCGTCATGCGTGCACGGCTATAATCGCCGGTCCGCCCACCCTCTATCTGTCGAGCTGAGCCTGCCCATGTACACCCTGGCCCGCGAGCTGCTGTTCAAACTTTCCCCGGAAACCTCCCACGAGCTGTCTATCGACCTGATCGGGGCGGGGGGGCGTCTGGGGCTCAATGGTTTGCTGACCAAGGCGCCGGCCAGCTTGCCGGTCAACGTGATGGGCCTGCAGTTCGCCAACCCGGTGGGGCTGGCGGCGGGGCTGGACAAGAATGGCGACGCCATCGACGGCTTTGCCCAGCTTGGCTTCGGTTTCGTCGAGATCGGCACCGTGACGCCTCGGCCGCAGCCGGGCAACCCCAAGCCGCGCCTGTTCCGCCTGCCGGAGGCCGAGGCGGTGATCAACCGCATGGGTTTCAACAACCAGGGCGTCGATCATCTGCTCGAGCGGGTCAAGGCTGCGAAATTCAAGGGTGTACTGGGCATCAATATCGGCAAGAACTTCGATACCCCGGTCGAGCGTGCGGTGGATGACTACCTGGCGTGCCTGGACAAGGTGTACGCCCACGCCAGCTACGTCACGGTCAATGTCAGCTCGCCCAACACGCCCGGGCTGCGCAGCCTGCAGTTCGGCGACTCGCTCAAGGAACTGCTGGAAGCCTTGCGTCGCCGTCAGGAGGACCTGGCCCAGGAGCATGGCAAGCGCGTGCCGCTGGCGATCAAGATCGCCCCGGACATGAGCGATGAAGAAACCGCGCTGGTGGCGTCGGCGCTATTGGGCGCGGACATGGACGCGGTGATCGCGACCAACACCACGCTCAGCCGCGAAGGTGTCGAGGGGCTGGCCCATGGCGACGAAGCCGGTGGCCTGTCCGGTGCACCGGTGCGCGACAAGAGCACGCATATCGTCAAGGTGCTGGCTGGCGAGCTGTCCGGCCGACTGCCGATCATCGCCGTTGGCGGTATCACCGAAGGTCGGCATGCGGCGGAGAAGATCGCTGCCGGCGCCAGCCTGGTACAGATCTATTCGGGGTTCATCTACAAGGGGCCGGCGTTGATCCGTGAAGCGGTGGATGCGATCGCGGCACTGCGTAAATAAATAGGGCTCCCGAAGGAGCCCTTGGGCTTGCGCCCGCCGCCCGGATGGGGTCGGCATGGTGAAGTCGGGTGTGATCCTGATCAGCCGACAGCGTGAAGTTCGTTGAGTCGATGAATACCGGCCGCGCCGGTCAGCCCATCCCAGTTGTCACCACGGCCCTCACGCCAGCCATTGAGCCAGGCTTGACGTACCGATGGCAGGGTAAAGGGGCAAAGTTCGCGGGATTTACCATTGATGCCGTACTGATAGCCGCGCAAGAAAGCTCGTTCTAACGGATCACGCTTAAGTCTTCTCATAGGGTGTTGCCCTCACTGTTGACTGTTATGTCCCGTTGGCCTTGTGGCAAGGCCGGGCAGAAAATGTCTGCCTGCGAAGGCCCGCTGCCGGCGTGGCGGACCTTCTGTGCACTCGCCGTTGCAACGAGCGCCTTAGGTAGTGTTCTAACGAATGCACCGAGGCCTGTGAATGATCGATTTGTCATAAGGGCGTAACCTAAATGAGGGTGGCGCCATAAGGGGGCTGGGCATACATCCAGGCCCATTCGGCCAGACGCCGTGGGGCCTGGCTGAGCGCAGGCATGCCTGCAAAGTGCTAGTGCGAATGAGAGCGCTTGCTTATTCCGACGAAGGGTCGCCGTGTGACGTTTTGTCACTTATTTTTGAGTCGAGGTGCGCCGCCGCATCTCCCGGATTGCCATAGGCAGTAGGACACCATGTCTGATCGTTACGAAATCGTGCTGACTTGCCCCAAGGGGCTCGAAGGTCTGTTACTGGAAGAGGCCAGGGCGCTGGGGCTGGAGGAAGCGCGCGAGCAGACGGCGGCAGTCCGTGGCCATGCCGAGATCGAGGTCGCCTATCGCCTGTGCCTGTGGTCGCGCCTGGCCAACCGTGTGCTGCTGGTGCTGTCGCGTTTCACCATGAACAGCGCGGAGCAGCTGTATGACGGGGTCAAGGCGGTCGACTGGCGCGATCACCTGGAGCCGGCCGGCAGCCTGGCGGTGGAGTTCAGTGGCCAGGGTTCGGGCATCGACAACACCCATTTTGGCGCGCTCAAGGTCAAGGATGCGATCGTCGACCGGCTGCGGACCGCCGCCGGCGAGCGTCCGAGCATCGACAAGGTCAATCCCGACTTGCGCGTTCACCTGCGCCTGGACCGGGGAGAGGCGGTGCTGTCCCTGGACCTGTCCGGGCACAGCCTGCACCAGCGCGGATACCGCCTGCAGCAGGGCGCGGCGCCGCTCAAGGAAAACCTCGCGGCTGCGGTGCTGATCCGTGCCGGTTGGCCGCGTATCGCCGCCGAGGGCGGCGCCCTGGCCGACCCCATGTGCGGTGTCGGTACGTTCCTGGTGGAGGCCGCGCTGATGGCGGCGGACGTCGCCCCGAACCTCAAGCGCGAACGCTGGGGCTTTTCCAACTGGCTCGGGCACGTGCCGGCGCTGTGGAAGAAGCTGCATGCCGAGGCCGAGCAGCGTGCGGCGGCGGGCCTGGCCAAGCCACCGTTGTGGATTCGTGGCTACGAGGCCGATCCCCGCCTGATCCAGCCGGGGCGCAACAACGTGGAGCGTGCCGGGTTATCCGACTGGGTGAAGATCTATCAGGGCGAGCTGGCTCACTTCGAACCGCGTCCGGACCAGAACCAGAAAGGCCTGGTGATCAGCAACCCACCCTATGGCGAGCGCCTGGGGGATGAAGCCAGCCTGCTGTACCTCTACCAGAACCTCGGCGAGCGCCTGCGCCAGGCCTGCCTGGGCTGGGAGGCTGCGGTGTTCACCGGGGCGCCTGAGCTGGGCAAGCGCATGGGTCTGCGCAGCCACAAGCAATATGCCTTCTGGAATGGCGCGCTGGCCTGCAAACTGTTGTTGATCAAGGTGCAGACCGAACAGTTCGTGACCGGCGAGCGCCGGGCGAAGAACGTCGACGAGCCCGAGCAGGAAGCGCCGCAACAGGCGCGCCTGTCGGAGGGCGGGCAGATGTTCGCCAACCGCCTGCAGAAGAACCTCAAGCAACTGGGCAAGTGGGCGCGCCGCGAGGGGGTCGAGTGCTATCGACTCTACGATGCGGACATGCCGGAGTATGCCCTGGCGGTCGATCTGTACCGCGACTGGGTGCATGTGCAGGAGTACGCGGCGCCGCGCTCGATCGATCCGGAGAAGGCGCAGGCGCGCCTGCTCGATGCGCTGGCGGCGATTCCCCAGGCGCTGGGCGTGGCGCAGAACCGTGTGGCGATCAAGCGCCGTGAGCGCCAGGCCGGTACCAAGCAGTATCAGCGTCAGGCGGCTCAGGGCCAGTTCATGGAAGTGAACGAGGGCGGGGTCAAGCTGCTGGTCAACCTCACCGACTATCTGGATACCGGGCTGTTCCTCGATCACCGGCCGCTGCGCATGCGCATCCAGCGCGAGGCGGCCGGCAAGCGCTTCCTGAATCTGTTCTGCTACACCGCCACGGCTACGGTCCATGCGGCCAAGGGCGGGGCGCGCAGCACCACCAGCGTCGACCTGTCGAAAACCTACCTGGACTGGGCGCGGCGCAATCTGTCGCTGAACGGTTTCTCCGACAAACAGCGCCTGGAGCAGGGCGATGTGATGGCCTGGCTGGGCGAGGACCGGGGCGAGTACGACCTGATTTTCATCGACCCGCCAACCTTCTCCAATTCCAAGCGCATGGAAGGGGTGTTCGATGTGCAGCGCGACCATGTCGAGCTGCTCGACCTGGCCATGGCGCGTCTGGCGCGTGGCGGCGTGCTGTATTTCTCCAACAACTTCCGCAAGTTCCAGCTGGATGAGAGCCTGATGGCTCGCTATCAGGTCGAGGAGATCAGCGCGCAGACGCTCGATCCGGACTTTGCGCGCAATGCCAAGATTCATCGCGCCTGGCGCTTCAGCGCGCGTTGATTGCGTAGCTGGTGCAGTCCGCAGGCTGGCCCCCGGACTGCACCGGCCACGGCATCGTCAGCGCTTGGGCTGCGTGTAGGTGTCGAGCAGCACCTGGTCGAGAATCGAGGTCGCGCCCCAGGGCTTCGGGTCGTTGAGGATGGCCACTACCGCCCAGTCCTGGCCGTTGCTGTCGCGGCTGTAGCCGGCGATGGCGCGCACGTTGTTCAGCGTACCGGTCTTGATGTGCGCCTCGCCCACCAGCGGGGTGCGTTGCAGGCGCCTGCGCATGGTGCCGTCCATGGCCACCAGCGGCATGGAGCTGCGGAACTCGGCGGAATACGGGCTGCGCCAGGCCGCCTGGAGGATCAGGGCCATTTCCCTGGCGCTGATGCGTTCCGCGCGCGACAGCCCGGAGCCGTTCTCCAGCACCAGATGCGGCGCGGTGATGCCCTTGCGCGCCAGCCAGTCACGGATCACCCGTTGCGCGGCCATGGCGTCGTCCTTGTCCGCGTCGGTGCGGAACTGCGCGCCGATGCTGAGGAACAGCTGCCGGGCCATGGTGTTGTTGCTGTACTTGTTGATGTCGCGGACGATTTCCACCACGTCCGGTGACAAGGCGCGAGCCAGCAGGCGCGCGTCTTCCGGCAGCGGGGCGAGGCGGTCCTTGCCGAGGATCTTGCCGCCCAGTTCCTTCCAGATGCTGCGCACCGCGCCAGCGGTGTAGCTGGGGTGGTCGAGCAGCGACAGGTAGGTCTGTGCGCTGCAGCCTTCGGCCAGCTGGCCGCTGACGATCAGCGTGGTGCCGTCGTACTGCTGCACCGCGTTGTAGCGGATGTCGGGCCAGGAGGGGCAGGTGGATGCCTTGAGCAGGCGCACCTGGTTGTCGATGCGCACGCTGGCGATGGGCGGGTCCATGGCGATCTGCACCTTGCCGTCTTCGGCGCGGGTGATGAAGCGTTGCGCCTTGAGGTTGACCAGCAGCGAGTCGGGGGCGACCAGGAAGGGCTTGTTGCTGTCGCCGCCATCATCGTTGAAGGCGGGCAGCTGGGGTGCGACGAAGAAACTGCGGTCCAGCACCAGGTCGCCCTGGACCTGACGCACGCCGTTGATGCGCAGGTCGCGCAGCAGCAGCCAGAGTTTCTCCATGTTCAGTTTCGGATCGCCACCGCCCTTGAGGTAGAGATTGCCGTGCAGCACGCCGTCCTTCAGCGGGCCGTCGCCGTAGAACTCGGTTTGCCACTGATGGTTGGGGCCGAGCAGCTCCAGCGCGGCGAAGGTGGTCACCAGCTTCATGGTGGAGGCCGGGTTGACCGAGACGTCGGCGTTGAACTGCAGGCCGCCGCTCTGTCCGCCCAGTGGCACGGTCATGACCGACAGCGAGCCATCGGGAATCTTGTTGGCCTTGAGGGCTTTCTCGACGTTGTCAGGCAGGGTGCCGTTGGCCGCCTGGCAGGCGAGGGCGAGGGGAAGTAGCACGGCGCTCAGCGCCAATTGACGAAACCGCTGGATCATAGTGGAGAACCTTGCGCCTCCGGGCGCTTGCAACGAGGTCTGGGGCAGACAGCACGAACCGCATTAGGGACTGTCTGGCGCAGGAAAAAGTTGCCTCTCATTATGCAGCAAGGGCGCTGTGCTGCGAGCGGTAACTCCGCCGATCTGCTAGAGTGCCGCGCGTTATCACCTTTGAGGATTGTTTCATGGCGACCAACCGTTCCCGCCGTCTGCGCAAGAAGCTCTGTGTCGATGAATTTCAGGAGCTGGGCTTCGAGCTGACCCTGAACTTCAAGGCCGACCTGAACGACCAGACCATCGACGATTTCGTCGATCAGTTCCTCGACCACGCGATTGCCGGCAATGGCCTGGACTACGTGGGCGGGGAAGACTACGGCCTCGTGTGCCTGGCCAAGCGTGGCTCGGTGGCCGAAGAGCAGCGCACTGCCGTCGAAGCCTGGCTGAAAGGGCGTGACGAGCTGCAGGGTTTCGAGATCAGTCCGCTGCTGGACGTCTGGTACCCGGAAAAGCCGATCAACTAGGCCTGATCGACAGGCGGCGCTGGTCTCTCCAGCGCCCTCCCGGCCGACCAGGCTTCGTTCCGAGGCCTGGTCAGGCAAGCCCCGCCTTATCCAGTAGCGCCTGCTCGTCCACCGCGTCGATCTGATCCGCCTGCATGAACCGCTCGGCATAGCGCCGGTAGATCTTCTGGCGCACGAACAGGGCGAACAGCTGCGGGTCGACATGCGCGCCCCGGCACATGCCCGCCATGATATCCAGCGCTTCCGAAAGCGACTTGCCCTTCTTGTAGGGCCGGTCGGCGGCCGTCAGCGCCTCGAAGATGTCGGCAATCGCCATCATCCGTGCCGGCAGGCTCATCTGCTCGCGCGTCAGGCGTTTCGGGTAGCCGCTGCCATCCATCTTCTCGTGGTGTCCCCCGGCGATCTCGCTGACGTTCTGCAGGTGCTTGGGGAAGGGCAGGCGGTCGAGCATCAGGATGGTCTGCACGATGTGGTGATTGATGATGTAGCGCTCCTCGGCCGTCAGCGTGCCGCGGGCGATGCTCAGGTTGTGCAGCTCGCCACGGTTGAACTTGTACGGCGGCACCTCCAGGCGGAACCCCCAGGGGTTGTCGGGGCCGATCGCGTCCTGCTCGTCACGTTCGATCAAGTGCTCGGGGCAGTCGGCCAGCAAGGGTTCGTCGACCGGCAGGCTGTCCGGCGTCGAACGCTGCAGGCGCTTGGCCTCTTCCCAGGACACGCCCAGGCGCTTGTCGAGGGTGCGCGACCAGCGCCGTTCGGCGATCTGCCGCAGGCGTGCCTGGTCCGCATCGGCCATGCTCTCGCCGCCCAGGTTGATGCGTGCGATGAAGGCGAATTCGTCGTCCAGCTCCGCCAGCAGGTGGTCGCGCAGCGCCGCCAGCGCGCGCTCTTCGCCGCCTTCGCTGAGGCCGCGCCAATAACTGATCCAGGCATCGCGCTTGAGCACTTCGAAACGCATGCGCACTTCATGGATGCGGTCGTACAGGGTCTCCAGCTTGGTCGCCTTGTCGACCACGTACTCGGGCGTGGTGACCTTGCCGCAGTCGTGCAGCCAGGCGGCGATATGCAACGCTTCCCAGTCCTCGTCGCTGGGGTTGTAGTCGCGAAACTCGGGCCGCTCGCTGTCGGCTGCCGCACGGGCGAGCATCAGGGTGATCTCCGGTACGCGCTGGCAATGCCCGCCGGTATAGGGGCTCTTGGCATCGATGGCACCGGCGATCAGCTGGATGAAGGCGTCGAGCAGCTGCTTCTGCCTGGCCAGCAGGCGCTGGCTCTCGATGCACAGGGCGGCGCTGCCGGAGACGGCATCGACGAAGGCGACGCGGTCCGGGCTGAGCATGCTCTCGCTGTTCTCGCCGCTGTCGCGCTGCAGCAGCACCAGCACGCCGACGGTGTCGCCCTGGCGGTTGTGCAGGCCGGCCGAGATCAGGTGCAGGCGGGGGCTGTCCATCGCCGACAGCAGCCCCTGGAAGCTGCCGGCCTGATCGAAGCCGATGGAGGTGGCGATGCTGTCGCCGCCCGTGGCGGGCCGCTGCAGCCAGCCGGGCAGGGCGGGGTCGTCATGGGCCACGCCGGCGATGCCCAGCTCGCTCAGGCCGCGGCTCTGGCCGTCGATGACCAGGCCCTGCGGTTCCAGGCGGCCCGTGTCGTTGTCGAGCAGATAGAGCAGACCGCCCTGGGCATCGCTGATGGATACGGTGGCGTCCAGTACGCGCTTGAGCAACGCTTCGAAATGGGTCTCGGCGGAAAGGCTGGCGGCGATGTCGAGGAATCTCGACAGGCGATCCTTCATGCTGCTCATCGAGACCGCCAGTTGGTCGACCTCCAGGATGGGCGAGCGGCCGCTGGCCGGAAAGGCGAAATCGAAGCGATGAATCGCCTGCGCTTCCAGTACCAGGCTGCGCAGGGGCTTGACCACCAGGCGCGAGGTCAGCCAGCCCAGCGGCAGGCAGAGCAGCAGGGTGGTCAGGGTGATCAGCGCACCCTGCCAGCGGATGCGATAGGCGTCCGCCAGCAGTTCGTGCTCGGGCACCAGCAGCGCCAGGTGCAGGCCCTGGGGGCCACCTTCGCGCAGGTGCCGCTGGGACATGACCCAGCGCTGCTTGGCCAGCTCGACGATGCCGTCTTCCTGTTCCGAGAGCTTGCCGGACAACAGCTCGCCGAGGGCCGGGTTGAGATCCCTGACCTTGACCCGCTCGGTCTTGCCATCCACCTCGCGCAACAGGCGGCTGCTGTCGGGGTAGGCGACGGCATCGCCATTGGCATCGGCCAGTACCACTTCGCTGTTGGGGGTGACGCGGTGCTTGGCCAGGGTGGCGGAGAGGTCGTCCAGGGTCAGGTCGGCGCCGAGGACGGTGGTCAGGCCCGTGCGTCTGGCCAGCGTGGTGCCGATCTCCTGGGTGGAGAAGAACAGGTAGGGTGCGGTGGTGATCTGCCCGCCATCGCCCCGTGCGCGGATGAACCACTCGCGCTTGCGTGGATCGTATGACTCCTTGAGGTTCTGGCGGCGGCTCAAGGGGTTGAGCGAGCCGTCGTAGAACAGGTAGTCGCTGGCCGTTCCGGTGGCGCTGCGGTCGATGCTCCAGACCTGGTAGGCGGCCTTGTCCGGCGCGTCGAAGCGCTGCTTGAGCGCGTCGCTGCGCAGCGGGCGGACCATGAAGAAGTCACCGTCCTCGTAACCCAGGTAGAGCGAGGCGAGCTTGGGGTTGTCGCGCAGGGCCTGGGCGAACAGCGGCAGCAGTTTCAGGCGTTCGTCGAGCTCCCTGGCCTGGGTGGCGGGATGCAGGGCGATCAGGCTGAGCACGTGGCGTATGGGGCGATAGGTGCTGTCCAGGTCCCGTTCGACGTCCTGCTGGATGCGTTCGAACAGGGTCGCGCTGCTGGAAAAGATCAGCTGACTGGTCTGTCGGTAGTTGAACAGACCCAGCACGACGCCGGTGAACAGGAGCAGGAGGGTGAACAGAACGCTGATATGGACGTGCAGGGGAAAACGGCGTTCGCGGGGAACGGCGGTATTGAGCATCGCACTTCACTCCTTGCGGGCGCTGCAGGCTCACTCAGCATAGTGAAGGCTTGGCGATTCTGCCGAACGCTCTAGGACGGTTTTTCCGGCGTTGCCGTCGTCGTCACGGTTTTGCTCAGGTGCACGCGCAGGCCATGCACCAGCAGGGCGACGGTCAGGGCCAGGGCGACGCCGATCAGCGCATTGAGCAGGCGCACTTCCGCCAGGTGCCAGTCCCTGGCCAGGCTTTCGGTCAGCAGCACGAAGCACAGGCTGGTCTGCAGCACGAACAGGCCATAGTGGTTGGCCTGCAGGGCGCGGCTGAGGAAGACCAGCAGCAGGAGCGTGCCGACCATCACCGGCGGGCTCTGCAGGCTGTGCCCGAAGGCGATCAGCAGGCCTGCTGCGGCCAGGCTGGCGAGGCTGGCCTGCAGGGCGCGCACCAGGCTGCCCTGGAATTCCAGTTGCAGGGTGGTGATGACGGTCAGGGTCAGCCAGTAACCGCGTGACAGTCCGGCCAGGTTGACCAGCAGGCCCGAGGCCGAGAAGGCGAGCACGCAGGCCAGCGCGTGCAGCCGCCATTGCTGGCGCGGCAAGCGCTGGGCATGGCGCTTGAGTACCTTGAGAACGCTGATGAAACGCGGCATGTAGGGCCACATGCGCAGGCCGTGTACGCCGCGCAAGCCGAAGGCCAGCAGCATGACCCAGAGCCCGCCGAGGATGAACAGCATGGCCACGGCGTAAGGGTTGTGCAGATGGCCGGTGCCGAACTGCCCCTGGCCCAGGCACAGGCAGATGCACAGGCCGATGCCCAGCTTGCCGGCTTCGCTGCCGAAGCGTTGCAGCCAGGCCAGCAGCAGGCCGAAGGCGGCGAAAATGCCCAGGCTGATCAACGGATGCGTGGCCGCCCAGAAGCCCAGCCCGGCACTGCAGGCACCCAGCAGGGTGAGCAGCAGCATGCGCAGCATGCCGAAGCGATGCAGGGGGTTGGCCTGTGCTGCCTGGAAGGCGCCCGCAGAGGCCCACAGGAAGCCGGTATGGGCGGTGAACAGACCCAGCAGCAGGGGCAGTGCGCAGCCCAGCCCGGCGACCACGGCCGGGCCCCATGCCGGCGGGCCGGCATGCCAGGTGAAGCTGCTGCGGATCAGGTTCTTCATGAGGTCGCGGAACGCCCGGTCATTTCTCTCGCCATTTCCGTAGCGTAGCTGTCGGTCATGCCGGCGATGAAATCGATGACCCGCATGAACGAGCGGTACAGCGGCCAGCCGGGTTCCGGGGCGTAGTAGCTGAGCAGATCGAGGATGCGCCGGTGCTTGAACGACAGCGGGCGGCCGCTGTGCTGCTCCAGCGCCGCGCCGCAGAACGCGTTGAGGAGAATCTCCAGGGTGGTGTACGCGCCGATCTCGTGCAGGGTCTTGCGCTTGTCGTGGAAGATCTTCTCCCGGGCCAGGGACTTGGCGCTCTGCACGCAGTGCTTGGCCGCGCCGTGCATGTGCTCGACCAGATCGCCCTGCAGGCGCCCGGCAAGCAGATCGTGCTGCTGTTCGACGAAGGCGTTGGCGGCGGCATTGGTCAGGTGCTCGATGGCCTTGCCGCGCAGGATCGCCAGTTTGCGTCGCCGCGAGTCCCGTGGGCCGAGCTGGCGATAGGTTTCCGGCAGGTCATCGCCCACCAGGGCGAGCAGCAGCGCCTCGACTTCGGCATAGTCGAGCAGCTCCATCTCCACGCCATCTTCCAGGTCGATCAGGCCGTAGCAGATGTCATCCGCCGCCTCCATCAGGTACACCAGCGGGTGGCGCGCCCAGCGCTGCGCCTCCAGCTGGGGCAGCTCGAGCTTGGCGGCGATCTGTTCGAGCAGCGGCAGCTCGCTCTGGTAGCAGCCGAACTTGTGCTTCTTGTAGCCCAGCGCTTCAGCGTGGCGGGCCGTCCAGGGGTATTTGAGGTAGCTGCCCAGGGTGGCGTAGGTCAGCCGTGTGCCGCCGTCGAACTGGTGGTACTCCAGCTGGGTGAGGACGCGGAAACCCTGGGCATTGCCTTCGAAATTGAGGAAGTCGCCGCGCTCGGCGTCGCTCATCGCATCCAGCCAGCCGCGTGCCGCCGCCTGCTGGAACCAGTGGCGGATGGCATCTTCTCCGGAATGGCCGAATGGCGGGTTGCCGATGTCATGGGCCAGGCAGGCCGACTGCACGACCATGCCCAGATCGCTTGGCGTGCACCAGCTGGGCAGCGTCTCGCGCAGCATCTCGCCCACGCGCATGGCCAGCGACCGCCCGACGCAACTGACCTCCAGCGAGTGGGTCAGGCGGGTATGGATATGGTCGTTGCTCGAGACCGGGTGCACCTGCGTCTTGCGCCCCAGGCGGCGAAAGGCACCGGAGAAGATGATGCGGTCGTGGTCTTTGTGGAAGGGGCTGCGCCCGAGCTCGTCAGAGCTGGGGGCGGGTTTGCCGAGACGTTCGCGGGTGAGCAGGGTATGCCAATCCAAGGCCGATCCTCGCCTGTTGATCCGGGCTCCTAGCTTGGGTGTTCGAGCGGGCGCCTGCAAGTGCAGGGTGCCGATGGGGGCGATGTTTCCGCTCTGCGTCGGGTGCCGCTGAGTCGCTGCCTCTAGTCCATATCGACGATGCACGGCAGGACGCTCTGCGTATGCTGACTGCGCATTGCCGGCCCGATATTCGTCAGGCGCCTGCTGCCAATCGCCTTGGCACCTTGCAGTGTACCGCCAACAGGAGTTCCTCGATGTCATCGACTCACGCACTTGCCGCCCTCACCAGCCCGGTCATCGTGACGGGGGCTGCCTCGGGCATTGGCCTGGCGTGCGCCGAGTTGCTGGCTGAGGCCGGCCGGCCCGTGGCGCTGTGGGACCTGCAGGTCGACAAGGCGATCGTTGAAGCGGTGCGCATCAGCGAGGCCACCGGAGTGGCGACGACCAGTCTGGGCGTCGATGTGGCGGACCTCGGCCAGGTGAGTCGGGCGATCAACCAGAGCCGCGCAGCGCTGGGCACCATTGGTGGCCTGGTGCACGCTGCCGGCGTTCCCGGTACCTGCCCGCTGGAACAGCTGAGCCCGGCTGCCTGGGCGCAGGTGATGGATATCAACCTGCGTTGCTGGCCGTTCATGATTCAGGCCTTGCTGGAGGACTTCAAGGTCAGCAAGGGGGCCGCCTGCGTGGGGATCGCCTCGATCAACGCCACCCTCGGCAATGCCTTCAACCCCACCTACAGTGCCTCCAAGGCCGGCATGCTCGGCTTGAACCGCGCCCTGGCCGATGAGCTGGCGCGCTTTGGCATTCGCATCAACGCCGTCTCGCCAGGCCAGATCATGACCCAGATGATCGCCGATGCCATCGCGGCAGCGCCGACGGGGCTCAAGGAGCGTTTCGAGAGCCGCATTCTCCTGGGGCGCCTCGGTCAGCCCCGTGAAGTGGCGACTGCCGTGCGCTTTCTGCTGTCGTCCGAGGCCAGTTACATCACCGGCGCCGAGCTGGTGGTCGACGGTGGCAATATCTCCTCGCAGCGCTGACTGCAGGGCTCGTCGCCCCGTGCGGGCCCGAGCGATCGGCCATGCAGAGACAGGGACGGGCCGCTCAGAGCCCGGCGGCGTCGATGTCCACCAGCAGCAGGCGCCGGCCGTTGTCGATGAACTGGCCGGCCGTCAGGCAGTACTGGTTGCTGGTGGCGTCGCGGTAGGTGGTGGAAAGCGTCAGGCGGCGCTCCTCCCAGCCCTCGGCGAGCAGCTGGTAGAAGTACGGGCGCCACGACCAGTTGTGGCCCAGATAGCGGTCGTCGGCGTGCCAGGACTGCTGGCGCCACTCCAGGTTCGGCGTGAGCTGGGTGCCGTGACGGTCGCACTGGTAGATGCGCAGCAGCCACGGGTAGTTGTCGGGGGCCTTCAGGCTGGAGGCCGGGGCGCCGCTTTCCGCCCACAGCTTCAGCTCGCCCATCAGTTCGGCCAACTGCTGGCGCAGGTTGACCAGGCGCGCCCGCTCGGCCAGTTTCTGTTGCACGTAGCTGTCGCGCAGACGGGCGAAGCGGCCGACGAAGGCGTCGCTGGCGAACAGCTCCACTTCCGGCTTGGCGAACAGGAAACCCTGCACGTAGCGGGCGCCGCACTCCAGCGCGAAGTTCAGTTCCGCCTCGGTTTCCACGCCCTCGGCGATGATCCAGCAGCCGGTCTTCTCCGCCATCTGCGCGAGGGCCTTGACCACCTCGCCACTGGGGCCGCCCCGCGCGGCCTCCTGGAACAGGCGCATGTCCAGCTTGAGAATGTCCGGCTGCAGCGCCAGGACACGGTCGAGCTGCGAGTAGCCGGCGCCGAAGTCGTCGATGGCGATGCGTGCGCCGGCCTCGCGGTAGCGCGACACCACGTCGGGCAGGCGCTGGCTGGCGCCGCCCAGCTCGGTGATCTCGAAGACGATGCGTGTCGGGTCGATGGCGCTGCGCTGCAGCTGGATCAGGCTCGGTAGCGGTTGCGCCGGGCGCAGGCGGCTGATCCAGCGAGGGGAGATGTTGAGGCTGAGGAACCAGTCCGCCGGCGCCTGATGGAAGCGGCGCAACGCATCCTCGCGAACCTGGCGGTCGAGTCGGCGCAGCGCCGCCGGTGGCGTTTTCGGATCGGCGAACAGTGGCCCGGCCGAGTGCATCCGGCCATCGGCGTCACGCAGGCGAGCCAGCGCCTCGACACCTGCGATACGGCCCGTGGCGGTGTCGATGAAGGGTTGGAAGACGGCGAAAGGCAGTCCGTCGATCACCTGGGTGTCCTTAGCGTCAGCGGTTGAGCCACCGAGTGGTGGAGGATCACTCGAGCAAGCAAGATCGCGGCCAGCTCAGGACTAGACCAGCCATGCTGGCCGTTTGCCTGCCTTTCAGCGACGCCGCAGGAGTGGCGCGACGATCAGCGCCAGGCGCGCCCAGCGACGCCAGCCCCGTTTGCCGCCCAGCAGGCCGGCCAGCGCCAGCACGCCGCCGGTGAGCAACAATGGTGCATTGCCGGTGCGCAGGCGTTTGCCGTACTCGCGCACCTGCTGCAGCGGTTCGCTGATCTGCAGCACTTCATGGCGCACCTCCTGGCGGTGCATTTCCAGGCGCATGCGCAGCACGGCCTTGCGCAACTGGCGGCGCGAAGCGCCCGGGGGCAGGGTAGGCAGGGTCATGGCAGCAGTTGCTCGCGGTCTCGTTGCAGTTCCTCCAGGCTGGCGCTGAAGGGCGGTTCTGCGTTGCGCAGGCTGAGCAGCAGCCAGGTGGTGCAGCCGAGCAGGCCCAGGCCATAGAACAGGCACAGGCCGATGGCGACTTCCAGGCGGTGGCTGTCCCAGTAGAGGATCAGCAGCAGCGCGGACAGGCCGATCAGCAGCAGCAGGGCGAAGCCCAGGCACAGTCCGCCCAGGAGCAGCGAGCGCAGGGCCTGGTTGCGCTGGTCTTCGAGTTCGTGGGCGAACAGCGCCACGTGCCCCTGCAGCAGGCCCAGCAGCGCTGCGCCGAGGCGACGTGGCGATGGCCCGGTGGGCGTGGGCGCGCTCAACGGCGGCTGATCAGCAGGCCGATGACCAGGCCGATGGCGGCCGACAGACCCAGTGCCTGCCACGGGTGCTTGTGCACGTAGTCCTCGGTGGCATCGACCGCGATCTTGCCTTGCTCGCGCACGCCGGCCTCGGCCTTGTGCAGCGTGTCGCGGGCGCGGCCCAGACTGCTGCGGATGTCGTCACGCAGCGCCTCGGCTTGCTCGCCGGCCAGGCTGGCGGAGTGTTGCAGGAGCTTTTCGGTGTCGCTGACCAAAGCCTGGAATTCATCCAGCAGGGCGTCCTTGGTGCTAGGCGTAGCGGCTTTGCGTGGCATAGAGCAGTCCTCTGCGTAGGGTGTGTAAGGGTTACGAGTGTTCTGCGGCGCGAGGGTTCCAAAAGGATAGTCGGGAAGTGACTGGCTTGGCGTTTGGTATAGCGCTTGCAACTTGTCGGTGCGCGAGGGTGGCCGAATGCTCCCTGATGGGGCTGTTTCGGCCTGGCTCAGGATGGCCGGATTCGCACATAACTATTTGATTAACAAGAATTAAGCATCGATTGACGAGTTTCTGGTGGTGCCATTTTGGGGCCGCCTGCCAGCACTCTTCGAGGGCGCGCACAATCGCCTGGCTGCATTGTGGTGCGTGATTTCGAGGTCGTGCCTTCGTTTGGTGCCTTTTCTTCTGCCTCTGGAGTTTTCTCGCCCGATGGAAAACATCAACAGTGCCGTGGCCACGCTGATCCACGGCTCCAATACCCTGTTCATCCTGCTGGGTGCGATCATGGTTCTGGCCATGCATGCCGGCTTCGCCTTTCTCGAAGTGGGGACGGTGCGGCAGAAGAACCAGGTCAACGCGCTCTCCAAGATTCTCTCGGACTTCGCCATCTCGGCCCTGGCCTATTTCTTCATCGGCTACTGGATCGCCTACGGCATCACCTTCCTCGAGCCAGCCGCAGTGTTGACCGAGAACCACGGCTATGGGCTGGTGAAGTTCTTCTTCCTGCTGACCTTCGCCGCTGCCATTCCGGCGATCATCTCCGGCGGTATCGCCGAACGGGCCAAGTTCGGTCCGCAGCTGTGCGCCACGGCGCTGATCGTCGCCTTCGTCTATCCCTTCTTCGAGGGCATGATCTGGAACGGCAACTACGGCCTGCAGGCCTGGCTGGAGGGGCGCTTCGGTGCGGGCTTCCATGACTTCGCCGGGTCGGTGGTGGTCCACGCGGTAGGTGGCTGGCTGGCGTTCGGCGCGGTGACGCTGCTGGGGCGCCGCAATGGTCGCTACCGCGATGGCAAGCTGGTCGCCATGGCACCGTCGAACATCCCGTTCCTGGCGCTGGGCTCGTGGATCCTGATCATCGGCTGGTTCGGCTTCAACGTGATGAGTGCGCAGACCCTTGAGGGCGTCAGCGGGCTGGTCGCCGTCAACTCGCTGATGGCCATGGTCGGCGGTACCGTCGCAGCGTTGCTGGTCGGGCGCAACGACCCGGGCTTCCTGCACAACGGCCCCCTGGCCGGCCTGGTGGCCGTCTGTGCCGGTTCGGACCTGATGCATCCGGTGGGGGCACTGGTCACGGGGGCCATCGCCGGCGCGCTGTTCGTCTGGGCATTCACCGCGACCCAGGTGAAGTGGAAGATCGACGACGTGCTCGGCGTATGGCCGCTGCATGGCCTGTGCGGGGTGTGGGGCGGCATCGCCTGTGGCATCTTCGGCCTCGAGGCCCTGGGCGGCCTGGGCGGGGTGAGCCTGGCCAGCCAGGTGATCGGTACTGCGCTGGGCGTTGCGGTGGCTCTGGCCGGCGGTTTCCTGGTGTATGGCGTGCTCAAGGCATCCCTGGGTATCCGTCTCAGTCAGGAGGAGGAGTACAACGGCGCCGACCTCTCGATTCACAAGATCGGTGCGGTCAGCCAGGACTGAGCACGGCGCCGCGAGGCGGGGCCGGATCCAGGCAATAAAAAACCGGGCAGTTGCCCGGTTTTTTATTGCCTGTGAGATCAGTCGCGGCGACCTGCGACCTGCTTGCCGTCGACCGTGCCTTCCTTGAGCATGATCTGGTATTCCTTGCCGTCGGTTTCCACCTGGTGCAGGCGCACCAGCAGGTGCCCCCAGTCCTTGGCGAACCACAGCACGGTCTTGCGGCTGCTCTGCGTGGGGTCACGGACGCGCTCGACCTTGATCGCATCGATCAGGCCGGCCTTGGTGCGCACCACTTCCTCGCCGAGCACGCGGAAGTCGTAGGTCTCGATCTCGTCGCCATCGACCACCTGGTAGCTGACGCTCTTCTTGCCGGCGGCGACGTCCTGTTGCAGCGCGATCTGGTAGGTCGACTTGTCCAGCAGGCCACGATTGAGCGGGAAGGTCACGGCGTCGCCACGGTCATTGCCGATGACTTGCTTCTGCTCCCAGTCGAAGTCCTGCTCGACCTTCTTGCCCTTGCCCAGACCGCTGCGATTCAGGCGGTAGGTCAACGGCATGAGGGTCTGGTTGTCGACCCGGAAGGTGCTCTCCTCGGTCAGGCCGGCGACCAGCATCGAGGCTTCGAAGTTGAGGGTCCAGCGGCCGTCGGCATCCTGCTTGAGGCTGCGTTCGGCGCTGCCGCTGACGGGCAGCTGTTTCCAGTCCGCGGTGTAGCTGGCGGAGAAGGGCAGCAGGTCTTCGGCAAGAGCGGGCAGGCTGAGCAGGGTCAGGGCGAACAGCAGGGCACGACGCATAGAGTCTCCTAGGTTCGGATCAGGTGGCCGCCAGCGGGCAGCGGCTTGCCGTCCAGCATTGCGCCTTGCGCACCAAGACGCAAGCGACCTTCGGCAAACCAGCGAACCGCCAGCGGGTAGATCGCATGTTCCTGCTGGTGCACGCGACGGGCCAGGCTCTCGGCCGTGTCGTCCGGCGCGACCGGCAGCACTGCTTGTACGACCAGAGGGCCACCATCGAGTTCCTCGGTGACGAAGTGCACGCTGCAGCCGTGCTCGGCGTCTCCGGCTTCCAGGGCGCGCTGGTGGGTGTGCAGGCCCTTGTGCCTGGGCAGCAGCGAAGGGTGGATGTTGAGCAGGCGACCGCTGTAGTGGGCGACGAAACCAGGGGTGAGGATGCGCATGAAGCCGGCCAGCACCACCAGCTCGGGCTGGTGGGCGTCGATGGCCTGGATCAGTGCGGCATCGAAGGCTTCGCGGCCATCGAACTGCTTGTGGTCGAGCAGTTCGGTGGCGATGCCAGCCTGCCTTGCGCGTTCCAGGCCATAGGCATCGGCGCGGTTGCAGACCACCGCAGCGATGCGAGCCGGGTTGCCGTCGTGGGCGATGCTGTCGATCAACGCCTGCAGATTGCTGCCTGAACCGGAGATCAGGACGACGACATTGCAGGGCATCAGTGGCCTTTCAGGTTGTTCAGCTGAACCTGCGCCGCGCCTTCGGCCGCCGCGTTGATCTGGCCGATGACCCACGGCTCCTCACCGCTGGCACGCAGGCTGGCCAGGGCGGTTTCGACCTGATCCTGGGCCACGCAGATGACCATGCCGACGCCGCAGTTGAGTACGCGGTGCATTTCGTGCTCGTCGACGTTGCCTTGTTCCTGCAGCCAGTCGAACACCGCCGGGCGCTTCCAGCTGGCCACGTCGATCACGGCCTGGGCGCCTTGCGGCAGCACGCGCGGGATGTTGTCCAGCAGGCCGCCGCCGGTGATGTGGGCCATGGCCTTGACCGCGCCGGTGTCCTTGATCAGCTTGAGCAGCGGCTTGACGTAGATGCGCGTCGGCGCCATCAGCAGGTCGGTCAGCGGCTTGCCGTCCAGTTGTACCTGCTCGATGTCGGCGCCGGAGACTTCGATGATCTTGCGGATCAGCGAGTAGCCGTTGGAATGCGGGCCGGAAGATGGCAGCGCGATCAGCGCGTCACCGGTGACCACCCGGGAACCGTCGATGATCTCGCTCTTTTCCACCACGCCGACGCAGAAGCCGGCCAGGTCGTAGTCCTCGCCTTCGTACATGCCCGGCATCTCGGCGGTTTCACCACCGACCAGGGAGCAGCCAGCCAGCTCGCAGCCGGCGCCGATGCCGGTGACCACGGTGGCGGCCACGTCGACGTTGAGCTTGCCGGTGGCGTAGTAATCGAGGAAGAACAGCGGCTCGGCGCCACAGACCACCAGGTCGTTGACGCACATGGCGACCAGGTCCTGACCGATGCTGTCGTGCTTGTTCAGGTTCAGCGCCAGGCGCAGCTTGGTGCCGACACCATCGGTACCGGAGACCAGAACGGGCTGCTTGTAGCCGGCCGGGATCTCGCACAGGGCGCCGAAGCCACCCAGGCCACCCATGACTTCCGGACGGGCGGTGCGCTTGGCCACGCCTTTGATGCGTTCGACCAGGGCTTCACCGGCATCGATGTCGACACCTGCGTCCTTGTAGCTGATGGAGGGTTGCTTGCTCATAGATCCGGGCCTTTGGATGGGGAGTTCGTGTAGGCGCCGACTGGGCGCGGGCTCATGCACAGAGCCCGGCGCGCATAGCGGCTGGCGAAGGCGCGCGATTTTATCAGGCTTGCCCGGTAGCGGCCACTCGCACGCATGCGCTTTGTCGCCGGGCCTGCCTGCGGTTGCCGGGGCACCAGCGGCTGTTTAAGGTATAGGCCTTTGCGCACGCCGGCAGACCGTTGAATGACTGCCTGCGTTGCCATTGCTGCGTCGAAGCCGGCCCGCAATGCTCGTTCACCCTGCGTGAAATCGAGCGTTGCGGGCCGGCTTTTGCCTGGCACTGGCCGACGCTCGGGCTGTTCAGCTGCCTGCGCCGCGTGCCGCCATCCCTAGCGAGAGTTCGCCATGCGTCTGTCTGTCCGCCTGATGTTCATCTGTCTCACCTGCCTGGGCCTGCCGGCCATGGCCGCGCCAGTCGCCGAGCTGTACCAGGTCCGCGAGGCGGTTGCCGACCAGCAACCGGAAAACCGCGATGTCGCCATGCAGCAGGCGCTGCAGACCCTGGTCCAGCGTCTGACCGGTGACACCAAGGCGCTGCAGAGCGCTGGCCTGGAGGGATTGCGCAAGGACCCGCAGCAGATCGTCAGCCGTTACGGCTACGAAGGCGATGCGCTGGTGGTCGAGTTCGACCCGGCCAGCACCGACCGCGAGTTGCGCAAGGCTGGCCTGGCGCTCTGGGGCAGCAATCGCCCGGCGATCCTGACCTGGTGGCTCAGCGAATCCGTCGGTGGCAGCCAGTTGATCGGCGAGAGCCAGGGGGCGGCAGCGACGCTGCGCGCGGCGGCCCAGCACCGTGGCTTGCCGTTGCGTCTGCCGCTGGCCGATCTCAGCGAGCAACTGGTGGCAACCGGCGAAGCCCTGGCGGCCAATGACCCGCAGGCCTTGCGCGAGGCCTCCGAGCGCTATGCCGCCGACGCCATGCTGGCTGTGCAGGCCACCGAGGCAGGTGGCGCCTGGCAGGCGACCTGGCGTTTGTGGCTGGGCGATGAGCGCGAGCAGGGCAAGGCGGAGGCGGCCGACCAGGCGGCGTTGGCCGATGCCGTGATGCTGGCGGTCAATCAGCGTCTGGCGCCACGTTTTCTGGTCAAGCCAGGCGCGGCGCAAAGCCTGACGGTGGTGATCGAGGGGGCCGACCTGGGCCGCTTCGCCGCGCTGGAGCGCCTGCTCGAGCCGTTCGCCGCGCGCCTGGTGGATGTCGACGGGCAGACGCTGACCTACCAGGTCAGCGCCACCGCCGAACAACTGCGTGCACAGCTGGCCCTGGGACACCTGCAGGAAGTGACCGAGCCAGTGGATGCTGGCGAGCCGGTCGCCGGGCCGGACGGGACCGGCAGCGAAGCGCCGCAGGTGAAACCGCGCACCGATCAGCTGCGATTCCGTTGGTAGACTACAGGGCGGGCTGAGTGTGCAGCCCTGTCACGCGGCGCCTGGGCGCCGTTTCGCATCGAGGACGCGAGCATGACCGATTCCACTCGTTGGCTATGGATGGCCGGGCTGTTTCTGCTCGGCTGGCTGCTGTACCTGCTGCACCCGATTCTTTCTCCTTTCCTGATCGGCATCCTGCTGGCCTACCTCGGCGATCCGCTGGTCGATCGCCTGGAGCGTCAGCGCCTGTCGCGCACCGGCGGTGTGGTCGTGGTGTTCGCCCTGTTCGCGCTGGTGCTGCTGATCCTGCTGCTGGTCCTGGTACCCATGCTCGGCCGCCAGCTGGTGCGCCTGTATCAGTTGGCGCCGGAGATGCTCGACTGGCTGCAGGGCACGGCGCTGCCCTGGACGCAGTCGCACCTGGGGCTGCAGGATGTGCTGCAGCTCGATCAGCTCAAGCAGGTGTTCACCGAGAACATTGGCAAGACCACCGACGTGCTCAAACTGGTGCTGGCCCAGGCGACGTCCTCGAGCCTGGCGTTCCTCGCCTGGCTGGGCAACCTGCTGCTGATTCCGGTGGTGAGCTTCTACCTGATGCGTGACTGGGACCTGCTGGTCGAGCGCATGCGTCGCCTGTTGCCGCGCCAGCGTGAAGGGCTGGTGGTGAAACTGACCAGCGAATGCCATGAGGTACTGGGCGCCTTCCTGCGTGGGCAGCTGCTGGTGATGCTGGCGCTGAGCGTCATCTATGCCTCGGGGCTGATGCTGGTCGGCCTGGAGCTGGGGCTGTTGATCGGCCTGCTGGCCGGCCTGGCGAGCATCGTGCCGTACATGGGCTTCATCGTCGGGATCGGTGCGGCGCTGACCGCCGCGCTGTTCCAGTTCGGCCTCGACCCCTACCCGCTGCTGGGCATCGGCGTGGTGTTCATGATCGGTCAGATGCTCGAAGGGATGGTGCTGACGCCAATGCTGGTGGGGGATCGCATCGGCCTGCACCCGGTGGCGGTGATCTTCGCCATCCTTGCAGGCGGCCAGCTATTTGGCTTCACCGGGGTGCTGCTGGCGCTGCCGGTGGCTGCGGTGATCATGGTTTTGCTGCGTCATGCTCATGATTTATATAAACTTTCCGGTCTTTACGGAGAGTCCAACAGCGGTTCCGATGAACCGCCGAGCCCTGCATGAAACCAATCCAGCTTCCCCTGGGGGTGCGTCTGCGTGACGACGCGACCTTCGCCAACTACTACCCCGGTGCCAATGCGGCGGCGCTGGGCTATGTCGAGCGTCTGTGCGAGGCCGATGCCGGCTGGACGGAGAGCCTGATCTACCTCTGGGGTGGTGAAGGCGTAGGGCGCAGTCACCTGCTCCAGGCGGCCTGCCTGCGTTTCGAGCAGCGCGGTGAGGCGGTGGTCTATCTGCCGCTTGGCGAGGTGGTGCAGCACGGCCCGGAACTGCTCGACAACCTCGAACTGTGCGAGCTGGTCTGCCTCGATGACCTCGATGCGGTGGCCGGGCGCAGCGATTGGGAGGAGGGCCTGTTCCACCTGTTCAATCGCCTGCGCGACAGCGGCCGGCGCCTGTTGCTGGCCGGCACCATGTCGCCGCGCGAGCTGCCGATCCAGCTGCCGGACCTGAAGTCGCGGCTGACCCTGGCGCTGGTCTTCCAGCTGCACGAGCTGTCCGACGAGGACAAGCTGCGCGCCCTGCAGCTGCGTGCCTCGCGACGCGGCCTGCAGATGAGCGATGACGTCGGTCGCTTCATTCTGACCCGTGGTGAGCGCAGCATGAGTGCGTTGTTCGAGCTGCTGGAACGCCTGGATCAGGCTTCGCTGCAGGCCCAGCGCAAGCTGACCATTCCCTTCCTCAAGGAAACGCTGGGCTGGTAGGGGCTGGCGTGGGTATCTGCGACAGTCGCTAGCCTTGCTGCTGCGCGATGTCCGCCATGAAGGTGCGAATCGCCTGTGCGCAGGCGTGTGGGCGTGCCTGCAGAATGAAATGCGGCCCGTCCAGGCGGACCTGGCGCAGATCATCGCAATGCGCGGCCAGGCTGCCGGCTGCCCTGGCCGCAACCAGCCGATCCTGTTGTGGCCATAGCTGCAGGGCGGGCACGGCGAGACGTCCTTGCGCTGCCCGCAGTCCGGCCAGGCTGCCGAGGCGGGCACGTAGCAGCGCTTGATCCAGACCGCGAATTTCCTCCTGTACCCGTCTCAGTACTGCATCCTCGACGTCGCGACCCAGGCACAGCGCGCGCAGTATCGGCGCATGCGTGAGCAGTGCCGGTGGCATGGGCATGTGCCTGAGCAGCGCGAGGAATGGGGACGGGCGGCTCAGGAAGGTGGCGGCGAAGATCACGGCGCGCAGGCCTTCGGGTTTTCGCAGCGCCAGGCGAAACGCCAGTGGGCCCGAGAAGGATTCACCCAGCAGTACGAAGGGGGCATGCCCCAGCTCAGCGAGCAACCTGTCGGTCAGGCTGGCGTAATCCTGCGGCCCTTGGGCCGGGAGTGCGAGCGGCTGGCAGTCGACATCCCGTAGCGCGTCGAGCAGAGGGGCGAAGAGGTTGCTGCTGCCGTTGAGTCCTGGCAGCAGCACCAGACGCATCAGGCGTCTCCTGCCAGCTTGCGGTCGTACTGGAAGCGCCAGCGGGTGTAGAGCAGGGCGCAGCAGAACAGGTTGAAGCTGATCAGCGCCTCCAGCACACCGAACAGGGCGCGTGCCGGGTCGATGGCGGCGAGCACGCCCTGGATGAAGTAGAGGTTGACCACGAAGCAGGCCCAGGCGTGGGCGCGGGCGTTGCCCAGGACGATGCCGGGGGCGAGCAGCGCCAGCGGCAGCAGCTGGATGGCCAGGACCACGCCGATGCGTGCGCCGTGCAGGTCGGCGAAGGCCAGGTTCCAGACCAGCAGCAGGAGCAGCAGGGCGACGAAGCTGAACAGGCTGAGCGCGCGGCTGAGCTTCATGCGTGGTTGCAGCCACTCGAGGCTGGGCAGGGGTTTCTTCTCACGGGCCACGATCAGCGCTCCAGTTTGCTGGCGGTCTGGGCCAGGCGTTGGCCAAGTGCGCGGCACAGGGCGGTTTCATGTTCGTCCAGTGCCCGTTTGCCATCGCCGCCGGCATGGTGGCTGGGGCCGTAGGGGGTGCCGCCGCCGCGTGTGTCGAGCAGCGCCGACTCGCTGTAGGGCAGGCCGCAGAGCAGCATGCCGTGATGCAGCAGGGGCAGCATCATCGACAGCAGCGTGGTTTCCTGGCCGCCATGCAGGCTGGCGGTGGAGGTGAACACGCCGGCAGGTTTGCCGACCAGCTCGCCGGTCAGCCACAGGTTGCTGGTACCGTCGAGAAAATACTTCAGCGGCGCGGCCATGTTGCCGAAGCGGGTCGGGCTGCCCAGGGCCAGGCCCGAGCAGTGCTTGAGGTCATCCAGGGTCGCGTATATCGCGCCGTCCGCGGGCACGTCGGGGGCGACCGCCTCGCATTCGCTGGAAACCGCCGGCACCGTGCGCAGGCGCGCTTCCAGGCCGGCCATCTCCACGCCACGGGCGATCTGTCTGGCCATCTCCGCGGTGGCGCCATGGCGGCTGTAGTAGAGCACCAGGATATAGGGCGAACTCATGCCAGCAGCTCCAGCACCTTCTCCGGCGGGCGACCGACCACGGCCTTGTCGCCGGCGACCAGGATCGGACGTTCGATCAGCTTCGGGTGGCTGACCATGGCGTCGATCAGCTGCGCCTCGTCGAGGCTGGCGTCGGCCAGGCCCAGGGCCTTGTACTCGTCTTCGCCGGTGCGCAGCAGGGCACGGGCGCCGATGCCGAGCTTGCCGAGGATGCTCGCGAGCTGTTCGGCAGTAGGCGGCGTTTCCAGGTAGCGCACGACGGTGGGCTGCAGGCCTCGGGCCTCGAGCAGTTCCAGGGCACCGCGCGATTTGGAGCAGCGCGGGTTGTGATAGAGGGTCAGGTCGGTCATGGTGGCTCGCATCCGGCGTGAAGTGGCGGGTATTCTAACCGCCTGGTGCGCGGATGCACGAACACCACCGGGTGACTCGGGTGCGACCTTTTCTCGCGGCGCACGGTCTGTTCAGGTTTGAAGGCTAAGGAGAGGTCATGCAGCGTCATCTCAGGGACTGGCTGGGGTTCTGGCTGAGTCTGTACCAGCGTTTCATGGAGAACCGCGGGGCGGGTAACGCGGCGGCGCTGACCTACACCACGCTGTTCGCCGTGGTGCCGATGATGACCGTGACCTTCGCCATGCTGTCGGCGATTCCAGCGTTTCAGGGCGTCGGCGAAGAGATTCAGGCGTTCATCTTCCGTAATTTCGTGCCCTCGACCGGCGAAACGGTGCAGGAATACCTGCGCGAGTTCACCACCCAGGCGCGCCAGCTGACCTGGTTCGGCGTCGGGCTGCTGGCGGTGACGGCCTTTCTCATGCTGGTGACCATCGAGAAGACCTTCAACGTGATCTGGCGCGTGCGTCAGCCGCGTCGCGGGATGTCCAGCTTCCTGCTCTACTGGGCGATCCTCAGCCTGGGCCCCTTGCTGCTTGGCGCGGGGTTCGCGGTGAGCACCTATATCGCCTCGCTGGCGCTGATTTCCGGGCCGGATGCCGTGCTGGGAGCCAAGACCCTGCTGGCCTTCGCGCCACTGTTGTCCAGTATCGCAGCCTTCACCCTGCTCTACGCAGCGGTGCCCAACACGCGGGTTCCCTTGCCCCATGCACTGCTCGGCGGGCTGTTCGCCGCGATTCTGTTCGAGGTCGCCAAGGCACTGTTCGGCCTCTATGTCCGCCTGTTCCCCGGTTACCACCTGATCTACGGGGCGTTCGCCACCGTGCCGCTGTTTCTGGTGTGGATCTACCTGTCCTGGCTGATCGTGCTGTTGGGTGCCGAGCTGGTGTACGGCCTGTCGCAGCCTCGCCACTGGCGGCGAGAACCGATCGCCAAGGCGCTGATCCTGCTGGTGATCCTGCGCTTGCTGTTGAAGCGTCAGCAGAAGGGGGAAGCGCTGCACCACGGCGACCTGCAGCGCGCCGGCTGGCGTCTGCCGGAGGACCAGTGGGCCGAGGTGCTGAGCTTTCTCGAGCGCGAGCGCCTGGCATGCAAGGTCGGTAATGCGGGCTGGGTGCTGTGCCGGGACCTGCACAACTTCACCCTGCATCAGTTGCTGGAACTCAGCCCGTGGCCATTGCCGAACGTCTCGCAACTGCCCGCGCAGCTCGACGAGCCCTGGTACCCGAGCCTGTGCAAGGGCCTCGAGCACCTGCAGAACGAGCGCGAAGAACAGTTCGGTATCAGCCTGGCGCTCTGGTTGCCGGGCAAGGAGTGAGCGCACGCCGTCGCTGAGGGTGGCGTGAAGTATCACCGGCATTTCCGGGAGAAATGCTTGACGTCGCGCAGCGACGGCCCGGAGGGTCACCGCCGGGGATGGCAGGTGACAAAGGATTTCCGGGAGAAATGCTTGACGTCGCGTAGCGACGGCCCGGAGGGTCACTGCCAGGGATGGCAGGTGACAAAAAACGTCAGTTTGCGGCGTCACTACTCCGTGCTTTCATCAATGCAGCAGGCGTGACGCCGAGTAACGGCGTGATACACAGGGCTGGCATGTTTCTGGCAACGGCAGTTTCAGTTGCTATCGAACTGCCAGCAGGGCAGGGATCGCTGAGGACGCATGCAGGAATGACTGGCAGAAACAAAGTAATCCATCTCCATCGACGCGACCCGCAGGACGCGCTGGAGCGGCTCAACCGCATCACCGGGCTGCGTTTCGCGCGCTGGCCCGAATCGCTGCTCGAACAGGTGGCCCCCGAGAATCTGCCGCAGGCTGCGGAGCCGGCCGTCGAGCAGCCTTCCTCCAACCCGGAGGCTTCCTCCGGCTGAAACGAAAACCCCGCGCAATGCGCGGGGTTCTGGTCTTGCCGCTTCGCCTCAGGCGAGTGCCTGGCGACTTTCGCTGCTGGCCTGCTCGACGGCTTGCACGAAGAACTCCTCGACCACCAAGCTCTGCGCCGGCACGGCGGAGCGCAGGCGCACCTGCATGTCTTCGACTTTCTGCCGCACCGGCATGCGTGCGATGCCGGACAGCAGGATCTTGCCCTGGGCATTGACCTTGCCGTGGTCGACATTCACTTCGCGGCGCTTGTCACCGTCGCGGTAGCTGACCAGCAGCGATACCGGCAGGTTGGCCAGGCCCGGCAGTTGCAGCCAGGTCGCGACGTTGTATTCGGCCACACGACCCTCGTAGGGCGTGACCACCAGGCGAGCGACGTCGACGATGCGTGAGGGTACGGAGCCGATCAGCTTGTCTTGCGCTTGGGACATGATGCTATTCCAGGCAGGTTGAGACTTCAGTGCCAGGAATTATAAGCAGCCCTCGCGTGACGAAACTGTGCGCTCGACAGACAGGATGCGTGATTGGGATCGCACTTTTGTGTATCAAGCCAGACGCAAAGGATGGCGCGTGACCGACGAGGTTCCCAGGTTGCTTTCGGGCAGCGGCAGGATGGCCTGGTTGTGCACGCTGGCGAGTTGCAGCCAGAGGTGTTCTCCGGTGGCGAACTGGCCGTTGGGCAGCCACAGGCCGTGATGCCATCCGTTGCCAGGGGCCGGGGTGCTCTGCAGCACGCCGGGGTGGGTTTGCGCGTTGGGTGCCCGCCGCAGCCACACCGGACGCGGCAGGCCCTTGAGGTAGCGCAGGCCCAGGTGCAGGCCTTCGGCGTTGAGGTGGCGCCAGCGCACCAGGGCCAGCGTGGGCGTGCCATAGGTGAGCAGCAGCACCAGTTGCCCGACCTGCAGTTGCCCCCCTTCGTTGGCATTGCACAGCAGCCTGGCGCCGCCGGGGCTGGCGTCGAGTATCTGCGCCTCGGTGCGTTGCGGCAGCTTGTCGAGCAGTTGCGCGTGAATGGCCGGCAGCCCGACCACCAGGCTGCACTGGCCGTCGAGCTCGGCACGTTCATGGCGACGTTGCTGGCGCGTCAGCCAATGCTGGCGCACGCGCTCGAGCAGCTGACGTTCCTGGCCGCTCTGCAGCGGGGCCGGCTCGTGCAGGGCGATCAGCAGGGCACCCAGTTCGAAGCGGCGAAGATTCTCCGGCTCGCCCTCGGCCTGCTGTTCGAATGCCAGGCAGGGCTGCGACTCGCTGAGATCGACCAGCGGGCCCTCGGCTTCATCTTCCTCGTCCCAGGGCAGCAGCCTGGCCAGTGCCGCGAGCGGGGCGAGCGCACTGAACAGCGTCAGGCACTCACCTTCGTCCAGGTGGAAGGGGTTGCTCTGCGCCAGCAGCAGCATCTGCTGGTAGAGGCCGCGCAGGGTGCTGGCCGGCTTGGGCTCGAAGGCCGCCGCGACGGGTTCGTCCAGGCACTGCTGGTGCTCGCCGATCCAGTACAGCAGGTGGCTGTCGCGCCATAGGGCCGCAGGCGGCTCCTGATACAGCTGGTAGTGGCGCAGCAGTTGTTGTGCGAGAAAGTGCTGGGCCATGTACAGGCACCAGGCCAGGTGCGGCAGGGACGGCTGGCGGCCTTGCAGGATCTGCAGCAGCAGGCGCTTGAAACCGGTCGCCAGCTCGCCGCACAGGCGTACGAACAGCGCGCTGGGCGGTGGCTGGCGGTTCGCCAGGCCGGCGTAGTGGCGATACTCGTCACTGAAGCTTTGCAGCGCACGTTGCCTTTCCAGTAAGGTCAGGCCGCTGCGATTGAGCGTGAACAGCAGGCCCAGCACTTGCTGCAGGCCGTGTTCCGCCTCGAGCAGGCGCGCGGCGGCGAGTCGTTCGACGATCTCCGCTGGCGATACACTGCTGTCCTCGCGGATGTCCGGTACTTCCAGACGCAGGGCATCCAGCGTCATATCAACCCCGAGAGGACGAGGATCGAGTACATGGGCTTACGGCTCCGGATTGTCGGCAAGGCTGTTCTGGGTATTTGCGCCGGTCTAGTGTTGGCCGGTTGCAGCGAAGACTTCGGACCTGATCAGCATGGACGAAAGGTAACGGCTGACAGCCTGGATGGCCAGTGGCTGGTCATTAATTATTGGGCCGAGTGGTGCGCGCCTTGCCGCACGGAAATTCCCCAGCTCAATGCATTGGCGAAGGCGCTGGAAACGCAGTCGGCGCAAGTCATCGGCGTCAACTTCGATGGCTTGCAGGGCGATGCGCTGAAGCGTGCTGCGGATGGCTTCGACATTCGTTTCACCGTGCTTGCCGAGGACCCGGCAGCGCGTTTCGAACTGCCGCACAACGATGTGCTGCCGGCGACCTACATCGTCGATCCCGAGGGCAGGTTGCGTGAGCGCTTGGTCGGCGAGCAGACCTCGGCGGGGCTGCAGGCGCATCTGCAACGCCTGCGCGAGGAGTGACGCGCCGATAAAAAGCACTGCGACGAGCAGTCGCAGTGATAGATAGCATGCTAAGCTTTTGTCGCGGCCGAACCTGCGCCGTGTTCCATGAGCTTGCCCGATGTCCGCACCCCATCTCGTTCGCGGCAGCGCCGGTTACCGGCGTGCCACCCTGGCGCTGTTCTGCGCCGGCTTCGCCACCTTCGCCATGCTCTATTGCGTGCAGCCGCTGCTGCCGCTGCTGGCTGCGCACTTTCGCGTCTCGGCGGCCAGCAGCAGCCTGGCCCTGTCGCTGACCACCCTGAGTCTGGCCCTGTGCCTGCTGGTCTCCGGCGCCCTGGCGGAAAGCTGGGGGCGCAAGCCGGTGATGGCTGCTGCACTGGGGCTCGCTGCACTGCTGGGAATGGCCTGTGCGCTGGTGGACGAGTGGAGCAGCCTGCTGCTGTTGCGCGCCCTGCTGGGCCTGGCCCTGAGTGGCCTGCCGGCGCTGGCCATGGCCTATGTCGGCGAGGAGTTCGATCCCGAGGCGCTGCCTGCCGCCATGGGCCTGTACATAGGCGGTACGGCCCTGGGTGGACTGCTCGGGCGTTTGCTCGCCGGGCTGTTGAGCGACCTTGGCGGCTGGTCCTGGGCCCTGGGCGGGATTGCCTTGCTGGGCCTGCTGGCGCTGCTGCTGTTTCTCTGGCTGCTGCCGCCGTCCCGGCATTTCTCCGCCCAGCCACTGTCGCTACGCGGGCTGCTGCGCAACTTCATCCTGCACCTGGGCAACCCGCGCCTGCGCGTGCTGTTCGCCCTGGCATTCCTGCTGATGGGCGGTTTCGTCGCGCTGTTCAACTACGTGGGCTTTCGCCTCGCCGCCGAGCCGTTCAACCTGTCCGCCACGGTGATCGGCCTGCTGTTCACGGTCTACCTGCTGGGCATCTTCAGTGCCGGCTGGGCAGGGCGGCTGGTGCCGCGCTTCGGTGCGCGTCAGGTGCTGTCCGGGGGCATCGCCCTGATGCTGCTGGGCGTCGCCCTGTGCGTCGGCCCCTGGCTGGGTGCGGTGGTCGTCGGGCTGGCCTTGTTCACCCTGGGCTTCTTCGCCGCGCATGCGGTGGCCAGCGGTCAGGTCGGCGCTCATGCGCAGGGCGCCAAGGCGCAGGCATCGGCGCTCTATCTGTGTGCCTATTACCTGGGCTCCAGCGTGGTTGGCTATGGTGGAGGGTATGTCTGGGAGCATGCCGGCTGGCTGGCATTGCTCGGCGTATTGGCCATGCTGTTCGTGCTGGCGGCTGTCCTGGTGCGACGCCTCTAGGCTGTTTGGCGCTCATTCAGTAGGTGTTCAAGGAAGGTTCAGCGCCTGTTCAGTAGTCTTCCCGCAGGCTTGGCGTCGAGTCGTTGATGGCCGCGCCGAGGCCTGCAACCCTGGCGTGGCGCTTCGCTACCGACAGCGGTTGTGGCTGTCGCCGACTTTTTCGTTATCTGGCCGGGTATCTGCCCGGCCTTCGCAGTCTTGAGTAGAAGGGAGAAGAACATGAAGTTGCTGGTGGTGGAGGATGAGGCGCTGCTGCGTCACCATCTGTTCACTCGCCTCAGCGAGAACGGGCACGTGGTGGATGCCGTGCGCACGGCTGAAGAGGCGTTGTACCGTGCCGAGTCGTTCAATCATGACCTGGCGCTGGTCGATCTCGGCCTGCCGGGCATGAGCGGTATCGACCTGATCCGGGAGTTGCGCAGCCAGGACAAGCATTTCCCGATCCTGATCCTCACCGCACGTGGCAACTGGCAGGACAAGGTCGAAGGGCTCTCCTGCGGGGCGGACGATTACGTGGTCAAGCCGTTTCAGTTCGAGGAGCTGGAGGCGCGCCTGAATGCTTTGCTACGTCGCTCGTCGGGGTTCACCAAGTCGACCATCGAGGCCGGTGCGCTGGTGCTGGACCTGAACCGCAAGCAGGCGAGCGTCGATGAGCAATCCCTGCAGCTGACGGCCTACGAGTACCGCATCCTCGAGTACCTCATGCTGCATCACCAGCAGGTGGTGGCCAAGGAGCGCCTGATGGAGCAGCTCTATCCGGGCGACGACGAACGCGACCCCAATGTCATCGAGGTGCTGGTGGGGCGTCTGCGGCGCAAACTGGAGGCGCTGCTGAACGGCAAGCCGATCGAGACGGTGCGTGGCCAGGGCTACATGTTCAACGAGCGCTGCAAGTGAAGCGACTGCGCAGCATCCTGCGCAAGCTGCGCATCCGCCTGGGCTCGCTGCGCCTGCGGCTGATGCTGGCCAGCGCGGCCCTGGCGATGCTGTTCATGCTGTCGCTGATGCCGGTGCTGCAGGGCGTTTTCCTCATGGCCCTGGAACAGACGGTGGAGAAGCGCCTGGCCTCCGACGCGGCGGCGCTGATCTCGGCCGCGCGCATCCACGATGGCGAGCTGCACATGCCGGAGAAGATGCCCGACGAGGAGTTCGACAACCTCGATTCCCATCTGCTGGGATTCATCTTCGACCGGGACGGCACGCTGCTCTGGCGTTCGCGCTCGTCCATCGACGAGCTGGTGCGCTACCTGCCGCACTATGACGGCCAGGGCCACGAATTCGCGCGTATCCGTGACGACAGTGGCCATGAGTACTTCGTCTACGACATCGAGGTGGACCTGCTGCGCGGCGATGAAACGGCGCTGAGCATCGTCACCATGCAGCCGACGCGTGAATATCAGGTGCTGTTCAACGGCTTCGCCTGGCAGTTGCGCCTGTGGCTGGGCATCGCCCTGCTGGTGCTGCTCGGCTTGCTGTGGTTCGGCCTGACCTGGGGCTTTCGCAGCCTGCGCGGGCTCAGCGATGAACTCGATGGCGTGGAGGCGGGCACGCGCCAGCGCCTGAGCGACGATCACCCGCGCGAGCTGCTGCGCCTGACCAATTCCCTCAACCGCCTGCTCGACAGCGAACGGCGCCAGCGCGAGCGCTATCGCGACTCGCTCGAAGACCTCGCCCATAGCCTGAAAACGCCGCTCAGCGTGCTGCAGGGCATCGGCGAGACCCTGGCCGTTCAGGAGGGCAATCGCGAGCAGGCGCAACTGATGCAGGCGCAGATCGAGCGCATGAGCCAGCAGGTCGGCTACCAGCTGCAGCGTGCGAGCCTGCGGCGCAGCGGCCTGGTGCGCCATCGCGAGCAGATCTGGCCGCTGCTGGAAGGCCTGTGCCGTTCGCTGGACAAGGTCTATCTCGACAAGCAGGTGGAGGCGACGCTGGAGGTGCCCGAGCACAGCCAGGTCACCATGGAGCGTGGTGCCCTGATGGAGCTGCTCGGCAACCTGCTGGAGAACGCCTATCGGCTGTGCCTGCAACGGGTGCGGGTGAGCGTGCAGCCGTTGCTCGACGGCTGCCTGATCACCATCGAGGACGATGGCCCCGGCGTGCCGCAGAATCAGCGTGAGCGCGTGCTGCAGCGGGGCGAACGGCTGGATGCGCAGAATCCGGGGCAGGGCATCGGCCTGGCGGTGGTCGAGGACATCATCGAGAGCTACGACGGTGAGCTGAGCCTGGAGGATTCCGAGCTGGGTGGCGCCTGTTTCAGGGTGCGCCTGTACGACTGAGGCGCATGCCTCAGTCAACACACTGCGGGTTCCACACTGCTTCCCAGAGATGCCCATCCGGGTCCTGGAAGTAGCCGGCATACCCGCTCCGGAAGGTGGCCTGCGCCGGTTTTACGAGCGTCGCGCCTGCGTCATGAGTGCATCGACCTCTTCCGCGCTGGCCAGATTATGGCCAAGGGTGATGACGCTGATACGGGGTCGCATGGGCGCGCTCCCGTTATGCCGTGGCGGTCAGCCCTCCTGGGCACGATAGGCGCCAGGGGTCAGCCCGGTCCACTTCTTGAACGCCCGATGGAATGCAGACGGCTCGGAAAAGCCCAGCTGTTCGGCGATGTCCTGGATGGCCAGTTCGTCGCGGCCCAGGTGATAGATCGCCAGGTCACGGCGCAGGTGGTCCTTGAGTTCCTGGAAACTGGTGCCTTCCTCGCGCAGGTGACGGCGCAGGGTCTGCGGGCTGGTGTGCAACTGGTGAGCGACCTGTTCGAGGTCGGGCCAGGTACGGCAGTCGCGCCCGAGCAGGCGGCGAATCTGGCTGATCAGGCTGTCACCGCCGTCGGGGCGTGCCAGCAGGTCGGCCGGGGAGTGCTCGAGAAACTGCTTGAGGGTGCGCTCGTCCTGCAGCAGCGGCATGGCCAGGTAGCGGGCATGGAACAGCAGGCTGGTCTGCCCGGCGGCGAAGCGTCGGCTGCAGGGAAACAGCAGTTCGTACTCGGCGACATGTTCCGGCTCGGGGTAGGCGAAGGTGGCTTCCTCGAGGCGGATGCGCTGGCCGATCAGCCAGCTGCCGAGGCGGTGCCAGATCACCAGCAGGCTTTCCACCAGAAAGTGATCCGGGTCCCACAGCGTGCTGTCGTCCACGCTCAGCCGTGCCCAGTCGCCCTCGCGCTGCAGATGGATGCTCGGTGCATCCGGGAACAGGCCATAGAACAGGGCACCACGGCTCAGGGCCTTCTCCAGGCTGCGGCAATGGATGATGGCGTGGCCCATCATGGCGAAGGTGCCGCGTTTGCTGGGCTGGCGCCCGAAGCCCAGGTACTCGTCGTCCAGTGCCTCCCAGAGCAGCTGCATCAGCCGGGCGAACTGCTCGGGGGCGATGCGTGCACGCGGTTCCACCAGCACCGCCGGCTGGATACCGGCCTGGCGCAGTAGCGCGTCGCAGGCGAGGCCGCGGCGCCCGGCACCGCGCAGCGCGGCGCGGACGAAGTGGCTGGCGATGGTGCGTTCGCGCATGCTGGCTTTCCAAGGTCGAGGGGCACCGATGGTAGGCGGCTGGCGTTCGCGGCGGCAAGCCAGCCGAGCGATTGGGTCAATTCAGGCTGAGCGCATGGGTCATTGAGGGGGCAGCGGGGCGGCACTTACCCTCTGGCTCATAAAAAACAGCGGAGGACCCGCCCCATGCAGCGCACTCATTTCGACACCGAACACAACCTGTTTCGCGATGCCTTCGCGGCATTCCTGGACAAGGAGGTGGTGCCCCATCAGGAGGCCTGGGAAGAGGCCGGAGTGGTGGATCGCAGCGTGTGGCGCAAGGCGGGCGAAATGGGCTTCCTGCTGCCCTGGGCGGACGAGGAATATGGTGGCACGGGGCTCAAGGACTTCCGCTACGAGCAGATCATGTGCGAGGAGCTGGCGCGTATCAACGAGCCCGGTTTCATGATTCCGCTGCACTCGGCGCTGTGCGGCCCCTATATCGCCGAATACGGCAATGCCGAGCAGAAGGCGCGTCTGCTGCCAGGCATCATCCGTGGCGAGACCATCCTGGCCGTGGCGATGACCGAGCCGGCCGCTGGCTCCGACCTGGCCGGCATGCGCACCACGGCGGTGGACAAGGGCGATCACTGGCTGCTCAACGGCTCCAAGGTGTTCATCTCCAACGGTTACCTGGCCGACGTGGTGATCGTCGCGGCCAAGACCGATCCGGCCAACAAGCACGCCATGGGCCTGTTCCTGGTCGAGCGTGGCATGCCGGGTTTCGAGCGCGGCAAGAAGCTGAAGAAGCTCGGCATGCACAGCCAGGACACCGCCGAACTGTTCTTCAACGAGGTCAAGGTGCCCAAGGAGAACCTGCTCGGTGACGCCAAGGGCGGCTTCTTCTACCTGATGAACATGCTGGCCCAGGAACGCCTGACCAACGCCTGCGGCGCGGTGGCCGGGGCCGAGGCGGCGCTGCAGGCGACCGTCGAGTACGTCAGGGAACGCCAGGCCTTCGGTCGCCCGGTGGCGCACTTTCAGAACACCCGCTTCAAGCTCGCCGAGATGCGCACGCAGATCGACGTGGCGCAGGTGTTCACCGACCGCTGCGTGATGGACCACAACCAGAAGCAGCTCAGCCCCGAAGTGGCTGCCGAGGCCAAGCTGTTCACCACCGAGCTGCTCGGCAAGGTCGTCGACGAGGGTGTACAGCTGCATGGCGGTTGGGGCTACATGTGGGAGTATCCGATCTGCAAGATGTACGCGAACGCGCGCATCCAGCGCATCTTCGCCGGTACGTCGGAGATCATGAAGGAAATCATCAGCCGTGGCATGAAGCTGTAAGGTCGCGCAGGAGCGATCAGCGCATCGACATTGCGGGGGCGCACGAACGCTGCCGCCGCGTCGGCCAACCGGTCACTTATCAGGAGACGCCATGAGCGGCCCACTGTCTTCGTTGAAGGTTCTCGACTTCTCCACCCTGTTGCCAGGGCCATTCGCTTCCTTGCTGCTCGCCGACATGGGCGCAGAGGTCCTGCGCGTCGAGTCGCCGACGCGCATGGACCTGGTGCGCGTACTGCCTCCACACGATGGCGGCACCTCCACCAGCCACGCCTACCTGAACCGCAACAAGCGCAGCATCGCCCTCGACCTCAAGCGCGCGGAGGCGGTCGAGGTGGTCAAGCAGCTGGTGCGTGAATACGACATCGTGCTGGAGCAGTTTCGCCCCGGTGTGATGGACAAGCTGGGCGTCGGCTACGAGGCGCTCAAGGCGATCAACCCGAAGCTGATCTACGTGTCGATCACCGGTTATGGCCAGAGCGGGCCGTATCGTGATCGCGCCGGGCACGACATCAACTACCTCGCACTGGCCGGCATCGCCAGCTATACCGGGCGTGCCGACAGCGGCCCGCTGCCGCTGGGGGTGCAACTGGCGGACCTGGCCGGCGGCTCGCTGCATGGGGTGATCGGCCTGCTTGCCGCCGTGGTGCAGCGCCAGGTGAGCGGGCAGGGCCAGCAGGTCGACGTGAGCATGACCGATTGCGCCTTCAGCCTGCATGGCATGGCGGGCGCAGGCTACCTGGGCGCCGCTGTGGAGCCGGACATGGAGAATCAGGCGCTCAACGGTGGCAGTTTCTATGACTACTACCGCACGCGCGACGGCCGCTGGTTCTCGGTCGGCAGCCTGGAACCACAGTTCATGCAGCAGTTCTGCGCCGCCATCGGTCGCCCCGAGCTGGCGGCACGCGGGCTTTCGCCCAAGGCGGACGACCAGCGTGCGCTCAAACGCGAGATCGAGATCGAGATCGAGAAGCGCGACTTCGCCGAGTGGAGCGAGGTGTTCGCCGCGCTGGATGCCTGCGTCGAGCCCATGCTGCCCCTCTCCGAGGCGGTGGCGCATCCGCAGATCAGGTCCCGTGAGCTGGTGGTCGAGGTGCCGCGCGAGGGGCTGCCGGCGCAGGCGCAACTGGCCTGCCCGCTGAAATTCTCCGACGGCCTGGCGTCGCCCCGGCATGTCGGCGCGGCGGTCGGCGCGCATACCGAGCAGGTGCTGCAGGAGCTGGGTTACGACGCCGAACGGATCGCCGCGCTGCGCGAGGCGCGCGTGTTCGGTTGAGTCGCGCTGGGCGGTTGCGCTCTGCTTACTCCTGGCGCTGCTCACCGCTGAAAGTCAGCGTCACCTTGCAGCGTCTGCAATAGTAGCGGCGGCCCTTGGCGACCAGAGCATGGCGCTGGGCCGAGAAGGGGAACTCGCCGTCCGTGCAGGCGCAGCGGTAGATGAAGCGGTTGACCTTGCGGCGCTCGACCTCGTAGCTGTGGCAGCGATGCGGCGGCAGCTCGTAGACGCCCCGCATGATCAGCTGCCACTCCTCGCCATGCGGCTGGATGCGTGAGCCGAACAGCTGGTGGGCGATCATGTGGGCGACTTCGTGAGGCACCGTCTGGCGCAGGAAGTCCTCATGGTTGTCCCGGTACAGCTGCAGGTTGAAGCGCAGCTTGTTCTCCGTCAGGTGGGCGACGCCCGCCTTCTGCCCGCGCAGCTTGAAACTGATCTGCGGACGGGCGAAAGGTTGCTTGAAGAAGGCCTCGGCCTGTTGGTAACAGGCTTCGACACGGGCATGGATCTGTTCGGGCATGGCAGGTAGCGGCTGCGGTTCGACGGGGGATTATGCCGCAAGCGCCAGGGATACGGCGAAGTTGCCCGGACCTGCGGACCAGGTGCCGCCTTCCGGGCCGACGAATGGTGGCCCAGATGCAAGAAGGGCCGACATCACTGCCGGCCCTTGCTGTCGACGCGCTTCAGCGCTAGCTGGTGTAGACCGGGCCGACGCCCATGCCCCAGAGAATCACCGAGCTGGCGATCATCGCCACCAGTACCACCAGACCGACCGCCAACACCGAGCTGGAGAACATGAAGCCTTCGTCCTCGGGGATGCTCATGAAGGTCGGTATGCCGACGTAGAGCAGGTAGACCGTGTAGCAGATGGCGATCGTACCCACGACCATGCCCAGCCACAGGTGCGGGTACAGGGCCGCCAGGCCGCCGATGAACAGCGGGGTCGCGGTATAGGCGGCGAAGACGATGCATTGGGTCAGGCTGGGATTGGCATCGTAGGTGCGCGCCATCCAGTGGATGAAGGCGCCCATTACCGCGACGCCGGCGAGCATGGCCAGGTAGGACATGATGGTCATCACCATCGCACTGCCTTCGGTGAGCATCACCGGCGCTCGATCACCGATGGCCCAGCCGACCTGGGTGGTGCCGATGTAGGCTGAGATCGCGGGGATGGCCGCGAGGACCAGCACGTGGGTCAGGTACATGTGGCTGATGGATTCTTCCTCGCCACGGATTTCTTGCCATTCTTGGTCGGGATGGGTGAAGAGCCCCCAAACGTGGTGGATCATGCCAGACACCTCCTCATTCTTATGACGGTCGCCCCCCGCGGACGCCCGGCGCGCATGGGCAGCGCCACCGGGTGACCAAGCCGAATCAATGCGACCTTATGTCGCAGTATAGGCAGGGGCTGGAGCGGGCGTGGTGCCTGGCTTTAGAGCAAATCGCTCTCTCTGGGTCAGCGGTAATAGCGCTCTAGAATTTCCATCGCCAGGTTGATCGACTGCAACCGCTCTGTGCTGCCGCCTCGGTCGGGGTGGTGCTGGCTGACCATCTGCCGATAGCGTTGCTTGATCCTTGGCAGGTCGAGGGCCCGCTCGTCGTCCAGTTCGAACAGCTCCAGCGCGGCCTGCTTCTCGTCGCCACCCTGCATGCGCGTCCAGAAGCTGGTCAGCAGGCGTTCGACGTCGCGCTCGTCGGTATCGCGCAGCTGGCTCATGTCGAGGTAGTAGTCACGCAGCTCGTCACGCTCGCTCAGCGCAGCGGCGCCGGGCTCGTACGGCAGCAGGCGAATGCACAACGGGCTGATCTGCAGCAGGTGGCTGCCCTGCTGCCAGAGCCGCTCGCGCAGGCGATACAGGGCGTTGAACAGCAGGAAATGGGTGCGGAACAGCACCAGTTTGTCGGCCAGCGGCAGGTTGGGGATATGGCCGCTGTGGCGCTCTTTCAGTTGCTGGATCAGCGCGTACTCGGCAAGCCCCTCGGGAGCGGCCTGCAGCAATTGCAGCACCTGTTCGGCGAGGTCCTGAGTGGGGTCTAGGTCGTCATTCATCGGCCGAGCCTAGCATTTCGTTGCCGGTGGGGTAGGGGCGAGACGCCATTGTGCGTAAAATGTCGCGCTTTCGTTCCCACCCCCTCGGATCTCGACGCACCATGGGCACCCTTTCGGTCAACCAGAACAAACTGCAGAAGCGCATTCGCCGCCTGGCCGGCGAGGCCATCACCGATTTCAACATGATCGAGGATGGCGACAAGGTGATGGTCTGCCTGTCCGGCGGCAAGGACAGCTACACCATGCTCGACGTGCTGCTGTACCTGCAGAAGGTGGCGCCGATCAAGTTCGAGATCGTCGCGGTGAACATGGACCAGAAGCAGCCCGGTTTCCCTGAGCACGTGCTGCCGGCCTATCTGGAATCCATCGGTGTGCAGTACCACATCATCGAGAAGGACACCTACTCGGTGGTCAAGGAGAAGATTCCCGAGGGCAAGACCACCTGCTCGCTGTGCTCGCGCCTGCGTCGCGGCACGCTGTACACCTACGCCGACGAGATCGGTGCAACCAAGATGGCGCTGGGGCACCACCGCGACGACATCCTGGAAACCTTCTTCCTCAACATGTTCTACGGCGGCACGCTCAAGGCCATGCCGCCCAAGCTGCTCTCCGACGACGGCCGCAACGTGGTGATCCGCCCGCTGGCCTACTGCGCGGAGGCGGACATCGAGGCCTACAGCCAGCTCAAGGAATTCCCCATCATCCCGTGCAACCTGTGCGGTTCGCAGGAGAACCTGCAGCGCCAGGTGGTCAAGGAGATGCTGCAGGAGTGGGAGCGCAAGAGCCCCGGCCGTGTCGAGATCATGTTCCGCGCCCTGCAGAACGTGCACCCGTCGCAACTGGCCGACCGCAACCTGTTCGACTTCCGGAGCCTGAAGATCGACGACAGCGCCACCCCGCGCTTTCTCGATGTGATGAGCCTGTAACCGGGGTGGGGTGGATCACGCTTCACCGATCTACCGTGCTGGGGCCATCGGTGGATGCAGGAACCGACATCCACCTTGCGCCGCATGGGTGCTTGCCAGGCCGCCAGGGCCTGGAGTAAGGTTCAGCCATCGTTTTGGAGAATTCCATGTCTGTCAGCCACAACCTCCTGTCCATGCTGCAAGCCGGTGCCTCTCGCGCCGCGCTGGCTCGTGCGCAGGCGCTCGTGGCGGCGGCGTATTATTTCTTTGGGTATTGGTTTAGCCACAGGCGCGCCTGATACCCCACAGGCGGCCTAGCAGAACAGGGTCGCCACCAGAGACGTTTTCCAGAAAACCCCCGGTCGGCAACCCGACCGGGGGTTTTGTTTTTTCGGTCGAAAAAGACCACGTATCGAGGACATGCAGATGAACCGTTATTACCGCAACTACCGCTACGACTGGCGATTTAGCAGCGTTACCGCCGCCCTGACACCTTTGCAACGAACACTCAGCTAGCGCCGCCGCGGCACCGACCGCGCCGGCCAAGGAACCGCCAGATCATGAACGCATCCGTCTCCGCTCAACTCGCTTCCCACGCCACCTCCATCGTCCGTCGCAGCGCCCAGCCGCTGCCCAGTCCCGCCGTCCTGCGCCAGCGCCTGCCGTTGCCCAGTCTGCTTGCCGAACGCATCTGCGCCGACCGTGCCGCCATCCGTGCCGTGCTCGATGGCGAGGATTCGCGTCTGCTCGTCGTCGTCGGCCCGTGTTCCCTGCATGACCCGGTTTCGGCTCTCGAGTATGCCGAGCGCCTGGCGGAACTCGCGCCCCAGGTCGACGACCAGCTGTTGCTGGTGATGCGCGCCTACGTGGAGAAGCCGCGTACCACCGTGGGCTGGAAGGGCCTGCTGTACGACCCGCATCTCGACGGCAGTGGCGACATGGCCGAGGGGCTGCGCCAGTCGCGGCAACTGATGCTGGACATTCTCGCGCGCGGCCTGCCACTGGCGACCGAGTTGCTGCAACCGCTGGCTGCCGGCTACTTCGATGACCTGCTCGGCTGGGCGGCGATTGGCGCACGCACCAGCGAATCGCAGGTGCACCGCGAGATGGTCAGTGGCCTGGGCCTGCCGGTCGGCTTCAAGAACGGCACCGATGGCAGCGTCGCCATCGCCTGCGACGCCATGCGTTCGGCTGCGCACCCGCACCAGCACTTCGGCATCGATGAGCTTGGCCACCCGGCACTGCTGCACACCGCCGGCAACCCGGACACCCACCTGGTGCTGCGCGGTGGCCACGGTGCGCCCAACCACGATGCCGCCAGTGTCGCCGCCGCGCGCGACGCGCTGCAGCGTCAGGGCATCGCGCCGCGCATCATGGTCGATTGCAGCCATGCCAACAGCGGCAAGGACCCGCTGCGTCAGCCGGCGGTGCTGGACAGCGTGATCGACCAGCGCCTGGCTGGCGACCTCAGCCTGCGCGGGGTGATGCTGGAGAGCCACCTGTTCGACGGCTGCCAGGCGCTTTCCGGCGAGCTGCGCTACGGTGTCTCGATTACCGATGGCTGCCTGGGCTGGAGCGCGACCGAGGCTGCACTGCGCCAGGCGGCCGAACGCCTGCGCTAGGGGCGCCCGCCGATCCGCGAGCGGCAGTGCCTTCGGGCGGGGCTTGAGTGTTCGGCGAACTGCGTGCAGGCTTCGTCACTGGTTTCAGCAAGGATTCGATTCATGCGTGATTACAAGTGGCTGCACGCGTTCTGCCTCAATCGCTTCGGTTCGGAGAAGGCGCTGCAGGCGATGCTGCCGCAGCCGCGCAGCGAGGCCGAGCTGCGCGCATTGAGCGATGACCGCTACCTGTCGTTGATCAGCCTGCGCATCTTCCGCGCAGGGCTCAAGCACAGCCTGGTGGACGCCAAGTGGCCGGCGTTCGAGGAGGTGTTCTTCGGTTTCGACCCGGAGAAGGTGGTGCTGATGGGCGGCGAGCGCCTGGAGAACCTGATGCAGGACGCGCGTCTGATTCGCCATCTGGGCAAGTTGAAGAGCGTGCCGCGCAACGCCCAGTTCATCCTCGATGTCCGTCGCGAGAAAGGCAGCTTCGGTGCCCTCGTCGCGGACTGGCCGGCAAGCGATATCGTCGGTCTGTGGAAGTACCTGGCCAAGCACGGCAGCCAGTTGGGCGGGCTGTCCGCACCGCGCTTCCTGCGCATGGTCGGCAAGGATACCTTCGTGCCCACCGATGACATGGTGGCGGCGCTCAAGGCCCAGGGCATCATCGACAAGGCGCCGACCAGCCAGAAGGATCTGGCTGCCGTTCAGGCGGCCTTCAATCAATGGCACGCCGAGAGCGGCCGGCCACTGTGTCAGCTATCGGTCATGCTGGCGCATACGGTCAATCACTGAAGTCGTCGTTCAGCGCATCCAGCCACTCTTTCGGCACGTCGCGTTTCATCGCCAGCTGGCACTGCTGGCTGTCGGGATCGAACACGATCACCGCCTCGCCCTTGTCCAGGGCGCGGCGCACGCGCTGGACGCGGGTCTCCAGCGGGGTTTCGTCACCGTTGTCGGTACCGTCGCGGGTGACGAAGTCTTCGATCAGGGCGGTGAGGGTGTCGGCTTGCAGCAGGTGGGCGGGAATCAGCACAGCGAACGGGCTCCAGTGGCAGGCGCTCATGATAGAGGCAGAGCGCCTGCCGCCGCGAGCCTCTGCCGATGTCAGGCGCCCTGCGGGTCGAGGTAGCGCTCCAGGGTGCTGTAGAGCACGCCGCTGTCCAGCGGTTTGCCGAGGAAATCGTCCATGCCGGCGTCCAGGCCGTGCTGGCGGTGCTCTTCGAGGATGTGTGCGGTCAGGGCGATGATGGGCACGGCGGCCAACTGCTGGCCGCGTTCCAGGCGACGGATCTGCCGGGTGGCCTCGAAACCGTCCATCACCGGCATCTCGCAATCCATCAGGATCAGCTGCACGGCGGCGGGGTCGCGCGCATATTCGTCGACGGCCGCCTGGCCGTTGGTCACCAGGCGCACGCTGTAGCCGCGTTTCTTGAGAAAGCCCTGAACCACCAGCTGATTCACCGGGTTGTCCTCCGCCACCAGGATGCACGGGGCGTTGCCATTGTCGCTGCGTACTTCTCTCACCAATCGATGTACCTGTGCTCTGGGTTCTTCATACAGCCCGCTCAGTGCCTGGCGCAGGGCGTTGATCGCCACGGGCTGGGCCAGGTGTTGCAGGCGCAGGCCGTGACTGGCCGGTAATTGCTGGCAGGCTTCGGGCGGGCAGACCAGCAGCACGCGCTGCTGCGTCTGCAGCATGGGCCTGAGCGAGTCGAGCCAGTGGTTCACCCCGCCCGGCCAGGGCGCCATCAATATCAGCAATGGCGGCGCGGCGAAATCCTCCAGATAGCCTTGCAGGCGCTCCGGTGTCTGGCAGCGCTCGGTGCGCATGCCCCAGCGCCCGAGCAGACGGCTCATGGCATCCAGGCCCAGGCCGTCCAGCGAGGCGAGCAGGGCGGTGCGTCCGGCCAGCAGACGGCTGAGTTCGTCGGGCACGTCCGGTTCGGCCAGCAAGGGTATATCGAATGCGAAGCGCGTGCCTTGGCCGAGGGTGCTCTGGACCTCGATCCGTCCGCCCATCATCTCCACCAGCTCCTTGCTGATGGCCAGGCCCAGGCCGCTGCCGCCGTAGCGGCGGGTGGTGCTGGAGTCGCCCTGGGCGAAGGACTCGAACAGCTGCGCCAGTGCCTGCTCGCTGATGCCGATACCACTGTCGCTGACGGCGAACACCAGGTGCGGTTCGCCGTGACTGTCGCTGCGGCGGCTGACGCTGAGCGCGACATGGCCTTCGGCGGTGAATTTCAGGGCGTTGCTGAGCAGGTTCATCAGCACCTGCTTGAGGCGTGTCGGGTCGCCCTGAATCCGCCGCGGCACGCCGTTTTCCAGGCTGACGTAGAGGCGCAGGCGCTTGTCCATGGCCTGCCCGGTGAACAGGCTGAGGGTGTCGGAGATCATGTCCTCGAGGTCGAACTCGATCTGTTCCAGGCTGAGCTTGCCGGACTCGATGCGGGCGTAGTCGAGGATGTCGTTGATCACCGCCATCAGCGAGCTGCCGGAGCTGGAGATGGTGTCGACGTAGAAGCGCTGGCTGCGATCCAGCGGCGTCTCGCGCAGCAGTTGCAGCATGCCCAGCACGCCGTTGAGCGGCGTGCGGATCTCGTGGCTCATCTTGGCCAGAAAGCGACTCTTGGCCTGGCTTTCGAATGCCGCCTGCTCGGCGGCGCGGCGCGACTGGAAGCCTTCTTCCTTGAGCAGGTTGATGCGGTCGGCCAGGCCGATGGACAGGGTGATCAGCTCGATGGTGACGCCGATCTTCACCGCCGTGGCGCCGAACACGCCGAACACCTCCAGGCCCAGCGAGCCGGTGGTGGCCTGGATGAAGGCGAACAGCAGGATGGCCCAGGCCAGGGTGTAGTAGGAGCCGTAGCGCACGCCCCGGCGCCAGATGTAGATACCGGTGAGCAGCAGGATCAGCGACACCACGGAGACGGTGACGCTGGCCAGGATGTTCCAGGCGGCGAAGCCGATCAGCGGTACCGACAGCAGGCAGCCGATGCACACCAGCATCAGCAGGCGCAGGCCGGTGTCGAGTGTCGGAAAGTACTGCCGCGCGTGGAGGAAGTGGCGGCTGAACTGGATGGCCGTGAGGCAGTGCAGGTACATCAGGATGTAGATGCTGACCGACTGGAAGGCCACGTGCTCGGGGAGCAGCTTGAACAGCATGCCGTCGAAGCAGGCGGCGAGCAGGCCGACGTTGAGGTTGTAGGCCAGGTACCAGAGGTAGGCCGACTCGCGCAGTGACAGGTAGAGGAACAGGTTGTAGCAGAACATCGCGAACAGCACGCCATAGAAGGCGCCGGCGAACCCCATCAGGTTCTCCTGCGCCGCCGCGCTGGCGCCGTAGGTGGCGAAGAACAGCGGCACGAACACCGTGCTGCTGGTTTCCACGCGGATCAGCAGCGTGCTGACCCCCGGCTCCATCTGCATGGGGAACCAGAAGTTGCGGACCTGCACCGGGCGTTGCGAGAAGGCGAAGCGGTCACCGCTTTCCTGGGCCTGGCGCCGGCCCTGGGGATCGATCAGGTAGACCTGCAGGTGATCGAGAAGCGGGTAATTGACTTCGAGGTAGCCGCCGAGCGGGTGATCGAGGCTGCTGACCAGGCGCACCTTGAACCACCACACGGAGGCATTCTTGCCGAGATTGGCATGCTCGCCGTCCAGGTCGTGGAAGGCGCCATCGTCCAGGGCCTGGACCTGCTCGACGCTCAGGCTGCCGTCCGCGTCCTCGTAGTAGCCGGTGTAGGGGCCCAGAGAAAAACGCAGGTCGTCACTGTCCAGCGGCGCGGGCGTGAGGGCCCAGCTCGGACATGCAAGCCAGAACAGCAGCAAAGCCAGACATAGACGAGGCATCCGTGAACCTCAGAAGGCCATGTGCATGGCCGGAAGTCGTTTTAACGTCGCATGGCGACGACCCGCAGGTTGGCCAAGGTGCTGGCGGCCATAAAAAGGGGAGCCTGAGCTCCCCCTGTCGTCCTTCGTGCCACTTTGCCCTTATGTGGGAAACCCTTCAAGCATCCCGATCATGTTGCTTGACCAGGCTGTCCACCGGCGGCACCCGGGTGCCGCTTTCCATCTGCGCATCGTGCTCCAGCTGATGGCTGAAATGCTCCAGCGAACCCTGGGCGGGCTGGGCGTCGCTGGCGAACACCGGCGGGCTCATCATGTAGGCGGTGAGCAGGCTGCTGAGCGCCTTGAGGCTGTCGATGTGCGTGCGCTCGTAGCCATGGGTGGCATCGCAGCCGAAGGCCAGCAGCGCCGTGCGGATATCGTGGCCGGCGGCGACGGCCGATTGGGCATCGCTGTGGTAGTAGCGGAACAGGTCGCGGCGCACCGCCACCTCCTGTTCGGCGGCCAGGCGCAGCAGCTGGCGGGACAGGTGGTAGTCGTAGGGGCCGCCGGAGTCCTGCATGGCCACGCTGACGGCATGCTCGCTGGATTGCTGGCCGGGCGCGACCGGGGCGATGTCGATACCGACGAACTCGCTGACGTCCCAGGGCAGGGCGGCGGCGGCGCCGGAGCCGACTTCCTCGGTGATGGTGAACAGCGGGTGGCAGTCGATCAGCGGTTGCAGGCCGTGGTCGCGAATGAGCTTGAGCGACGTCAGCAGGGCGGCCACGCCGGCCTTGTCGTCCAGGTGTCGGGCGCTGATGTGACCGCTTTCGGAGAACTCCGGCAGGGGGTCGAAGGCGACGAAGTCACCCACCGAGATGCCCAGCGAGTCGCAGTCGGCGCGGGTGGCGCAGTAGGCGTCCAGGCGCAGCTCGACGTGGTCCCAGCTGATCGGCAGGGTGTCGACCGCCGTGTTGAAGGCGTGTCCGGACGCCATCAGCGGCAGCACGCTGCCACGGATCACGCCGTTGTCGGTGAACAGGCTGACGCGGCTGCCCTCGGCGAAGCGGCTCGACCAGCACCCCACCGGGGCCAGGCCGAGGCGGCCGTTGTCCTTGATCTCGCGGACGATGGCGCCGATGGTATCCAGGTGTGCGGAGACGGCGCGGTCAAAGCGTTCGTATTCGCTCTGGCGCCCGCGCAACGTGGCGCGGATGGTGCCGCGACGGGTCAGTTCGAAGGGGATTTCCAGCTCTTCCAGGCGCTCGGCGACGTAGCGCACGATGGTGTCGGTGAAGCCGGTCGGGCTGGGGATGGCGAGCATCTCCAGCAGCACCTTCTGCAGGTAGTCGAGATCGGGTTCGGGTAGTTGTTGCATACAAGCTCCTCGGCGTTTGAGTCTTCCCACTCCCGTTCGCGGGAGTGGGCCGGGGGAGTGGGGTTCAGCTCGTGGCCTGGCTCAGCGGGAACAGCAGGTCGACGAAGCGCTCGGCGGTCGGCTGCGGTTCATGGTTGGCCAGGCCGGCGCGCTCGTTGGCTTCGATGAACACGTAGCCGGGCTGGTCGGCGGCCGGCACCAGCAGGTCGAGGCCGACCACCGGGATCTCCAGCGCACGCGCTGCCTTGATCGCGGCATCGCGCAGCTTCGGATGCAGGATCGCGGTGACGTCCTCCAGCGTGCCGCCGGTGTGCAGGTTGGCGGTCTTGCGCACCGCCAGGCGCTGTCCGGCGGGCAGCACGCTGTCGTAGTCCAGGCCGGCGCCGTGCAGGGTGCGCAGGGTCTCGGCATCTTTGGGAATGCGGCTCTCGCCGCCAGTGGCGGCCTGGCGGCGACGGCTCTGCGCGTCGATCAGCTCACCGATGCTGTGGCGGCCGTCACCGATGATTTCGGCCGGGCGGCGGATCGCGGCGGCGACGACTTCATAGCCGATCACCAGCACGCGCAGGTCGTGACCGGCGTGGTAGCTCTCCAGCAGCACGCGCTGGTCGAACACCCGTGCGCGTTCGATCGCTTCCTGCACCTCGCCGGGCGTGCGCAGGTCCACGGCGACGCCCTGGCCCTGTTCGCCATCGACCGGCTTGACCACCACCGAGCCGTGCTCGGCGAGAAACGCGGCATTGTCCTCGGCACTGCCTGCGAGGCGCTGGTCGGGCACGCTGAGCTGTGCCCGCGACAGCGCGCGGTGGGTCAGGCGCTTGTCCTGGCACAGGGTCATGCTCACCGCGCTGGTCAGGTCGCACAGCGATTCGCGGCAGCGGATGCGCCGGCCGCCATGGCTGAGGGTGAACAGCCCGGCCTCGGCGTCGTCCACCTGCACCTCGATGCCACGGCGCAGGGCTTCGTCGACGATGATGCGTGCATAGGGATTGAGTTCGGCCTGCGGTCCTGGGCCGAGGAACAGCGGCTGGTTGATCCCGTTCTTGCGCTTGAGGCTGAAGGTCTGCAACTCGCGGAAGCCCAGCTTGGCGTACAGCCGCTTGGCCTGCTTGTTGTCGTGCAGCACCGACAGGTCGAGGTAGCTCAGGCCACGGCTCATGCCGTGCTCGATCAGGTGGCGCACCAGCACTTCGCCGACGCCCGGCCGGCTGCACTGCGGGTCGACCGCCAGGCACCAGAGGCTGCTGCCGTTTTCCGGGTCGCGGAAGGCGCGCTGGTGATTGAGGCCCATGACGCTGCCGATCACCGCGCCGCTGTCCTCGTCCTCGGCCAGCCAGTAGGTCGGGCCGCCGTCGTTGTAGGGAGTGAGCTTGTCCGCATCGATCGGCAGCATGCCGCGGGTCTGGTACAGGCAGTTGATCGCTTGCCAGTCCGCCTCGCTCTGCGCGCGGCGGATGCGGAAACCGCGAAAGCTGCGACGCGCCGGCCGGTAGTCGGTGAACCACAGGCGCAGGGTGTCGGACGGGTCGAGGAACAGCTGTTGCGGGGCGTGGGCCAGCACCTGGTGCGGGGCGGCGACGTACAGGGCGATGTCGCGCTCGCCGGGCTGTTCGTCGAGCAGGGCTTCGGCCAGCGCCGTGGCGTCCGGGTAGGTGTGGCCGATCAGCAGTCGCCCCCAGCCGCAGTGGATGGCCTGCGGCTGGCTGGGCTGGCTGCTGTGGTCCTCGGCCAGACGCGCCTGCAGACGTTCGTAGGAGGGTGTCTGGCCGCGGATCAGGCGTTGGTTAAAGGCAGGGGAGCGCATGAGTTGTCCTTTATCTCTACCTCCGGTCTGGGCCGGATCGAGTGTTGAGTCGCGACAACCCCGGATGACATCCGGGCTACGACCGTTGATCCGGCAGGCGCGCCGCGAGCGCCGCGCCTGCCCGCTTTACAGACCCTGTTCGCTCAGCCAGAGGTTGAGCGCCGCGAGCTGCCACAGCTTGGAGCCGCGCAGCGGCGTCAACTGGCTCTGCGGGTTGGTCAGCAACTGGTCGAGCATGCTCGGGTTGAACAGGCCGCGATCCTGGCTGGGGTCGAGCAGCAGGTCGCGTACCCAGCCGAGGGTGGCGCCTTCCAGGTGCTTGAGGCCCGGTACCGGGAAGTAGCCCTTGGGCCGGTCGATCACCTCGCTGGGGATGACCTTGCGTGCCGCTTCCTTGAGCACGTGCTTGCCGCCGTCGGGCAGCTTGAATTGCGCCGGAATGCGCGCCGACAGTTCGGCCACGCGGTAGTCGAGGAACGGCGTGCGCGCCTCCAGACCCCAGGCCATGGTCATGTTGTCCACGCGCTTGACCGGGTCGTCGACCAGCATCACCGTGCTGTCCAGACGCAGGGCCTTGTCCACCGCCGCGTCGGCGCCTGGCTGGGCGAAGTGCTCACGGACGAACTCGCCGGCCATGTCGCCAGTCAGCCAGGCCGGCTGCACGCAGGCGGCGTACTCGTCGTGCTCGCGGTCGAAGAAGGCGGCGCGGTAGGCGGCGAAGGCATCCTTGGCGCCGTCGACCTGCGGGTACCAGTGGTAGCCGGCGAACAGCTCGTCGGCGCCCTGGCCGCTCTGTACCACCTTGCAGTGCTTGGCCACTTCACGCGAGAGCAGATAGAAGGCGATGCAGTCGTGACTGACCATCGGCTCGCTCATGGCGCGGAAGGCCTGCGGCAATTGTTCGAGAATCTCGTGCTCGCCGATGCGCAACTGGTGATGGCGAGTGGCGAAGCGCTGGGCGATCAGGTCCGAGTACTGGAATTCGTCACCACGTTCGCCGCCGGCATCCTGGAAGCCGATGGAGAAGGTCAGCAGGTTCTCCACACCGGCTTCACGCAACAGGCCGACCAGCATGCTCGAGTCGACGCCACCGGAGAGCAGCACGCCGACATCCACGGCGGCGCGCTGGCGGATCTCCACCGCCTGGCGCATGGTTTCCAGCGTCTGCTCGCGCCATTCTTCCAGGCCGTAGCCGGCTTCGTCGCCGCGCGGGCCGAATTGCAGCGACCACCAGCTCTGCTGCTCGACCTTGCCATCCGCGTCGACGCGCATCCAGGTCGCTGGCGGCAGTTTTTCGACGCCGGCCAGGATGGTGCGCGGCGCCGGCACCACGGCATGGAAGTTCAGGTAGTGGTTGAGCGCCACGGCATCCAGCGTCTTGGCGATGTCGCCGCCTTGCAGCAGCGCCGGCAGCGACGAGGCGAAGCGCAGGCGCTGACCGGTGCGCGACAGGTACAGCGGCTTGACGCCGAGGCGGTCGCGGGCGATGAACAGGTTCTGCGTGTCGCGCTCCCAGACGGCGAAGGCGAACATGCCGTTGAGCTTGGGCAGTAGGTTCTCGCCCCAGGCGTGATAGCCCTTGAGCAGCACTTCGGTGTCGCCGCCGGAGAAGAAGCGATAACCCAGCGCCTCCAGTTCGGCGCGCAGCTCGGGGTAGTTATAGATGGCGCCGTTGAATACCATGGACAGGCCGAGGTCGCTGTCGATCATCGGCTGGCCCGAGGCTTCGGCCAGATCCATGATCTTCAGGCGGCGATGGCCGAGGGCGATGGGGCCCTGGCTGTGGAAGCCGTGGGCGTCGGGGCCGCGAGGGGCCAGGTGGTGGGTGATGCGTTCGACTGCCGCCAGGTCCGCGGGGCGTCGATCAAAACGTAGTTCTCCAGCTATTCCGCACATAGTTCCTTACCGGTGTTTCCGTTGGGGAGTGGTCCGTTCCCGGACCTTTTACACCAAAACAAAAAAATGCTTTCATGTCAAAGTTTTGGTGGCTATGAATTGGTGCTTATGAGCGATAAAAAAGTTCCTGTTGAAATAGATTTGTCATCTGTCATGGCATTCGAGATGCCGCTTTTCCAGGCCTTGCGGCGCTTGCAGCAGGCGGGGGAGGTGCACGCCAAGCGTCTGGCCCGCTTCGGTGGGCTGACCCCCATGCAGCTGATGATCCTGCAGGTACTGGCCAGCGAGACGCGCCTGACCGCCAGCGTGCTCAGCAGCCGAGTCAGCCTGACGGCGGCGACGCTGTCCGGTCTGCTCGATCGCCTGGAGGAGCGCGGCCTGCTGCAACGCCAGCGCGACGATCAGGATCGCCGTCGCCAGTGGTTGCTGATCAGTGAGGCCGGCCGCGAACTGATCCAGCAGGCACCGTCGCTGATGCCACCGGAATTCAACCGGCGTTTTGCCGCCCTTGCCGATTGGGAGCGCCACGCTCTGACGGCGGCGCTGTTGCGTGCCGCCGAGCTGTGCGGGGAAATGGATTGAGGCGCGGCGGGCGGCGCGTCTTTTTCAGAAAAAATTCAAGCAGGGTGTTGACTTAGCGTCGCCACCTGCATAAAGTGCGCGCCTCGCTAAGGCACATGGGTGGTTAGCTCAGCCGGGAGAGCATCTGCCTTACAAGCAGAGGGTCGGCGGTTCGATCCCGTCACCACCCACCATTAGCGAATTCGGACGCAAGTCCGGCCGACGCGCAGCGGTAGTTCAGTCGGTTAGAATACCGGCCTGTCACGCCGGGGGTCGCGGGTTCGAGTCCCGTCCGCTGCG